>JAYENI010000207.1:0-56895 GCA_034722015.1 Pseudomonadota bacterium
ACGAAATAAGCGACTAAAAACGGTTGATTTTTTATTGCCAATTATGGTAGAGGCGGCAATCCGGCATGGCGCCACAACTCATCTACCAGGTAGGCGGATTGATGTTTGTCCAAACCTAGCCGTGTCATATCGTCCTGAAGACTGCGGCGGAACTCAATTTCAAAATCACGGCGCTCTTTCCCTTGAAGCTTCGGCGAAATACCAGCGTCGATGTCCCTTAGAGATACCTTCAAACCCAATAGCGTATAGCGCAAAAGCCAAGGATCACGTCCAGCCTCAAATGCGGCAAGGTAATCTGAATGAACTGTCTTCACGACATCTCGCACCATATCGAATTCTTTATGCACGGATGGCCGCTTGACACCGTGCTTCGCACCCACAAGTGCCCCCTGAAGCACGTCGTCGTCCAGCGCTTTCTGGAGTTCCGATATATTCGATAGAACATCATCGATGCGTGACCGCAGTCGCCGACCATGCCTCTTCGTGAAGGGAGCCCTCCCGGATTTGATCGCTCTAAGGAAAACCAGACCGATATCCAATATCTCTCCCAGCTCGGGATACTTTTTTATCCACGTCGGCCATGCGTTCACCTCTATTGCACCTGGTCGAGGATGAACGCGCTGATCTGTTCCGTAGCCGCGCGCATCGTGCTGACCTCGGTGCGGATATAGCCACCGGTCACCTCGTTATCGGTGACGTGGTTCAGCAGTTTCTTGATGGTCGTGTGCGGAACGCCGGCGACTTCGGCGATAGTGGCGAAGGTTCGCCGGAGATCGTGCCTGCAGAATTTGACGCCGCACGCTTCGGTAACGCGCGCCATCGCCTTTGCCGGTGTCCATATCGGCTTACCGTCGCGGTCGGCGAATACGTACCCTTTGCGGCGAGGTATCAGGGAATCGAAGTGCTCCACCAGGGCGCCCGGAACCGGCAATGCGCAATCGCTGCCGTTCTTCGTGTCGCGCAGCGTGAGCAGCCGCCCCTCGAGGTCGACATCCTCCCAGCGCAACCCCCTGGCGGGGATCTCCCTGGTGGCGGGCCTGGCCAGTTCGCTGCCCCGCAGCCCCATGTGGAGCGCGGTCAGGAGGTAGACGCGAGCCACCGGATTCGATTCCGCCAGGACGGCGCGATACCAGTCCCCCAGGCTATCGGCCGGGATGATCCGCTCGGCACGTCGTGGCTTGTGCCATAGTCGCGCCGAACTCAACACGTCGGTCGGCAGCTCCTGGATCGCGTCGATGGCCCGCGCGTGGCGCATCAACGCGCGCAGCACGCGGAAACTCGAATTTGCGGTAGTCTTGCCCCGTCGAGTCAGTTCGCGATGTCGTGCGCGCACCATGTCGGTGGTGATACGGTTGATCGGCCGATCGATCCAGTCTTCGAACGCCAGATCGATACGGTGGCGGTAGTCAGCCCGTGTGACGGGCTTCAGGGTGTGTGTCTGGAGGTAGTCGTCGCGGATTTTGCCTAACGTCAGTCCTTCCGCGCGGAGACGGCGCTTCTCCTCGACCGGGTCGATGCCCGCGGCGATGTCGCGCAGCGCGTTGAGGGCGAGTTTCCGCGCCTGGCCGACGGAAATATCCGGGAACCGGCCGAGCGTGACGCGGCGTGCCCGCCCGTTGACGTTCTTCAGGAGCCCGAACGAGCGGGTCCCGGCCGGCGTGATCCTGAGACGGAGCTTCGGGATCTCCTTGTCGGCGTACTCGGTCCGCCCATCGGTCGGGACCGGCAGCGCGCGAACGCGCGACTGCGTGAAATTGAAACGCTCCATAACCCCTCCATGGGTCAACTTCGGGTCAACTTCGGGTCAACTATGAAGGGTTATTATAGGCTATATCAAACCATCGTGGAACATGACAAGCGACCATGTAACTTACTGATCGGCAAAGGGTTCCTTGGTAAATGTCAATAAATACGCGGAGTTGTGACACAGGCACAGGGCGGACTGTTAATCACTAGGTCGGCGGTTCGAGCCCGTCCCGGGGAGCCAGAATTCCGAAATGCCGGTTTGAGTTCGCTCAGCCGGCTTTGTCGTTTCCAGCGTAATCGCATTTTTCGCCGGCAGATCAAACGGTTGACGATTTTCTGCCGCCAGATGTCCATCCTTCCAGGTTCCGTTCGATTGTACAAAGCCGGGAACCCGGGCTTGAGAACTGCCGGGCACACAACTATCATTTTAGTGTGGCTGGGGACAAAATTCGGCTCCATGCCGTGTGGCCCGCGGATCTCGATCCGTCAGCCCTATATCCCCGGCCTCCCTATTTCTCGAAAGCCGCCAAGTTGAGCGGCTTTCTTTTTGTGTAGAAGACGCTCCGCTTGCCGTTCTCCACACGATCCAGATCGTGAATCTCTCCGACGTGCGGCCAGATCAACTCCAGAAACCTTTCCTCCCGGCGTTCGTAGAACCGTTGCAACGCCCATAGATAGTAATCAACTGCCTGCAGACCAACGCATTTCGCCGGAGTGCTTGAGGTGACGTTGTTCGTGGCCGGGTGCGCGAAACCGAAACTTCGCTTGAATTCCTCCCCTGCCTGCTCCAGCGCGGTGCGGAATGCCACGTTCCTGGACTTGTTGCCCCGCCTGGCGAAGCAGATGTTGACGTCTTCCGCCATGTGATGCAGCTTGCGAAAGAGTTCTTTTACTAGCAGGTCGTACTGCTCATTCTGGCGGTAGCGGTAGCGGTAGCTCGCGTCTCGCTCGTTCTGCTGCTGCACGTAGGTCGCCAGATCGTGCTTGTCGCGAACGACGGCGTAAAACCGCAGGTCCTTTTCCAGCAACAGAGAGAAAACCTCTCTTCGGATCTCCGGTAGATCATCCTTGGCATGGAAGGCCACAGCCGTCTTCCGATTCTCCGGCTGCATCGACGGAACGTGCTTGCAATAAGGGTCAGCCAGTAACCCGGCGCGCAGGGCATCCAGGTCTCGTGCCATTTCGATCGGCGCATCGATTTCCATCTTGCCAAGCATGAAGTAGTTCGAGCAGCCGTTATCGCCGACGATGATGTGTCCCTTGCGGTTGAACAAGGTCGGATCACCCGCCTCATCCACGAAGTAGTGGATGGTTTCCTTTTCCGCCTCGACCACCGTTTACTCACTCCTTCGCGCCGAGCGACTCGTCGGCCAGGACCTCGACCAGCTCGGCGATCACCTGCAACTCGCCCTCGTCCTCACCGGTCAGGACGAGGGGCTCATAGTCAGGGTTGATCGGTTTCAGGGTGATGCGCGCGTGGCGCCAGGTGTCGCCAACTTTCACCTTCTCGCTTTCGTAGCGCTTGACCGTATAACGCTGACCGGTCTCGGGGTCGGTGGCGTCGCGGAGCTGGACGAGGACGCTCTTGCCCTGGCGCGTGCCTTCGACCGGGGCGCGGAAAAGGCACCAGGCGCCGTCGGGGATCGCAGGCTCCATGGATTTGCCGACAACCTGAGCGACAAAGTTGCCGGGCGCAGGTGGTGGTGTGCCCCGACGTCTACCCACTCGGAGCCGTCGTCCTCGATGTGCTGGGGATCGCCGAAGGCACCGGCGGCGGCCTTGAGCGGAACGAGCGGCACGCAGGTCTTGTAGCGCTTCTCGGGCGTTGGCTCGACGGTGCGCGGGCGGAACGGGATGACTTCGGTGGTCGCAGCCTTGGCCTCACCGGTCTGGAACGCCCCCGGCCAGCCGCCGTGCCGCTCGATGACCTCGTCGATCTCCTGCATTAGGCGGATGGTCTCGGTGAGGGCGACAACGATCTTCTGGTAATGGGTGATGTCGTCCTGCGAGAGCGTGCGGCCCTTGCGGTCCTTTAGCCACTTGTGGCAGACCTGATAGCCGCCGATGTGGAAGTTCCAGACCTCTTCGGGCACGCCGCTGAAGCCGATCGTGCCGGACTTGGTTGCGCGGTGACCTTCACGGGCGTTGGTCTTGCCGGCATCGAGCCAGACCGTGTCATCCGACCAGCCGACGCGGCCAACTTCGGGGTTCTTTGGACCGGTGTAGGTGGTGATAAAGTCGTCGAGATTGGGGGACTCCATCAGGTGTAGGGCGACGAGTTCGCCGCCACGGCGCGCGAGTTCACGAAATAGATCGAGTCTGCCGGGTAGTGGTATTCGCGGGAAGTCGATCTTGAGGAGATCTGAGTATCTGAGTCGGTAGGTACCGCTATGAAAGGTAGCGTAGATGAACGCGAGAATTTCGTTGGGATCCAGAACTTCAATGCCAAGAACGGCTTGAAGGTCTTCGCGGAAGCGGACCGAAAGGTTCACTTGCCGACCGTTCCCCGCAAGGAGCCCGTCTCTGTCTTGGTAGAGAAAAAGCGGCGCCACGTTCGCGTAGCCGCGATTGCTCCTCATGCTTCGATGATCAACTGGGAACCTCGTGACGAAGAAATGATTGTAACCACCTTCCTCTTGAATAACTTGCCGCATAAAGACAAGACCCATATTTGGTCTAAGTAGATGCTGCATGATGTCAGCTGACGCTTGCTGCACGATGGTTGGCTCATAATAGGTGTAACGGTAGTCAAAAGGCCGAAAAAGGCAGCGGACGATATTGCTGGGATCAAATCGATGGTCACGTTTGTAGCCGACTACCGAAAAATTCCGATAATCATGGATTCCGAAAGCTACAGCCAAAGCATCGCCCTGCAACGGGGACTCGAAGTACGATTTGATCCTCCGCGATAGGATGGGCGCATCTATATGTCAAACACATTGTCATCAGGGGAACCGTCAGGACAAACTTCGCCTTTGCTTCAGTTGCCGTGAAGGTCTAAGAACGTGAGACGGTTGAAAGTATTAATTAGTGTCTTCCGAACGCCGCGCAAGACTCGATTGGTTAGAAATCCATTGTTGGAAATCATGCTAGTGATTCCAATCGGCGTCGTATCAAGAATCCCGATGCCGAGGCCCCAGAACTTCACGCAATCATCTTGGAGTATCGTCTCGAACTTTAGCGCGCCCCGTTCCTTAATTTTCTCTCCATCCAAATAGCGAAATGGCTCCACCAACACGACAGCACTTTCATCCAAGTTGCACGAGTTTATTGAATACGGCGGATTGCCGATTACCAGAGTGAACTGTTGTTTACGTTTAACCTCATTGACTGCTCGCGCCTCATGACCAAGCGCTTCGAAGAGTCCTGCAGCCTCATCGTCAGCCAATGAAGATGCCGGCTCGAGAGCATTGGTCATGTACACCCGCGCCCGCTCTTCGCTGCCAAAGCGGTAGCCGGTCTCGTAAAGCTTGAGTCCGATCTTGAGATGAGCGATGGCATACGGCGCCATTAGTAACTCGTAGCCGTGCAATCGCGGCAGAAGGTGTCGCGGCACGTACTCGTTCCAGAGCGCGTCGATCTTTTTCTCGCCGCAGCCCTGCTTCTTCCACTTGTCGATCAGCGTCTTGTAGACAAGGTCGATGACTTCAACGAGGAAGGTGCCGGTACCCGTGGCGGGATCGAGGATCTGGATGAAGTCCTGCTCGGGCGGGACGCCGTCGGGGATCTTCAGATTCTTATGGCGCCCGGCCATCTCGCCCCAGGTCGTGGTATCGGCGAGGCCGTCTTCGAGGCCGAACTCGGAACGCAGCAGCTCGTCCACCGAGCGCACGATGTAGGAGACCACCGGGCGTGGGGTGTAGAAGACGCCGCGGCTCACCTTCTGCTTCTTGTCGTAGGCGGCGAGGAAGTGCTCGTAGAAGTGGATGACCGGGTCTTCCTGGGGATTGCGGTCACCGAAGTCGCGGACCACCGCTTCCATTTTGGCCTGGTCGAGCAGATCGACGACCTCAGAGATGCCCAGCTCATCAAAGTCGATGCCCGAGCCACCCGCCTTGCCGCGCCGGCCGCCTACTTTGATGAAGGTCTCCATCAACTCCTTCAGGAAGGGGTTGGTCCGCATGTGGCCGGCGAAATCGTCAACCGTCTTCTTGTGCGGGTCGGCGATGCGCGCCGAGAGCAGGCCATAGGCGATGGTCTGGGCGTACATATCAGCGAAGCCGCCAGCGTCGAGGTCGTGGACAAGCGCCTCCTGGAACGCCTTCATCAGCTTGGTCAACGATCCGTGCTCGCTCTTGATGGCGAGCGCCGTCTGAATGCGGTCACGGATCGCGCGGGCCAGCTCCGCCAGGCGGATCGACAGGTCCTTCGAGGTAGTGATGACCTCTCGGTGACGCAGCGTGAATGCCGAGCGCCACTGCACACGCCAGGCTTCGCCGTCTTCTTCATCCTCGGGCCAGGCGAGGTGTTCGGAGAGTTCCCTGGCTACGGCGTCGAGGTGGAGCGCGGTGTCGCGGTTGTCCCAGCCGAGCACCTTGAGAGTAGGCAAGTCCTGCCCATCCCGGGGTGTCGAGAAGTGGGCGAAGCTGATCTGGCGCTCTTCACCCTCGCCATAGTTGGAAACGAACAGCAGATCGTCCGCGGCCCAGGCCTGACGCTCGGACTTGTTGGCCGATGCTCGCTTTTTGAGCGCCACCTGACCCAGGATTCGGCGCAGTGCCACGACCGGCAGGCGCTTCGGTTCGAACTTGACGAAGAAGATACCCCAAGGCTGACTCGGCGAGAGCGGGCGCAGGCGCTTGATTTCCTGAATTCTGGCGGCATTCCTGGTATCGATGCCGAGTTCCTCGGGCGTGTACTCAAAGGTCAGTTCCTCGAAGTCGCCTCCCTCGATAGGCCAACCCATGGGATCGCGCAGGTAGCGGACGAGCTGGTCGAAGCTCCTGATCCGGGCGAGTTCGCTACGGTGATCGATCGGCATCGGCTCAGCCCTCGTTCAGTTCCATCCAGCACTTGAGTGCGGGCTTCACGCCCACCGGCGCGTCCACGCGCTTCAGGTAACTGTTCTTGATGTGCTTGTCGATCTTCGAGCGAATCTCCACGAGCGTCTTCTCCCCGGTAGCGCACTTGCGCGGGGTCTCGGACCTGGAGCGGATGCTCGCCACCATCGCCCCCAGGTCTTCGATGACGGCGTCGCGGTCCAGGTCATAGAGATACCAGCGGGTGATGCCGGCCTCCTCGGTGAATTTGTTCTGCTCCTTGTCGAGCGCGGGCAACGCGTAGCAGAAGAAGACACCGTGTATGCCCCTGGCAGGCCGCTTGCGGCCGCTGAAGGTCGCGCCAGGCAGGCCGCGGAGCCTGGCTTCCAGCCCGGAATCGGCCTGAAGCAGGGCCTGGTATTCGAGGTGCATATCCTCTACCGTCGTGCGGGTGCCCTCGTAGGCGTGGTTGAACTCCTTGAGCGCCTCGTAATCGTCCTCGGGGGTCAGAAGCTTTCTGCCTTCGATACCGAGGGTCCGGGAGATCAACAGTGTCTTCTGCGTCACCCTGGTGTAAAGCGTGAGGATCTCGTTCAACTCGTCGGGCGGCAGGAAGTTCCAGAAGCTCACCCTGCCGCGCGAGGCGACCACCTCGGGGTGGTCCGCTATGAGCTGCTTCTCTACCTCCGGGTTCATGCGCCGGTCCACGCGGCCGATGCGCTGCATCAGGCGCACCGGATTCCAGTGGATGTCGTAGTTAACCATTCGCGAGGCATCCTGCAAGTTCAGGCCCTCGGAGAGCACATCGGTGGAAATGAGAACACGGGTCTCGTCCTGACCCTGCGCGATCAGCTCACCCGATGAAACGCCATTATAGTATGGCGCGAAGCGCCGGATAACGTCGGCGCGGTTGGCCTTGGTGGCGCTGTCCACCTGCGCCACGCCATCGATACCGGCGGCATCGAGCTGACGCTTGAGGTAGCGTGCGGTATCGGCGAATTCGGTGAAGACAAGCACCTTCTGGCCGACCATCTCCTTTGTTTTGAGCAGGCGGATCAGCTTCTTGAGCTTGTCGTCGTGCTTCGGCTCGAACTTGCGCGCCTCCTCGATGAACTGGACAATCTGATCCAGGTCGAGGAAGGTCTCGGACAGCATCTCCTCGACCTCGTACTCGGCGCGGTCGAGACGCTCGACGGCATCGAGCATCTCCTGCGGGACGATGTCCTCGTCCACCTCGTCGCCGTCGCCGTCTTCCCCCCACAAGTCGAGTTTCCGCTGGATCGTGTAACCGAGTATTTCCGCGTGCTGGGCCTTCCAGCGCTCAAGGCGCTTCCTCTCGGCGTCGGTCTCGCTGTGTACCTCGACGAAGGCGAGGAGTTTTTTCAGAAGACGGTCGCAAGAGAGTTCGAACGCCGCGACGGAGCTTTCGAAGCGCTTCAGGAAGTTGGTCCGAATGAGACCGACCACCTGTTGCTGCCGGTTCTGCTCGAAGGGGTCGATGTCCTTGTCGGGACCCTTGTACCAGTGTAGTGCGTAGTACATCGGCAGCGTGAAGAGCGGACTCCGGCGCGTGAAGGCCTTCTCGAACAGTTCCAGCAGCCGGCCGTAGGTCTTGCGGATGGAGTACCCGGCCACCTGGGGCGGCTTGCGTTCGGGAAACGCGGCGGCCTTGCCTGTCTCGCGGATCTGGCTCTCGCGGGCATAGGCGCGGCTGCGCTGGACTACGAGCTGGCGGAAGATCTCGTCGGTGAAGAGGATTTCCTGCGCCTCGGTCATGTGCTCGGCGACGTCGGTCACGTCATGGCCGACACGCTGACGTATGGCCTTCTCCATCTGATTGAAGTGGGCGCGCAGGTTGTTGACGCCAAGGGTCCGCGCGAAGTAAGTCTCCTCGCGTCGCGTGAACAACTCGACCATGTGCCTGAAGTCGCTCAGCCGGTTGTTGATCGGGGTGGCGGTCAGCATGTACAGGGTCTTCGCGCGCACCGCGTTATCGAGCAGATCGTACAGGCGATAATAGCGGGACGGCTCCTTGTCGTCGTCGCCATCGCCTCGTGTGCCCGGATTCCGAAAGTGGTGCGCCTCGTCGATGATCACCACGTCAGCCAACTCGGCAATGCGCTGGAAGCGCTCCGGGAAATCACCCTTTCTGTTCAGGTCCGTGTGACTGAAGACGGCAAGATTGCTGAAGTCAGATCCTCCGCTGACGCCCCCGATATGGGGCAACCACTCGCGCAGATGGGGCTCCCAGACGCCTTCCTTCGCGGCCTTCGGGGCGAAGAGCACGACCCGTTTGCCCTCGTGGAGGATCAGGCGTTCGATGAGCATCAGGCCGACGAAGGTCTTGCCGAGACCCACGCCGTCGCAAAGAAACGCGCCGCCGTGCTGGCGCGCAATCTTCATCAGCGCCCAGTACGCCTCCTGCTGGTAGCGGTCCAGGCTCGGGAACATCTTTGAGTGGCTTTCGTCCCATTCGGTGGCGGTCAGCTCGTGACCGCGAAAAAACTCCTGGAGGGCCTTTGCGTAGACATCGAAAGGCGTGTAGAGCTGGATGTGGCGCGAGACGGTCTCGATAATCGCGTCCGTGATATCCGAGGCATCTTCCCAGTGTTCCTCGAACCACTCCTGAAGCTGGGCCACCTCGCGGGCACTCTGCACCTGAATGTTCAGCTCGATGTTTTTGGTCAGGCCGGGTGCGGTGAAGTTGCTCGAACCCACCAGTGCCTGGGCGCCAACCACCTCGAGCTTGGCGTGGGTAATGTATGCCTTGGCATGGAACTTGTCTCGGTCGTAGACGCGGCACTCGATCTGTCGTGAACGCAGCGCCTCAAGAATAGCCTTGACACCACGCAGAAACGGGTTGGCCTGTTTGTCGGCTTCAAGGCTGCCGTCGAGTACCTCAACGGCACGCAAGCGGACGGCTTCCAGAAGCGCCTTGCGCGTGCGGTGCGACGTCTCCGCACCCATCAGAATCCTGATTTTCTCCAGCGGCTGCCATTTCTGGTCGAGCGCAAGCAACGCGCCGACCTCGAAGTATCCGGTGGCAATGTCGAACGCGTTGGCGATGCCACACCACTCTTCGAGATAACGGAGTCCCGTCCACCCGGAGATGCTGTTATCGACGATGAAGAGGTCGCGGCCCCGGTGCTCTTGGCTCATTCTTCTATCCTGAGTGGCGAAGAAAGTGACAGAAAGATCAGCTTAAGGCGATTGCCGGAAAATGACAGTCCGGAAGATGAAAGATCACCTTACGAACTGATTCCATTACACGAAGATTGGAAGCCGGCCCGACCTGCTCGACTCGCACCAGCTAGACGGATAGCATGCCGGTCGCACGTAGGTTTTGCTGACGCTAACCCGACCTACGGGAACTCCCGCACCTCGGCGATCGGCTCGCTGTGCTGCTGGACGAGCGCGGCAAACGGCGCTGGCCCTGCGTGCTCATCGAGATGGGAGGCCATTCATGAACTGCAGCGGGTCCGGAATGGCCGTGCAGCCAGTCGGGATCCTGTCAGGGCGCGGTGAACATCTCCTCGCCCTGAAGCTTGCGATCGAACGTGACGACGGTGTCGCATCCTGCCGCTCTTGCGCTCTCGCGTACCACGTAGTCTGCGAAGTCACCGCGGCCGGCCTCGTAGGCCCGAAGCGCACGGGTCGTGACGTCGGGCAGCTCGAAGACGAGCTGCCGAGCAGCGAGCAGCTGTCCGAGAGCAGTCGCGATCCGCTCGCGGCCGAACCGGTATGCGGAGCGCAGCACCCAGACGATCTCGCAGGCGACAATCGTGGGGACGAGTGCTCGCTGTCCATCTGCATCGAGCCGGTCGAGCAGCCGCACGGCCTGGCGGGTCTGGGCCTCGTCGTCCTCGACGATCAGGCGCAGCAGCACGTTGGTGTCGACGGCGATCATTCCTCGACCGAGCGCCGGTACGACGCGACCACGGCCTCTCCGATCGCCTCGTCCATCTCCTCGACCGTGAGGTGTTTGCCCTCGGGCGGCTTCAGCATGCCGACGAGATCACGCAGGTCGACGGTCTGTGGGCGCAGCTCGACGACCCCGTCCTCCCGAACGACGAAGAGCACCCGGTCGCCCGCATCCAGGTGCAGGGCGTCGCGCACCTCCTTGGGGATGGTCACCTGGCCCTTCGAGGATAGGGTCGATGTGGGCATCTTTACCTCCATTGCTTATCTTTACCTTAGGGTAGGCCATGGCCTGGCCGGAATCAAGGAATGCATATGATTGTGGAACCACAGAGCGCGGATCGTGACCACCGATTCCGGAAAATCGGCGAGAATCAGTCACGATGAAACGAAATCGGCGGTCACCTTCGCCCGAGATACGCAGCTGTTGGGCATCGCCTTCTCCCGTGCTTGATGACGGAAGAGAGTGTTCGGCAGGTCGACCGTGAAAGATGGGTGCTGATTCGGGGGCGCTTACAATCAAGGGGGTTCCATGAAAAGCCGCCAATGCCCGTGCCCGCCGTGCGGCGCGGGCCAGCGCCGCCGGTACTGCCTACATGCTGGCATCGAGCTGGCGGAACCCGGGCAATGATTGCCGGGTGTACATCATCCGCGTTTCCACGCGGTTCAATGAACCAACGGCTCGAAGTCACCCGTATGCATGGGTTCGTAGTCGGGCCAACGCCCTACCAACTCCACCAGTAATCGTTGCTTGGACGGTGCCGGCGCGGGATTGATTCTCACAACCTTGGCGCCGTAGTCCCCGGGAGACAAAGCAATGGCACGCACTAGGTCCTCCACCAGATAGCGCGGCGCCCAGCCGATCATGTGGTAATCCTCGCTCTGAATCTGAATCGCCGGTTGGCCGGCGGGACTGGTCAATTCGATCGTCACGTAGAGGTTCTCGCCCGGCTCAAGGGCCTCGATTCGCTTCAATGCTGCCGGGTTCACATGCCGCCAGCCATGCAGAAAGAAGCGGCAGCTGAAAAAGCCGTCAGCGCGACGTACGATCCTGGGGAATACCTCGAAACTGTCCGTGGCCCGGTAGCCGCCGCCCACTTCCAGAATCTCGATCGGTTCTGCCGTTTCGGGCAGATCGAGCATCCGCAGATAGTCCGCGAAGTCGCGACGTCCCGCTGAAATGATCCGGTTCTTGAACAGCGGGAACAGATCGGCGGATTCGTAGGCCCGATGCAGTTCAGGGAAGTCCAGCAAGGCATCGAATCCAGCGCTTTCATGGGCGCTTTCCGCCCCCCTGGTATAGCGGAAACGGTAGGCATGCCGGTCGGCCAGAACATCCAACCGCCCGACCGGAAACCAGCCCCGTGTCAGGCGTTTGTCCTGCCAGGCCAGAAACAGCGTCTTGTCGCTCATGGCGTAATCCTTCCCAGTTGTTCCAGGTTATAGCACATCAAATCGACGGCAAAGTTTTTGGAGAGTTCCGTAATCCAGCCTTCAGGAATCCGCTCCATGATCTGATGTAACCTGTCCTTTTCCAGCTTCTCCAGCTGATTGAGGGCCGGACCGAACAAGCCAGGATGCAGGTCGGAAGCGCGACGCACCAGTTCGAGAGGGCTGATGCCTTTTCTGTCCGAAGACCTCCAGTAAATCGCTCCGCGCGCCTTTTCCGCGTATTGGGGCAACCGGTCCTCCTCCAGAATTCGCCGCCTGCATTTCCCGGGTCTTTCATCCAGCAGTTCCCGGCCCAGCGACGAGGCATGATCGAAGGTGGGCGCCACCATCCCCGTCCATCCGCTCGGTGTCCGTTTTCGCAGAATGCCCCAGTTCTCATGGTGGCGATCGGTGTTGCCGATCAAGGCATCCAGCACCAGATATTCGGCCAATCGTTCTCTGGCCCGGCGCGCGGCATCCGGGGCTTCGAAGACACGGTCCAGCGCCGCGAAAATACTTTCCAGGGTGTGGTCCGATTGCCGAAACTGCTTACCCGGATCATAGTCCAGCAACTGGCCGGCGAGCACCTGGTTCCCGTGGTAAAGCTCGCGGCCTTCACGCGCAAACGATTCGGTCGCGGACCCCCGCACGCCCTGGAACACCGCCAGTTCGACCCGGGCGTGCAGAATATCCAGCACGTCGGCCACCTCGGCGGCGATCTTCTCCGCCCAGTGCTGGCCCGTATTTGGCTGCGGATACTTGAACAGCCACTCCGGCCCGTCGTCTTCCCGAAACCAGAACTTCTCCTTGCTGCCCATGGCTTCATCTTCCAGTACCCAGTCGGGGCGGATCTCGATAATTCGGTAAGGCGCATCGGCGGCATCGGTCATACAGCGATCTCTCCGCTCGTCATGCGGGGAAGGAGGATACCGCAGGCGGCGTGCTGGTCGGCCTCGATGGCGGCGTAGTAACGGCTGGCGGCGAGGCGGAGAAAGATCACGCCGCGCACCGGCATGGCGTAGTCGCTGGAAGTCAGCTTGGAGTTGGCGCGGAGCTGGTCGGCGGCCTCCCAGAGACTGGACTCGATCTGTTCGATGTTCTGGTGGGCGTTCCCTGTCATGGGTTGTTCTCGGTTATCTCGTCCTGGTGGCACCCTTGCTCGCCGGCTGGTGCGGATCGCGACCGGCGAGGCCGTGCGCTATTGCGAAGTCCGGCACCAGCACCTCGACCATCGAGGCGGCGGAGCAGCGCTCGCGTTCGACGGCGAGCTTGAGCAGGGCTTTGACTTCCGTGGTGGTGCGGGCGGGATATTCCGGGTCGACGAGATCACCGAATGCCCGGCGTTCCGCGGCGGGACCGCGTTCTACAAAATCCATCGGTATCCAGCGGCTCGTTACTCCGAGGACATTGACGTCGTGCTGTCCAAAGCCGGAAACCCGGGCTTGAGAACTGCCGGGGATACACCTATCTCCACACGATCCGGATCGTGAATCTCCCTCGACCTGCTGCCGGATCAATTCCAGGAACCTTTCCTCCCGGCGTTCGTGGAACCGTTGCGGCGCCCGCGGACAGCAATTTACGACCTGCGGGCCAACGCATTTCCACGGATGCCGGAAGTGACGTTGTTCGTGGTTGCGAACCAGTCTGTGAGTTGACCGGCTTCAGGGCGATGCGCGCGTCCCTGTGTATTCGCGGCCCTACGTCTTCAACGAGTCGATGTACTCACGAAACTCGTCTTTCAGTTCCGGGTGTTTCAGCGCCAGTTCGACGTTGGCCTGCAGATAACCGAGTTTGTTGCCGCAATCGTAGCGCACGCCCTCGAATTCGTAGGCCATGACGGAGCCGCCCGACTGGATCTGACCCGCGATGGCGTCGGTCAGCTGGATCTCTCCGCCGGCGCCCCGGTTCGTCTGCCGCAGCTGATCGAAGATCGACGCCTCCAGGATATACCGGCCGACGACGGCGATATTCGACGGGGCGTCTTCCACCGCGGGTTTTTCGACCAGGCCACGAATGCCCCACAGGCGGTCGCCCTTCGCTACGCCGTCCACGACGCCGTAGCTGCTGACTTCTTCCCTGGGGACCTGCTCGACGCCGATCACCCCGCACTGGTATTCCTCGTACACCTCCACCATCTGCCGGATGCAGCCGCGCTTTCCGTCGTCTATGAGATCGTCCGCGAGGATGATGGCGAAGGCCTCGTCGCCGATCACCGGTTCGGCGCAGGCCACCGCGTGCCCCAGTCCCAGGGCCTCTGACTGGCGGATATAGACACAGGTGACCCCGGGAGGCAGCACCTCTCTGGTCACTTTCAGCATCTCCGTCTTGTTCTTGGCCTCCAGCTCGCTCTCGAGTTCGTAGGCCTTGTCGAAGTGGTCGGGAATGGATCGCTTGTTCCTGCCCGTGACGAAGATCAGGACCTCGATCCCGGCCGCCACGGCCTCTTCGGCCGCATACTGCACGAGCGGCTTGTCGACCACCGGCAGCATTTCTTTCGGATTGGCCTTGGTCACCGGAAGGAACCGCGTACCCAGACCGGCCACGGGAAAAACAGCTTTCTTGATCTTCTTGCCCATAGGCTCCTCTGCTCGATGACTGGAAGGCGCCGCCCCGCCAATGGCGTTGAACGCGCGGTCGCCAATGCAAATAAATATTGGCGCTGGTTAAACCTCGATTACACGGTACGCCACCGCGATATCCGGGTCCTCAGGGCCGTACTTCCCTGAAGATAACGGTGTTGCCGTTATGTGGATGGATCGCGCCCCGGTACGGGTAACATTCCCGTCCCGCCCGATGTCCGCAGCCACCGGTCCCGGCTTGCCGTCCGTGTCACTGCCGGCGACGGAACACTCAAAGACTGTAGTGCTTGGATTTGCGCGGGATTGCGGTATGCGGCCCGACAGGTCTGACCGTTCCCCAGCCGTGGCAACCGGGGCACTGCCAGAATAGCCCTTTCGATTCGAACCCGCAGGAATTGCACTGATAAGACACCTGCGCGTCGATGTGAGAATCCAGCGCGGCGACAACCTTCTCCCGTGCATCGCGGCCGTCGGGGACCGCGCCGTCCGACAACATCTTGACGTACTCGCGAATCATCGTAAGCGCAACCCGGTCCCTTCGAAACTCCGATTCGAACACGGACGCCACGCGATCCAGGTCTCCTTCCTTCAGGTAACTCTCCAGCAGGGTGAGTACGATGTCCTGGTCGCATCCGCAGGGCTGGATCTTCCTGAGATAACCCAGATAACCCTCCGCATCGTTTCGCCGTGCATAGGCATCCCTCAGGCGCGGGAGAACCATGCAGACATAGTCGGTGTCCTGTTCGTAGACCTTGCTGTAGAACTTGATCGCCCGACCGTACCGGGACGCCCGTAACGCCATGTCCCCCAGCAGGATACTGGCGCGCGCGCAGGCCGGATCGCAGGACAGCGCCTTGCGGGCCAGCGCCTCAGCCTCCGTCACGTGCCCGCTGGTTTCCCGGGATTCTGCGATCTCGCAATAATAGTGCGCGACAACGGGTCCGGGAGAGGCACCGGTCCCCTCCTGAAGCTGTTGAGCCACCTGTATCGCAGCTTCCCAGTCCTTCTCCTGCTCATACACCTCCATCAGATGGCGACACGCCGCGCGTTTGTGACCATTCTGCGAAATCACGTCCCGAAACAGTTTCTCCGCACGATCCAGCAGACCGGCTTTCAGGTAGTCCCTCCCCAGTTCCAGAAGCGCGTCCTGCCTGCAAGACGCGCCAACCCCGGGTCGTGACAGCAGGTTCTGATGTATGCGTATGGCCCGGTCAACCTCCCCGCGTCGTCTGAAGAGATTGCCGAGAAGCAGATGAGTCTCGACGGTCTCGGGGTCGACCTCGACGATACGCAGAAAGACTTCGAGCGCCTTGTCGGGTTTCTCGTCGAGCAGGTAGTTCAGGCCCTGAATGTATTCGGGAGAGATCGAGGACGCTTGTCCGTCGTATCGCTGGGATTCTGTTTTCCTCGCCACGTACCAACCGGAAGCGGCGGCCACGGGCAGGAGAAGCCAGAGGAGTGTCAGCATAGGGTTGCGGTTGCCGGGCTCGGCAAGGTGAACCGGCGCATGCGCGGGTCGATCGGTACCCCGTGGTGCAGGGAGGCATCCCGTTTGAACATCATCCGGCAAGTATAATCGGTTTGGATGCGCGCTGATACCGTGCACAAACTCGTCGGTCGGTCATTGAAAGACCACGTAGCGGAATGCAACCACGGTTACCCCGCCGGCTGAACCGGGCAAGTAAGGCGATTGCCGGAAAATAACATACCAGATTGCGCAGGATTTTCGTTCGTCATCAAGGCGCGACAACAGACGCATAGTCGAACTATGTAACGGTTGTCGCAACGCAGAGGACGGACGAAAAGACAAGCAGGATGGTGTGTTATTTTTCAGAAATCGCTAACAACCGTTCAGGAATCAACCGCCTCCGCAATCTCCAGTACCGGGGCGGAAGCCATGTTGACCCGGTCCCTGAGTTCCTTGCCAGGCTTGAAATGCGGAACATGCTTGCCCGGCAGGGACACTGACTCCCCGGTCTTCGGATTTCGTCCGATGCGCGGCGGCCGGAAATGCAGTGAAAAACTGCCGAAACCGCGGATCTCGATACGGTCTCCTCCGGATAACGCACCACTCATCAACTCCAGCACGGTGTTCACCGCGAGCTCAACGTCCCTGGGCGCAAGGTGCTGTTGTTTGAGCGAAACTTGCTCGATCAGCTCGGATTTCGTCATCGCCTTCCCGTTCATTCCCAGAATCCTGGCGTTAGGCGATTACCGGAAAATGACATACCGGATTGCGCCGGATTTTCGTTCGTCATCAAGGCGCGAGAACAGGCACATAGTCGAACTATGCCACTGTTATCGCAACACAGAGGACGGACGAGAAGACAAGCAGGATGGTATGTCATTTGACAGAAATCGCCTTATACCCGTGCCGGTCGCTCGTCATCTGAATTCTCCGGTATTTCCGGAAAACTCGTTCCGGAAATACCCACCGATCCGCGACCTCGAAGCGACAGTACCGACGTTACTCGTCCTTGTCGCCGCCAATCTGTTCCTTGAGAAGGTCTCCGAGCGAGGTCGTTGCATCCCCGCCGCCGCGGCTGTAGTCCTGCAGGGCCTGTGCCTCATCCGCAACCTCCTTGGCCTTGATGGAGAGGTTGATGACGCGGCGCCTGCCATCGACGCCAACGAACTTGGCCTCGACCTCGTCACCCGCCTTCAACACGCTGCGCGCGTCCTCGACACGATCCCGTGAAAGTTCCGAGGCCCGCAGCGACGCTTCGACACCGTCGGGCAGATCCACGATCGCGCCCTTCGCGTCCACCTCCCTGATGACACCCGTGACGATGCTGCCCTTCGGATGCTCCGCGACGAAGTTGGAGAAGGGATCCTTGTCGAGCTGCTTGATGCCAAGGCTGATTCGCTCGCGCTCCGGATCGACGGAGAGCACCACGGCCTCGACCTCGTCACCCTTCTTGTAGTCCCTGACGGCTTCCTCGCCCGAGGTGCTCCAGGAAATATCCGACAGATGCACCAGGCCGTCTATCCCGCCGTCCAGTCCGACGAATACACCGAAATCCGTGATCGACTTGATACTGCCGCTGACCTTGTCGCCCTTGTTGTGCATCGCCGCGAAGTCGTCCCAGGGATTGGACTGGCACTGCTTGACGCCAAGGGATATGCGGCGGCGTTCCTCGTCGATATCCAGGATCATCACTTCCACTTCCTGACCGACGTGCACGAGCTTGTTGGGGTTGACGTTCTTGTTGGTCCAGTCCATCTCGGAGACGTGTACCAGTCCTTCGACACCTTCCTCGATTTCCACGAAACAGCCGTAGTCGGCGATGTTCGTGACCGTGCCGAACAGACGCGCACCTTCGGGATAACGACGCGTGAGATCGACCCAGGGATCGTCGCCCAGTTGCTTGAGGCCAAGCGACACGCGATTTCGCTCGCGATCGAATTTGAGAACCTTGACCTCGACCTCGTCCCCGATGTTCACCACCTCGGAGGGATGCTTGACCCGCTTCCAGGCCATGTCGGTGATGTGCAGCAACCCGTCGATACCACCGAGATCCAGGAATGCGCCGTAATCGGTGAGGTTCTTGACGACACCCTTGAGCACGAGCCCTTCTTCCAGGCTCTCGAGCAGCGCCTCGCGCTCCGCGCTGTATTCCTTCTCCACCACCGCGCGTCGCGAGACCACGACGTTGTTACGGCGCTGATCCAGCTTGATGACCTTGAATTCCAGCTCCTTGCCCTCGAGATACGACGTATCCCGCACCGGTCGCACATCGACCAGCGAACCCGGGAGAAAGGCGCGGACGTTGCTGATATCGACGGTAAAGCCGCCCTTCACCTTGCCGGAAATCACACCGGCCACGGTGTTGTCGCCCTCGAAGGCGTCCTCGAGGATGCCCCAGGCCTTGGCGCGAATCGCCTTTTCGCGTGACAGCCGGGTTTCACCGAACCCGTCCTCCACGGCGTCCAGCGAAACCTCAACGACGTCACCGACATTGATGTTGATCTCGCCATCGGGACTCCTGAACTGCTCGATGGGGATCACGCCCTCGGACTTCAGACCCGCATGCACGAACACGTTGTCGTTGCGGATGTCGACGACAGTACCGTTAATGATGGTACCGGGACGCATCTGGATGCTGTTCAGGCTCTCTTCGAAAAGCTCGGCAAAATTCTCACTCATGGATAGGGTCAACTCGTACTCAAATTCGGGCTTCGGGTGTCGCGCTACCGACTGACCGTTGAAGTCCGGGGTTGTGGTTCATCGTCACCTCGCCGTCTCCGCTACCCTTGGCTCATCAGCGATGAGACACGCAGGCCAGCGCCTGCTCAAGGACCTCGGAAATGCTCAAACCGGTCGAATCCAGTATGGTGGCGTCGTCGGCTGGCCTGAGCGGCGCGACCTCCCGGTTGGCATCCCGTTCGTCGCGCTTGGCGAGCTCGCTCAAAAGGTCGGCAAATCTAGCACTAACTCCTTTTTCTTTCAACTGCTTATAGCGCCTGCGGGCACGCTCTTCAAGACTGGCGGTAAGAAATATCTTGGTATCGGCTTGCGGAAAGACCACTGTGCCCATGTCCCGCCCGTCCGCGACCAGGCCCGGAGGCCCCGCAAAGGCCCTCTGACGCTCGAGCAGCGCGGTGCGCACCTGCGAATCGGCGGCGACCCTGGAAGCGGCATTGCCGCAGGCCTCGGACCGGATTTCCGTCCCGACATCCAACCCGTCAAGCAACGTAACCGGCTCTCCGTCGACCCCGGTACGGAACGCTACCGGCAGCGCCCGGGCCAGCGCGCAGAGCGCCGGGCTGTCGTCCAGCGCCACCCCGGCGCGTGTCGCGGCAAGGGCCGTCAGCCGGTACAGTGACCCGCTGTCGAGAAATCGGTATCCGAGTTTGTCCGCCATCAGGTGGCTGATCGTCCCTTTCCCGGACCCGCCCGGACCGTCGACGGTCACCACAACACCTCGCTTCCCCATGGTCAATCCTCCCGGCCGGCGACGCGGAACGACACTGTGACCGGATCAAACCGCACCCTGCACCTCGCGAATCCCCAGTCCCGATGACGAAGCCAGCGCGGCGAAGCACGGAAACGAGGTGTTGACGTTCCGGCAGTCCCGAATGGTAACGGGACCGGAGGCCCGCAACGCCGCCATGGCGAATGCCATCGCGATACGGTGATCTCCGCGACTGTCCACGCGACCACCGGCTGGCCTGCCACCCCGGATCTCGATCCCGTCAGGGGTCGGCACGGCAACGATTCCCAGCGCGCCGAGTCCGTCGGCCATCACCTGAATCCGGTCGGTCTCCTTGACGCGGAGTTCTTGCGCCCCGGTGACCCGCGTTGGGCCCTCGGCACATGCCGCCGCAATGAACAGCGCCGGAAATTCGTCAATCGCCAGGGGGACCAGGTCTGGCGGCACATCGATCCCGCGCAACGGGGCCGACCTCACCCTCAGGTCGGCAACCGGTTCCCCGCTGACGGTGCGCGGATCAAGGATCTGGATATCGGCGCCCATGGCGCGCAGGACATCGATGACACCGGTCCGGGTCGGATTGACACCCACGTGGCGCAGCGTGAGATCGGATCCCTCCGCGATGCTGGCCCCCACGAGAAAAAAGGCCGCCGACGAGATGTCCGCCGGCACGTCGACCCTGGTCGCGGAAAACGCACCGCCACCTTCGATACAGACCCGTCCCCTGCTCCGTTCGACCGGGTAGCCGAAGGCCTCCATCATGCGTTCGGTGTGGTCCCGCGTTGAGGCGGGTTCCATCACACAGGTTCGCCCGCGCGCATACACACCGGCGAGCAGAACGCACGATTTCACCTGGGCGCTGGCCACGGGCATTGCATACTCGATGCCGCGAAGTCCCGCGGATCCCGACAGGGACAGGGGTGGGGTGCCACCGGTTGCGGTCTCGACTCGCGCACCCATTTCCTGCAAGGGGTCGGTTACCCGCCGCATTGGCCGCACGGACAGGGAGGCGTCACCGGTCAGTCGCGAATCGAAGGACTGCCCGGCCAGCAGTCCGGCCAGCAGACGCATGGCAGTACCCGAATTCCCCATATCCAGGGGGCCGCCCGGGGCGTGCAGACCGTCCCGGCCGACACCGTGGATGATCACCTCACCCCCGTCGGGCCCGTCGATGCGCACGCCCATGGCGCGAAAGGCGTTCATCGTGGCCAGGCAGTCTTCTCCCTCGAGAAAACCGGTGACGTGGGTGATGCCTTCGGCGATGGCACCGAACATGATGGCTCGATGAGAGATCGATTTGTCTCCGGGCACGCGACGCTCTCCGCGCAGGGCGCCGCCCGGATCTACCTGGAATTGCAGATCGCTTCCAGTCACTGGTGCGCTACCCATTGCCTGCACGCTGCGCCTCTCTGCGAAACACCAGGGGAACGCTGAATCCGTAATTTTCAGTTGGATTGAGCACTCGCGTTACCCGATGCGAAAATTGTCGCGAGCCGTCTTGGCTCGCGTAAGGATATCCATCAGCGCCTCCCCGTCACCCGCCTCGATGGCTGCATCGACCCGATCCAGCTCGTCGCGGAAATAACCGATCATCCGGGTCAGGGCCTTTCGATTGCCGAGACAGATATCGCGCCACATGACCGGGTCACTGGAGGCGATACGGGTGAAATCCCGAAACCCGCCCGCCGCATAGCGAAACACATCTTCGTGGTCGCCCAGACGCGCGAGCCCGTCGACCAGTGTGAACGCCAGTACGTGCGGCAGATGACTCGTCGCCGCGAGGACTTCATCGTGGTGTGCTACCGTGGTTTCTTCCACGATCGCGCCGGTGCGTTCCCACATGTCCCGCACCTCACCCAGCGCCCGCACGGAGGTGTTTTCCAGGGGAGTCAGGATCACGCGATGGCGATAGTAAAGATCGGCGAACGCGGCGTCCACGCTGCTCTTTTCCGTTCCCGCGATGGGATGGCCCGGCACGAAATTCTCCGGCACCCCGCCCAGCGCCCGATCCACGGCCTCGACAACCCACGCCTTGGCGCTACCCACGTCGGTCAGGATGGATTGGGGAGACAGGGACCCGCGCAGGCCCCGGCAAACGGTCTCCATCGCCCCCAGCGGTACGGCCAGCACCACCATGTCGGCGCCGGCCACCGCCTTGGCGATGTCGAGTTCGTAGCGGTCGATGACCCCGAGTTCCACCGCTCGCGCGAGATTGGTCTCGCTGCGGCTCGTGCCGACGATCTCCCCGACGTGGCGCTCGCGCCGCAGGGCCAGCGCGAGCGAGCCGCCCATGAGTCCGACGCCGACGATGCACAGGCGTCCGATCATGGTTGCAGCGCCTTGTCCAGCGCGGCCAGCATTCTCAGGTTCTGCGCCCGTGTCCCCACGGTGATGCGCAGATGGTCGGGAAATCCGTAGTTCGCCACGGGGCGGACGATGACACCCTCGCGCAGCATGGTGTCGTACACCGGCAGGGCCTCGCGGCCGACGTCGACGCATATAAAGTTCGCCACCGAGGGAATGAGGTCCAGTCCACGTTCGCCGAATGCGCTCGCGAGCATCGCCAGGCCATCGTCGTTGACCCCCCGGCTCTTCTCCAGATGCGCGCCGTCCCCCAGCGCGGCCCGGGCGGCGTCCTGCGCCAGCAGATTGACGTTGAACGGTTGACGCACCCGGTTCAGCAGTTCCGCCACACCAGGATGCGACAGGCCGTATCCGACCCGCAGGCCCGCGAGACCGAAAATCTTTGAAAAGGTACGCGTCACGACCAGTCTTGGAAAGCGCTCCAGCCAGGTCGAGGTGTCCGGGTAGTCCGGCTCGCTCACATACTCCGCGTAGGCCTCGTCCACCACGCAGATAACGTGCGAGGGAAGCGACCCGACAAAATCCTGCAACGTATCCGAGGTGAGCCAGGTCCCCGTTGGATTGTTGGGGTTCGCGACAAAGACAAGACGCGTGTCGCGATCGACCCGGCGATAGAGATTTTCGAGGTGGTGCCCATACGGCATTGCCGCGTCCGGCGAATGCGGGGCCGCGACACGCGAGGCCGCGCCGGTGGCGGTCGTCACGATGGGGTAGACCGCGAAGGCGTGCGCCGAATACACCGCCGCCTTGCCCGGCGAGAGAAAGGTCCGTGCCAGCAGTTCCAGGATGTCATTGGACCCGTTGCCGATCGTCACGCAGTCCATCGACAGGCCATGTCGCCGCGCGATGGCCTCCTTGAGCGCGAAGCCGTTGCCGTCCGGGTAAAACGAGACCGCATCCAGTCGATCGCGCATCGCGGCCACCGCCAGCGGGCTCGGTCCCAGCGGGTTCTCGTTGGACGCAAGCTTGACCGAGTCCCGGATACCCAGTTCCTTTTCCAGGGTCTCCACCGGCTTGCCGGGTTCGTAGGGTCTCAGGCGCCGGACACCCTCGACCGCAAGGTGGGCGACCGCCGCGGGTCCAAAATCTTTCAAAGATGTAGATGCTGTCATGAACGTGATCGTGCCGCAGCCTGCCAGGGCGTGAATGTCTGCTGATTTGCCGTTGCGTGAACGCCTTGTGCCTACAACACCGCGCGGGGGTAGGAACCCAGAATGGTGAACAGGTCGGCCTCTTTCTTCAGTTCCTCCAGCGCCGCCCCGACCTTGGTTTCCTCGGCGTGACCCTCCATGTCGAGGAAGAACACATACTCCCAGTTCACGTAATGTGAAGGGCGGGACTCGATCCTCGTCATGCTGACACCATGACGCGACAGCGGCTCGAGCAGGCCGTGCAGCGAACCGGGCTTGTTGCGCGCCGACACCAGCACGCTGGTCTTGTCGTTGCCGCTGGGGGCGACCGTCGGACGGCCGATGATCAGGAATCGCGTGGTGTTGTTGGGGTGGTCCTCGATATTGCTCCGCAGGACCTTCAGGTTGTATTTTTCCGCGGCGGCGTCCCCGGCGATCGCGGCGAATTCGGGTTCGCCCGCGACGCGACGCGCCGCCTCCGCGTTGCTGCTGATCGAAACCCGTTCGGCTTGCGGCAGGTTCGCGTCCAGCCACTCCCGGCACTGCGCCAGGGACATCTGGTGAGAGTAGATGCGACGGATCGAACCCATGTCGTGGCTCGCGCACATCAGGTGATGATGAATACGCAGTTCCACCTCGCCGCTGATCTTCAGCGATGATTGCAGAAACATGTCCAGGGTGTGATTGACCACGCCCTCGGTGGAGTTCTCGATGGGTACAACCCCGTACTGGGTGGCGCCAGACTCCACCTCGCGAAACACCTCGTCGATGGAATTCAGCGGCGTCGTTTTCACCGAATGCCCGAAATGCTTCAGCGCGGCCTCCTGGGTGAACGTGCCCTCGGGCCCCAGAAAGGCGATGTCCAGCGGTTCCTCCAGCGCCAGACAGGCGGACATGATCTCGCGGAACAACCTGGCCATCTCCTCGTCGTTCAGTGGGCCGACATTGCTTTCCAGAATGCCCCTCAACACGCGTGCCTCACGCTCGGGGCGGTAGAAGATCGCGTTGGGGTCACCATCGCGTTTCACCCGTGCGATCTGCTGTGCGACCCGGGCACGATCGCTGATGAGCTCCAGGATACGCGTATCCAGGTCATCGATCTTCTCCCTCAGGTCGCCCAGTGATGCGTCGTACGGCATGGTCGCGACTCTAGATCACACGCACCTTGAGCACGCCTTCGATGGTCGAGATCCTGTCGACGATCTCGCTCGCGACCACGGTCTCGGTATCGAGAAGGGTGTAGGCCACACTGCCGTTGGACTCGTTGACCATATGCACGATGTTCACCCCCGCCTTGCCGAGATCACTCGACATCTTGGCCACCATGTCCGGGACGTTCGAATTCACGATCGCCAGACGCGCCGCGCCCTTTCGCGGCAGATTCAGGCGTGGCAGGTTCACCGAGTTCCTGACATTGCCGTTTTCCAGATATTCCCTGACCTCGTCAGCCACCATCACGGCACAGTTTTCTTCCGCCTCCCGGGTCGACGCGCCGAGATGCGGCAGTGCAATGACGCGGGGATGGCACCGGATCTCGTCGGCAGGAAAGTCGCTGACGTACGCATAGACCTTGCCCTGGTCCAGCGCCTCGAGCACCGCACTGTCATCCACGATACCGTCGCGGGCGAAATTCATGATGACCACGCCGTCACGCATCAGCCTGATACGCTCCGCATTGATCATGGCGCGCGTGCTGTCGACGAGGGGCACGTGAAACGTAAGGAAATCCACCTTGCCCATCAGGTCGTCGATACTCGTCGCCTGCTCCACGTCGGCCGACAACTGCCAGGCCCGCGCCACCGTGATCGTGGGGTCGTACCCGATCACCCGCATACCCAGCGACCTGGCCGCGTTCGCCACCTTGACACCGATGGCTCCCAGGCCAACGACGCCCAGCGTCCGGCCCGGAAGTTCGAAACCGACGTATTGCTTCTTGCCCGCCTCGACCTGGGCCGACAGCCCGCCGTCGCCCGCATCGAGTGTCGCGGTGTAATGCCACGCCTGACAGATGTTTCGGCAGGCCAGCAACATACCGGCGATCACGAGCTCCTTCACGGCGTTCGCATTGGCCCCCGGGGCGTTGAACACCGGTACGCCCATCCGGCTGAGTTTCTCCACGGGAATATTGTTGACCCCCGCCCCGGCCCGGCCGACGGCCTTCAGGGACACCGGAAACTCCATCTCGTGCATGTTGAACGAACGCAGAAGGATGGCGTCGGGGTGGGTGATTTCGGAAGCCACCTCGTACCGGTCCCTGGGCAGGCGATCCAGACCCTTGACGGAAATATTGTTGAGGGTGAGTACCTTGAACGTCATGCGTATGCTCGATCCATCTGATGTGCGAGTTCAGCCAGCCTGTCAGCGCCCATGACAAGGCGCGCCTCGCTGCGAAACACCAGGTGAACGCTGAATCCGTAATTGTCGGATGGATCGAGCACTGTGTCTGGCGTCTCTCGAGTGTAAGTGGATCCCGTCGCCACGGGGTCGCGACGACCCCGATCCGGCGAGTTAGGGGAGGACGAAGTTTACACGAAGTGAACCCGCAATTTGAGCGGATACGCCATGCGCCGACCGGCTTGCCGGGCTTGCGGGACCTGCCCCCCGGTGGCAATCCATGTGTCAGCCGCGCGTGCGCTCGAACTCGACCATGAAATCGATCAGCGCTTCGACGCCCGCCTGCGGCATGGCGTTGTAGATACTGGCGCGCATCCCCCCCACGGACCGGTGGCCCTTCAGGGTCAACAACCCTTCGAGCGCCGAGTACTTGAGGAAATCCGCATCCAGTGCGGAATCGGCCAGGGTAAAGGGTATGTTCATCCACGATCGGCATTCCGGATCCACCGGGTTGGCGTAAAACGCCGAGCCGTCGATTGCCGTATAGAGCTTCTCCGCCTTGCGCCGGTTCCTGTCTCCCATGACCCGGATGCCCCCGAGATCGAGGACCCACTGAAACACGAGCCCCGCCAGATACCAGGCATAGGTCGGGGGTGTGTTGTACATCGATCCCGCCTCGTCGTGCACCTTGTAGGTGAACATGGCCGGCGTACCGGGCCGCGCCTCCCCGATCAGGTCCTCGCGCACGATCACGACGGTCAAACCCGCCGGTCCGATGTTCTTCTGTGCACCGGCGTAGATCACCCCGTATCGGGAGACGTCCAGAGGACGGGACAGGATCGTGGACGACATGTCGGCGACCAGCGGTACCTCCCCGGTGTCCGGGATATAGGGAAACTCCACGCCACCGATGGTCTCGTTGGGCGTGTAATGTACGTATGCCGCATCGCCCGAAAGGTCGAGGGCCTGCTGCGCCGGCGCGGTCGTGAATCCGCTTCCCTCGGCGGTGGCGACGACCCGGACATCGCAGAACCTGCGCGCCTCGCCGATGGCCTTTTTCGACCACTGGCCGGTGTTGACATAGTCGGCCGAGGCCTTGTCTCCCAGCAGGTTCAACGGGACCATCGCAAACTGACTGCTGGCGCCCCCCTGCAAAAACAGGACGCGGTAATTGTCGGGAATCGAAAGCACCTTGCGCAGGTTCGTTTCGGCCTGGGTCGCGATCGACATGAATTCCCTGCCGCGATGGCTCATCTCCATCACCGACATGCCGCTGCCGTCCCAGTCCCGCAGCTCGGCCGCTGCGCGCTCCAGGACCGCTTCCGGCAACATGGCCGGTCCCGCGCTAAAATTGAAAGCTCTCGTCATTGCCCGTTCTCCGGATCCACGCCTGGCTCAGACCCGACAGGCCCCCGTCAGACTCTAACCCATACATTTGAGTGTAAATGTTCTCCCAGGATTCCCATGGAAACGCATCTCGCCGTGCGTCGGGTTACGCTGCGCTAACCCGACCTACGAAGCGAATATTCCCTCCTGCCCGGCGATCCCGTTCAGACTCAGTGCAAGGTCGTCGGGGCGTCGTCACCGGCATCCGGAATTCCATGCTCCGCGTCATCGTCCCCGTTATCGAGGATCTCGACGCGTTCGATTTCCGCCAGCAATTCCCCCTTGCCGAGCCGGATCAGGATCACACCCTGGGTGTTTCTTCCCAGCTCGGATACCTGTTCAGCGGGGGTCCGCACCAGGGTGCCGCCGTCGGTGATCAGCATGATTTCGTCATCGGGCCACACCAGCGCGGCGCCCACGACCGCCCCGTTGCGCTCCGAGGACTGGATCGCGATCACGCCCTGTCCACCCCGGCGATGGGCGGGGAATTCCGACAGTACCGTGCGCTTGCCGTAGCCGTTCTGCGTCGCGATCAGCACGCCGCTTTGCATTTTGTCCCGCGCAACGGACAGCAACGCGATGATGGACTCGTCCTCGCGCAAGCGCATGCCACGGACCCCGCAGGCGGTCCGCCCCATCGGGCGCACTTCGGCCTCCGGGAAGCGGACAGCCTTTCCGGCACTGCTGATGAGGACGATGTCGTGGTCCCCGTCGGTCACGGACACGTTGACCACCCGGTCCCCTTCGCGCAGGTCCAGGGCGATGATGCCGCTTGCCCTGGGCCGCGAGAAATCCCGCAGCGGCGTCTTTTTCACGGTCCCGCCCGCGGTGGCCATAAAGACGAAGCGGCCTTCCTCGTACTCCCCGACGGGCATCACTGCGTTGATGCGTTCGCCTTTCTCCAGGGGCAGCAGGTTGACGAGCGGTTTGCCACGTGCCGTGCGCCCCGCCTGGGGAAGTTCGTACACATTGAGCCAGTAGGCGCGTCCCGCGCTCGAAAAACACAGCAGCGTGTCGTGCGTGTTGGCGACGAAGAGCTTGTCGATGAAATCCTCTTCCTTGAACGCCGCCGCGGTCTTGCCCTTTCCACCACGAACCTGACTACGGTACTCGTCCAGCTTCTGGGATTTCGCATACCCCGCATGAGACAGCGTGACGACCACGTCCTCCGGCGGGATCAGGTCCTTGAGCGTGAGGTCCATTCGCTCGGCGACGATCTCGGTGCGGCGCGTATCGCCGAAGCGCTCTCGGATGTCGACCAGTTCCTCGCGTATCACCTGCATCAAGCGGTCGGGGTTGCGCAGGATATCGAGCAGCTCGGCGATCGAACCGAGCAGCTCGCTGTAGTCCTTGACGATCTTGTCCTGCTCGAGCCCGGTCAGGCGGTGAAGCCGCAGATCGAGAATCGCCTGCGCCTGTGTCCCGGAGAGCCGATAGCCGCCTTCGGTCAGACCGAACTCACCCTCGACGTCCTCGGGACGCGACGCATCGGCGCCGGCGCGCTCCAGCATCTCCATCACGACACCCGGCCTCCAGAGGCGCGAGACGAGCCCGGCCTTGGCTTCCGCCGGACTGCCCGAGGCCTTGATCAGCGCGATGATCTCGTCGATGTTGGTCAGCGCCACCGCCAGACCTTCCAGGACGTGCGCCTTCTCGCGCGCCTTGCGCAGATCGAACACGGTACGCCGGGTCACCACCTCGCGGCGATGGCGCAGGAACGCCTCGAGCGCCTCCTTGAGGTTGATCAGACGAGGGCGACCGTCCACCAGCGCCACCATGTTGATGCCGAACACATTCTGCATCTGGGTGTGCTGGTAGAGATTGTTGAGGATGACGTCTCCGACCTCCCCGCGCCTCAACTCGATGACCATGCGCATGCCGTCCTTGTCCGACTCGTCGCGCAGCTCGGTGATGCCGTCGATCTTTCGCTGCTTGACCAGTTCGGCAATCTTTTCGAGCAGGCGCGCCTTGTTGACCTGATACGGCAGCTCGGTGACCACGATGCGGGTCTTGCCCGCCTTGTCGGTCTCCTCGTGACATCGCGCACGCACGTAGATCTTGCCGCGTCCGGTCTGGTAGGCCTCGAGGATGCCCCGCCTGCCGTTGATGATCCCGGCCGTGGGAAAATCCGGCCCCGGGACGTGCTCCATCAGTTCGCTGAAGCCGATTTCGGGATCGTCGATCAGGGCCACGCAGGCGCCGATGATCTCCGAGAGGTTGTGCGGGGGAATGTTGGTCGCCATGCCGACCGCGATCCCGGCCGAGCCGTTGACCAGCAGGTTCGGCACCTTCGACGGCATCACCGAGGGTTCATGCTCGGCGCCGTCGTAGTTCGGCACGAAATCGACGGTCTCCTTGCCGAGGTCCGCGAGCAGCTCGTGGGCCAGGCGCGACATGCGCACCTCGGTGTAACGCATCGCGGCCGGGGCGTCGCCGTCGACCGAGCCGAAGTTGCCCTGGCCGTCCACCAGCATGTACCGCAGCGAAAAGGGTTGCGCCATACGCACGATCGTGTCGTAGACCGCGGTGTCGCCGTGGGGGTGGTACTTACCGATCACGTCTCCGACCACGCGCGCCGACTTCTTGTACGCCTTGTTCCAGTCGTTGCCGAGTTCGTGCATCGCGTAGAGCACGCGCCTGTGCACCGGCTTGAGGCCGTCACGCACGTCCGGTAGCGCCCGCCCGATGATTACGCTCATGGCATAATCCAGGTAGGACTGGCGCATCTCGTCCTCTAGATTGACTGCAAGGAGTTCCTTGGCAAAGTCTGCCATTGGGCTTGGCGCTCGGAAGTGGATGGGGGGTGCGGACTAAGGCGATTTCTGTCAAATCACATACCATCCTGCTTGTCTTTTCGCCCGTCTTCCGCGTTGCGGAAACGGTTGAATAGTTCGACTATGCGCCCGTTACCGCGCCTTGAAGACGAACGAAAATCCGGCGCAATCTGGTATGTCATTTTCCGGCAATCACCTAACCGCGCAATGGTATCACATAGCAAAGGGGCAATGGGGGAGAGCGATGAAGACAAAACGACGCTCAAATCGCACCTGACGGCCCCTCAAACCCCATTTGAATGGTCAGCGGGCCGGATTAGAAGTCAGCCAAAGAGCAAAAAACGCTCAAGCAGCCATCAGGCGCGCCAGATTTCCGGTATCAGGCCGCAGAATCACGCCGCGTTCCGTGACCAGGGCATCCACCAGATCCGCGGGTGTCGTATCGAAAACCGGGTTCCAGGCCCGCGTGCCCTCAGGCGCGAGCCGGTGACCCGCGAAACGCAAAACCTCGTCCTCGGGGCGCTGCTCCACCGGGATGGCGTCACCATCCGCAGAGCCCATATCGACGGTGCTCGTGGGGGCCACCACCATGAATCCCACACCGTGGCGGCGCGCGTGGAGCGCCAGACCGTAGGTGCCGACCTTATTTGCCACGTCACCGTTCGCCGCGACACGGTCCGCGCCGACAACGACCCAGCTGACGCCGCCCCGGCGCAGCAGGCTCGCGGACGCACCTTCGCAGAGCAGCGTCACCGGGATCCCCTCCTGCACGAGTTCCCATGCAGTCAATCGGGATCCCTGCAGCCAGGGGCGCGTCTCGTCGGCAAAGACCCCGGTGATCTTCCCGCTTTTCCATGCGCTGCGCACCACACCCAGCGCCGTACCGTAGCCGCCAGTGGCGAGCGCCCCCGCATTGCAATGCGTCAACACCGCCCCGCCGTCGATCAGGCCGGAGCCCAGGTCGCCCATGCGGTAGTTGGCCTCGATGTCCTGCTCGTGAATCCGCGTCGCCTCGGCGAGCAGCGCCGCTTCCGGCGAACCCTCGAGGGTCTCTGCAAATCGGGACATGCGCCGGATCGCCCAGGCCAGGTTGACCGCAGTGGGTCTTGCCTTGCCCAGGACCGCCAGCTCATCAAGGAATCGAACCTTCCATTGCAATGGGTCCCCGGCAAAACACGCGCGGGCGGCCAGCACGATACCGTATGCCGCCGTGATCCCGATCGCCGGGGCGCCTCGCACCACCATATCGGCGATGGCCAGCGCGGTCTCATCGAGCCCGTAGCAGTCGATATAGCCGACCGATTCCGGCAGGCGGCGCTGGTCGAGGAGCCTCAGGTGCCCGTCGACCCAGTCCACCGCGCGCACAGTATCGTCTTCTCTGCGTTTCATGCCGCGCATTCTACCCGCCGATGTCCTCCTCCGGATACCGGACCGGCAACGGGTCGCGGACCCTTGCCCGCGATGCGGGGGAACCGGTATGGTTGCCCGCCATGCAAACAGTAGACACCCTGATCTCTGCGCGTTGGGTCGTGCCGGTGGAACCCCATGGCGTGGTACTCGAACACCACGCCGTCGCGATCAGGGGCGGGCGGATCGTCGACGTCCTGCCGGCCGAGGACGCAGAGCTACGGTTCGAGCCCGCCACTTCGGTCACTCTGGACGACCACGTACTGATCCCCGGACTGGTCAACGCCCACACCCACGCACCCATGACGCTGATGCGGGGGATCGCGGACGACCTTCCGCTGATGACCTGGCTGGAGGAACACATCTGGCCGGTGGAAAGCCGCTGGGTCAGTGAGGAATTCGTGCGCGACGGGGTATCGCTTGCCGCGGCCGAGATGCTTCGCGGCGGCACGACCTGTTTCAACGACATGTACTTCTACTCCGATGTTGCCGCTCACACGGCGATCAGTTGCGGAATTCGCGCCTGCGTCGGGCTGATCGTGCTGGACTTCCCGAGCCGCTATGCCAACGACGCCGACGAGTACCTCGCCAAGGGACTTTCGGTCTACGACGAATTCAAGGGCGAGCCCCTGATCTCCGTGGCGATGGCGCCGCACGCACCCTACACGGTTTCGGATCCGGCCCTGACACGTGTCCGCACGCTGGCGGACGAACTCGAGATCCCGATTCACATGCATGTGCACGAGACCCGGCACGAGGTTGACCAGGCCGTGGAGACGAGCGGCAAGCGTCCGCTCGAGCGGCTTCAGGCGCTGGGTCTCGTTTCGCCGTCCCTGATCGGCGTCCACATGACGCAACTCGAAGACCGGGAGATCGCGCGCCTCGCGGAATCCAGTGCCCATGTCGTGCACTGCCCCGAATCCAACCTGAAGCTCGCCAGTGGATTCTGCCCGGTTCAGGCACTCACCGAGGCGGGGGTCAACGTCTGCCTGGGGACCGACGGTGCCGCCAGCAACAACGACCTCGACATGTTCGGCGAGATGCGCACCGCGGCCCTGCTCGCCAAGGGTGTGGCCGATGATGCCACCGCCGCGCCTGCCGCGAGCGTCCTGCGCATGGCGACGCTGAACGGCGCCGCGGCGCTGGGACTTTCCGCGATGACGGGATCGCTGCGCCCGGGCAAGGACGCCGACATCACGGCCGTCGCGTTCGACACGCTTGAGACCGTGCCCTGTTACGATGTGATCTCGCAGCTCGTGTACGCCACGGGCCGGGAACGGGTCAGCGACGTCTGGGTCGCCGGCAGACACGTACTGAACGACCGCCGTCTCGTACACCTGGACGAAAACGATCTCAGGGAAAAGGCGATTCACTGGGCCGACCGCATCCGGGAAACCTGAACAATAATTTCGCCATGACGAAACCGCACGCAGAACACAACGTCGACCCTGCAGAGATTCGCAAGTTCGAGGAACTCGCCCACCGCTGGTGGGACCCGGAAAGCGAATTCAAGCCCCTGCACGAGATCAATCCGCTCAGGCTCGAATACATCGACCGCCACGTCTCCCTGTCCGGGAAGCAGGTCCTGGACGTCGGTTGCGGCGGCGGCCTGCTCAGCGAGGGCATGGCCCTGCAGGGCGCGCGAGTCACCGGCATCGACCTCGGCGAGGCGCCCCTGTCCGTGGCGCGGCTGCATCTGCTGGAATCGGGCCTGAACGTGGAATACCGGCGGATCTCCGTCGAGGCGCTGGAAGCGGAACGTCCGGCGTCCTACGACGCGGTCACCTGCATGGAAATGCTCGAGCACGTCCCCGACCCGGCCTCTGTCGTCTCGGCATGCGCCGGGCTTGTTCGACCCGGCGGGACGGTGTGCTTCTCCACGATCAATCGCAATCCGAAGTCGTTTCTGTTCGCCATCGTGGGCGCCGAGTACGTCCTCAAGCTCCTGCCGCGCGGCACGCACGATTACGCGCGCTTCATCCGCCCGTCCGAACTGGAGCAGTGGACACGCAGCGCGGGTCTGCAGACCCGCGATATCGTCGGCATGACCTACAACCCCCTCACCCGCGTCTACCGGCTCGGACGCGACGTCGACGTGAACTACATCATGCGGCTGCACAAGGCGCGCTGAACCTTGCCCGCCGCCCCGGACATCTGCGCTGTCTTTCTGGACCTCGACGGTACGCTGGCGGACACCGCGCCGGATCTGGCGCGCGCCCTGAACGCGCTGAGAAGCGATGAGGGCCTCGAGCCGCTGCCCTACGAACGGGTGCGCGCCAGCGTCTCCCGCGGCAGCTCCGCCCTCGTCCAGCTGGCCTTCGGGGAGGCGCTCGGGGAAACCCGCTTTGCCGATCTGCGCGAGCGATTTCTGGACCGGTACCAGTCCGGCCTGTGCGTCGACACGCGCCTGTTTCCGGGAATGGCGGACATGCTCGACCACATGGAATCCACCGGGATCGGCTGGGGCATCGTCACCAACAAGCCGGCCTGGCTGACCGACCCGCTGGTCTCGGCGCTGGGACTCGACGGACGCGCCGCCTGTGTGGTCAGCGGAGACACCACGTCCGAACGCAAACCCCACCCCGCGCCGCTGCTGCACGCGAGCGAACTGGCCGGCGCGTCGCCACGCGCCAGCATCTACGTCGGAGACGACCCGCGCGACATCCTGGCGGGCAACGCGGCGGGCATGAAAACCCTGGTCGCGCGCTACGGGTACATCCACGAGGCCCAGGACCCGGAGGACTGGGGCGCTACCGGCATCATCGACGACATCCGGGAGATCCGGGCCTGGCTCCCGGCGACGAACCCGGCGGGTTCACGCGAGGGATGATTGTCGATCCCGCCGCCGTACCCTGGGAACTCTTCATCGTGGCCGTCGGCCTGTTCGTGCTCGGCGCCGGCATCAGCGCACTCTACTACCGTGACCGACTCGAACGGCAGCGTGCCGATGACGGGACGGAAATCGTCAATCTCACCGCGCGCCTGGAAATCGAGCGGCAGCGCCACCGCGAGAAGGTGGCCGCCATGGAGGAGGCCCGCAAGCACATGATGGCGACCTTCGCCTCGCTCTCGCGACGCGCCCTGCACGAAAACAGCGAGGCCTTCCTGAGCCTCGCGCAACAGAACCTGCAACAGTTCCACGTCAAGGCGCAGGCCGGGCTCGACGAGAAGGAGAAGGCCGTCGGTGCGCTCGTCGCACCCATCCGCGAGGCGCTGGACAAGACCCGCAACCAGGTTCACGAGATCGAGAAGGAACGCAAGGAGGCCTACGGCGCCCTGAACCAGCACCTGCGCCTCGTCGCCGAGTCCCACCGCGGGCTGCAGACCGAGACGCGCAATCTGGTCAAGGCCCTGAGCCGCCCGGAGGTCCGCGGACGTTGGGGCGAGATGACGCTGAAACGTCTGGCCGAGCTCTCGGGCATGGTCGAGCACTGCGATTTCTTCGAGCAGGAGAGCGTGCGCTCGGAGCAGGGCATGCTGCGCCCGGACATGGTGGTCCGGATGCCGGACAAGCGCGAGATCGTGGTCGATGCCAAGACCCCGCTCGACGGCTACCTCGAGGCGATGGAGGCCACCGACGACGAACAGAGGGCAAGAGCGCTGAAGCGTCACGCACGGAAGCTGCGCGATCGCGTGAAGGAACTGGCCGGCAAGGCCTACTGGACGCAGTTCCGCAACTCACCTGACTTCGTGGTGCTGTTCATTCCCGGCGACCAGTTTCTCGCCGCCGCCCTGGAACTGGATCCGGACATACTGGAAGACTCCCTCGACAACAAGGTGGTCCTCGCCACACCGACCAGTCTGGTGGCGTTGCTGAGGGCGGTCGCGTTCGGATGGCGCCAGCTCGTACTGACGCGAAACGCCGAGATCATCCGCGACCTCGGCGAGGACCTGTACCGCCGGATCGCCACCTTCGTCGAGCACATGAGTCGACTCGGGCGCAACCTGGGCAGCAGCGTCGAGAACTACAACCGCGCGCTCGGCTCCCTGGAACGACAGGTCCTGCCCGGCGCGCGCAAATTTACGGAGCTGGGCATACAGCCGAAGAAGGACATGGAAAACCTCGAACCCATCGAAAAGACCACCCTGTCTCCAAAGGAAAGGGACGACTAGAATCAGGTTCTATCCGAATCCTGTTCCCGGTTTACCGATTGTTGCCTGAGTACATCCTGTCGGGCGTCCCGGGCACGATTTTCACCCGGACCGAAACCCTGGGTATTGGCCGCATCCGCTGCCGCCGACGGATGTTCATTTCAGATCTTGAGGAGAACCCATGAAACCCGATCCGGAAGTCATCCAGACATTGTCGGAACGCATCGAGACATTGACGCGATCTCTCTCGGTCACCGAACGACAGGTCCGGCAGCTGGAATGCCGTGTTCTGGGTTGGCGGGCGGCAGCCACAGTGACCGGGGCGTTGCTTATCCTGGCGCTCGGCATCGTGGCGGGAACGGCAATTTCCGCGACGGAACCGCCGGCACAGTCGGCAACTGCAACGACCGGCCCCGGACACAAGCCGTTCCGGCCCGTGCGGCAAGGATTCGATGATCTCCACGACCTGATCGAGCGGGAGCGCGAAAAAATGGCCGCCTCGAAGGATCTCGATCCCGCTCACGCGATCGCGATCTTCCTCTACGACGTGAAGGAAGCGATGGCCGTCATGCCCGACATCGCCGCAGACATGAAGGAGATGAACGCCAAGATGGGGGCGGTCCCGGTGATGGCCGCGGAGATGCAACAGATGAAGATCCAGATGGGCATCATGTCCCGCAGCGTGAATTCCACCATGGGAAGAATGGGGAGCATGTTCCCCTGGGCGCCGTGACTATTTACCAATCCGGGACCCGGGGCGTCGTCCGGGCGAACGGCTCCTGAGCACCGGTGACGGATCACCCATGGTAGCGACTGAACGGGTTTCCGCAGGTGAACTGCTTAGGCGATTTCTGTCAAATCACATACCATCTTGCTTGTCTTTTCGTCCGTCTTCTGCGTTGCAGAAACGGTTGCATAGTTCGACTATGCGCCCGTTACCGCGCCTTGAAGACGAACGAAAATCCGGCGCAATCTTGTATGTCATTTTCCGGCAATCGCCTTAGTGTCGGTCGGGGATTTTCAGCGACCCGTCAAACTCATATCCCCGATGGCATCGAGGGAGTGCCTGCTCGCTCAACCGCCCGTTCCGGACCAGAAATCGCGATGGCGCCGCACACTATCCACCCGATCGATCAGCACCTCGATCATGCTCGCGCCCGGCCCGGAAATCGACCCTGAAAACGCCTCGCCGAACCCCTTCGCGTCTTCCACACGACAATGGGTAATCCCGTAGAGTGCCGCGATCCTGCGCGGGTCCAGGCCGGTGGGCGTCAACCAAAAGCGCTCGAAGGCCGGCAGGTTGGCTTGGGAAAGGTAAGAAAAGATTGCACCGCCGCCATTGTTGAACACCACCAGGGTGACATCCAGATCGCGAGCCGCGAGCAACCCGTTCATGTCGTGGTAGAGCGCCAGGTCGCCGACCAGGCCAACAACCGGCCCCGCGGATGCCGCAGACATGCCCATCACCGTAGACACGTTACCGTCGATCCCGCTGGCGCCCCGGTTACCTGTCAATTTCAGCGGGTGTGGCGCAGTGCCGGAAAAGCTGTCGACGTCCCGAATGACGGTGGAGTTTCCGCAGAACACCCGGGTCCCGCCGGGCGACCGGGAGAGCACGGTGCGAATAACCTGCGCCTCCAGGGGCAATTCCCGACCGTCATCCAGCCGTTTCCGCTCCCGGTGCTCCGCCTCGAGGAACATTTTCTGCCATTCCCCCGGGCCGGGTGACGGCGCGGCCTCAAGCAATGCCGCGCAGGTTTCCGCGGGGTCCGCATGCACCACATGCACCATGCCCAGGGCGGGGTCCGGCCAGTCTCCAGACGGCGAGACAAGAATCTGCATTGCATCTCCGACATCCCGCAGGTATCGCTCGAGGGTACGGGAAACCGGCGTCCCGCCAAACCTGAGGACCCACGCCGGACCCCGCTCCCTGACGAATCCCGCGGCGCGAAGAAAGGTGTCGTAGTGCGAAACGACGCGCTTGCTCCGATGACTCCCAAAGCGCAGCCCGGACAGGGGATCGGCCAGCACAGGGCAGTTCAGTCTGTCTCCCAGCGCGCTGACCCTGTCGTGGAACCGGGTCCCGAACCGCCCCCTGCCACAAATGATGAGCCCGGGTCTGCCATCGAGCGCCGAGCTGATCCTGGCGGTCGCCTCCGACACCGGCGCGACGCGAGGACGCCCCGCCACTGCCGGTTCCGACACCGACCGGGCGGTAACGCGATTCGAAAACGCGGCACACTCAGGAACCAGCGGCTCCCTGAAAGGGACGTTGACGTGTACCGGACCCGGGTGGGGCCAGCGGCTGAGATCTGCGGCCCGGGCGGCGTCGAAACGCACCCGACGAAACATCGACGGCGCCGGGTCCGCGTGGGGTAGTTGTATAAATCCCCTTACATGCGCGCCGAACAACCGGTTCTGGTCGATGGTCTGGTTGGCGCCACAATCCTGGAGTTCTACGGGGCGGTCCGCGGAAACGAGGACGAGGGGCAAGAGGTCGCGGGAGGCCTCGATCACCGCAGGAAACCAGTTGGCCGGCGCGCTCCCGGAGGTCGCGATCACCCCCGCCGGCTCACCGCTCGAGCGGGCCATGCCAAGGGCGAAGAAGGCCGCCGACCGCTCATCCGGCAACACCGCGATCTTCAGGCCCTCGAATTGCCCGCAGGCCAGTGCAAGCGGGGTTGAACGCGACCCCGGCGAGATGACCCAGCCGGTAACCCCTGCATCCACGAGTGTACCGATCAGCTCGCTTGCCCACTCGAGATTCAGCCTGCCGACGTCCACTAGCGCGGCACTTCCTGGACCGGTGCCACCATACCTGAACGGGAGGCGCCCTTTTCCGGGTCCCGACATACGTCAGGTCGCCCCATCGTTACCGTGGACCTGTGAAGGGTGTACGCACACTAAGGCGATTTCTGTCAAATGACATACTATCTTGCTTGTCTTTTCGTCCGTCCTCTGTGTTGCGAAAACAGTTACATAGTTCGACTATGCGCCTGTTGTCGCGCCTTGATGACGACCGAAAATCCGGCGAAATCTGGTATCCCATTTTCCGGCAATCGCCTAAACGGCCTATCGGATAGCCGACATCATGCTCCGTGGGTGTCGGTAGCAGGGATGCTACCGTCAAGCCCACAGGGCAGTCTTCACGGCGTCCCACGCAGGAACATGTCGGGTCTCCAGGGTGCGTATTAGTACGCACTTTTCTCCGATTCGCTGTCCGGAATGCCCAGGACCTCGAGCATCGAATGCAGTTTCCACTCCGTTTCCTCGTATTCCGCCCCCGGATCCGAACCCTCCACAATACCCGCGCCGGCGAAGATATCCGCCGCATGTCCGCGCACGAGGGCGCAGCGCAAGACCACTGACAATGTCCCACTCCCCGCGGGATCGATCCAGCCGATCGCACCCGTATACCAGCCACGCAACTCCTCGCCGTGCCGGTCAAGCCACTCGATGGCGGGTTCAGTCGGCGACCCGCCTACCGCCGGCGTGGGATGCAGCACGGACGCGAGTTCCAGCAGGGAAACCCCGTCTCGCGGCTCTCCCTCGATACGCGTCCACAGGTGCCCCATTCGGGAAAAACGAACGACGCTGGGTTCACGTGCATACCGGACGTTTTGACATCGTGATCGCAGTGCAACCGCGATGGCATCGACGACCAGTGCCTGCTCGTGCCTGGACTTTTCGTCTCGCGAAAATGCACTGACGCGATCCTCCGCGCCGGTTTCCGCCGGGAACAGGCGGGTCCCCGCCACTGCATCGCTCCAGGCGACGCTGTCGTGCAGCGAAACGAGGTGCTCGGGAGAACTGCCGAACAGGGTCGCACCTCTCATCGTCACGGCGAACTGCACCCGGCCCGGGTTTGGGCCCGCCAGACCTTCCAGGGCCTCGGGAGAGATACCGATACCGCGGCCCTCGACACGGGCTCGTCGGGAAAGAACGACCTTGTCGAATTCTCCCGATCGAATTGCCTCGATCGCCTCCGCGACCCGGCCCTCCCAGACCCGCCGATCGAGACTGGACACGATACGGGGGGGGGGCAATGATGCGCCCGCGCCGCGTACAGTCCGGGTGCCGTCGAGTAACGTCGCCGCGCAGGTGACCCACTCCCTGCACAGCTGCCTTGCATCGGTCGCGGCACGCACGGCGTCCCCCGTAAACGTTATTGCGCAAGTGTCGCCCCGGCTTTCGTAGAGCATTGATGGCACGGTCAGCAGCGCGTTGGGAAATCCGGCCCAGCGCGACCGCATCGGGTCGAGAGGATCGAACGCAAACCCCGTAAAAACACCCGGCGCCAGGCCGGTACGGTGCGGATCGTGTTGGCGCCATTGTTTTGTGAGTTTGCCCAGCATGGCGTTCAGGCGCTCAATCCGGCCTGCGCCGGATGCCACGTACCGGATCGCGTGACCCAACCCGAGCCTCACGCACCCGTCCTCCGGGCGGGCCCAGAACAGGGCGCCCTCGTCGACCGCGGGCATTCGACGGATCGGAATTCGAGGTGCCGGCAATGTCAGACTGACGAGGCCCCGCTCATGGCTCTCGCCGGCAATGGAGCGCAGAAATCCGTCCAGTTGCCGTTCCAGGTCAGTCAGCAGATCGGCCACCCCGATCGCGTGTGCTGTCACGTTGTACAACCAATAATACCCTCGGAAGGCTGGTGGAATCTCCCCGGCTCGCGCGAAACAGGGTAGAAATACACCCTGGCCGGTTCACCCGTTACCCACTCGTCACCACTTCACTTGCATGAACCGCAGGGATGCATGGTTCCGGGATGCGCATATCCGGCACACGGGCCGCGTATGACGCCGGTCCGCCAACGGGTGCGACATCGTCAATCCTGTCTCGCGCCGCTGGGTGCCCCTTGCGGCAGTTGCACGCAATTCGGTAACGCAGCAGCAATAATCGCAACCATGGACTGCGGTGACAATCGAGCCGAATTCAGAATCATGTCGTACGCAACAGGATCGTTGATGTCCTTACCGAACAGGGATTGCGTAAACCCGTTGCGCTGCTCATCGATCTCCTTGACCCGCATCCTCGCCGCCTGCTCGCTCATGTCATTTTGCGTTGCGTAGTAACGCGCCCGAATATCAAACGGGGCGACGATCCGCACCCGGAAAACGTCACCCCCCTGCAGGATGAAATTTGCACCTCGCCCGACGATGACGCCACCGCAGCGGCCAATCCCCAGGATCACGTTGAAAAGCGTCTTGCGGTACATCTCGCTGAACTCGCTCTTGCTGGTGAGAAGCTTTTCCAGCCAGCTCGTCCGCAGCCCCCGCACATTTTCGTCGAGCTGCCTCAGCAGGTAAGGCTCGACCCCGATCGCCTTCGCCACATCGTCCACTAGCACTCTGTCGAAGCACTGCAAGTCGAGCCTCTCGGCCAGTCCGCAAGCGACCGTCTCACCTTGCGATCCACAGTCCCGCGACACGGTCACGACACACCTGCGACCATCCGCAGGCCGGTGTCGCCGGTGCGCAAACAACAGTTCCGCGTTGACCAGGGCCTGAATGATCCCGTGGCTGTCGATCGCCACAGCTAGACCCTGGACGACAACCGCGAGGCACGTCCCCGGATCGTGTCAGCCGAAACACGCGACGGCATCAGCGTTCTTCCTCCGTGTCGATAAACCGCAGGGACATTCGGTTTGCGGATCCCGCAGCCCTTGCAATAATCGGAATCAAACACATAGTGGCTCCCGTCTTCAACACGGCCACGTCGGGGCAAAGGGTCCAGCAGTTGTCGCATGCGAAACGTTTGCCGCAGGGTCTCGTCCTGGGCGATCAGGAACGACGGGCGACGAAACTGGCAGCGAAGCAGGATCGGTCCGCTGGAAATGTGCACGAACGCCGCGACCGTGTATGCGTATCTCGATCATGGGCCCCTTCAGTGGCTCCCGGCAGGGATTCCGGCTGGATTGCGACGCCGCCTCAGTCTAACAAATCCCCGGACGGTGCATCCGTCCCCCGGCTGGGAACAGGTGCTAGCCTCAGGACGTTGCTCCCGCGGACGGCACCCACTACATTCACGGACAAACAGGTGACGACACTGCTGGTTTTCGCGGGGCCTTCGCCCCGGCGGACAGCCGAACGACCAAACCGGGGCAACCCTGATGAAAGGCTGGCACACGATCAACGATACGCTTCGGGAAGAGCTGGATTACCTGTTGACACACGATCGCGTAACCTCACTAAGCCTGCGAACAGGCACCCGTTCGATATACCCGTCGCGGACAGGTTTTCACGAGAAAGTGTGCGTCATACTCGTTTCGTGGCAAGGCACGATGACACGGAATAGCCATTCTATTGCAAGGAATCGCAACGCCGCCACGGGCCGAGGAGGGCGTGCAATTTCCGGGGAAACCTGTTCGTGATGAGTATATATCGCCATAGATAGATTTCACTTGGCCGCGACAGGTGGCAGAATCGTTTTCAAGAAGTCATTCCCCTGGGTATCCCGAACCGTCATGACCCGAAGTTTTTCCAAGCCAACGCATCGACGCCCCGCTGTCGGGCCGGGACTGCGAAAACTGCTCGTGGTGGTTTTTGCCCTGTTTGCGCTGCTCGTCGTCAATTCCGTCTACCTGGCGGGTGTCACCACCCTGGAGTGGGCGACCGGGCGCGTCTATCAGGACTACACCTATCAGATCGTCTTCCTCCTGCACCTGGTTCTCGGGCTGGCGCTGGTTCTGCCGGTCGCGGTGTTCGGGGCACTGCACTTTCGAAGTGCCCACAAGCGGCGAAATCGCCCCGCAGTTCGGGCTGGTCTCTCGTTGTACGTTACGGCGCTGGTGCTGCTCCTGAGCGGGCTCGTCCTGACGCGTTTCGGCTTCTTCGAGATCAACGATGCGGGAACCCGGCGCGCGGTCTACTGGGTCCACGTGATCACACCGTTGATCGTCGCCTGGCTTTTCGTACTGCATCGCCTTGCAGGACCACAAATAAGATGGAAGTCCGGTTTGCGATGGGCCGGCGTGGCAGCGGCCTTCTCCATGGTCATGATTGCCCTTGACCTGCAGGACCCGCGCGACTGGAATGCGAGGGGTTCAGAATCCGGCGAACAGTACTTCCTGCCATCACTGGCGCGGACCGCAAGCGGGGAGTTCATCCCTGCCGAAACGATCATGATGAACGACTACTGCGCGGAGTGCCACCAGGATTCGCACGACCGATGGGAGCAGAGCGTCCATCACTTCAGTTCGTTCAACAATCCGGCCTATCTGTTCAGCGTGCGCGAAACCCGCAAGGTGGCGCTGGAACGGGACGGCAAGCTGGACGCGGCGCGTTTCTGCGCCGGTTGCCATGACCCGGTGCCCTTCTTCAGCGGCGCATTCGACGACCCGGCGTTCGACGATGAGAACGACCCGATCGCCAGGGCCGGGATCACGTGTACCGCATGCCACGCCATCACGCACATCAACAGCCCGCGGGGAAATGCCGACTACACCATCGAGGAACCCCTGCACTACCCCTTCGCGTTCAGCGAAAACGCCCTGCTCAAGGCGATCAACCACCAATTGATCAAGGCCAAGCCGGAGTTTCACAAGAAAACCTTCCTCAAACCCCTGCACAGGACACCCGAGTTCTGCGGTACGTGCCACAAGGTTCACCTGCCCCGGGAGGTCAACAACTACAAGTGGCTGCGTGGTCAGAACCACTACGATGCCTTTCTGCTCAGCGGCGTCTCCGGGCACGGGGCCAGCAGTTTCTACTACCCGCCAAATGCGATCGAGAACTGCGCCGAGTGTCATATGCCGCTGCACGAGGCCCGGAACGATTTTGGGGCCCACAGCGTGGCGGGCTCCACCGAACCGGTGCTCCACGACCACGCCTTCGCCGCCGCCAACACGGCGGTGCCGTTCATGACCGGCCTCCCCGAGGAAGGGATCGCGGCACGGCAGGCATTTCTCAGCAACGCGCTGCGCGTGGACATCTTCGGACTTCGCGAGGGTGGCACGATCCAGGGAACCCTCCACGCGCCCATTGGGCCCGACATACCCGCTGTAACACCGGGATCGACCTACCTGCTCGAGACAGTTCTCCGGACCCTGAAACCCGGGCACGTGTTTACACAGGGTACCTCGGACTCGAACGAGGTCTGGCTGGACGTGACGGTCTACAGCGGCGAAAGAGTCATTGGTCGCAGTGGCGGCATGGGGAATGACGGCGCTGTAGACCCCTGGTCTCACTTCGTCAATGCCTATGTCCTGGACCGGGACGGTAATCGTATCGACCGTCGTAACGGGCAGGATATCTTCGTTGCGCTCTACAACCACCAGATTCCGCCCGGCGCCGCCGACGTGGTGCACTATCGCCTCAGGATCCCCGAGGACGTGCATGACACTGTCACCGTCGTGGTCGAACTGAAGTATCGAAAATTCGACACAACCTACCTGAAGTACATCGAGGGGGACGGCTTCGACGTCAATGACCTGCCGGTGACGATCGTCGCGAGCGACAGTGTGACCTTTCCGGTGACCCCGGCCCCGGATTCGGTCGACGAGACCGCGCCTGCGACGGACACCTGGGTACGCTGGAACGACTACGGGATCGGGCTGTTACGCAAGGGTAATCGCGGGTCCGCCAAGGGTGAGTTACGTCAGGCGGAGCAGGCCTTCGCGCAGGTCGAGGCCCTGGGGCGAGGTGACGGTCCTCTCAACCTGGCGCGGGTCTACATCAAGGAAGGACGACTGGAGGATGCCTCCGACGCCCTGCACCGCGCGGCCGATAAGGGTGCACATCCCTGGTCCGTCGCGTGGTTCACCGGTCTGGTGAACAAGCAGAATGGTTTTCTCGATGACGCGATCGTCAATTTCACCGACGTTCTGGAGACGAATTTCGCGGACGCCCGCACCCGCGGTTTCGACTTTTCGAAAGACTACCGCGTGGTCAACGAACTCGGGCAGACGTTGTTCGAACGCGCAAAGCAGGAGCGGGGCGATTCCCGACGGGCCGGGCGTGAAACCCGCCTGCGGGGGGCGGAACGGCAATTCCTCAGGACACTGGAGCTGGACCCGGAGAACGTGACCGCACACTACAACCTGAGCCTGATCCTCGCCCGTCTGGGAGACCCGGCCGGGGCCGCCGAACACCGGGCGCTGCACCTGAAGTACAAGCCGGACGACAATGCCCGTGAACGGGCAGTCGCACTGCATCGGCGAGCCAACGCGGCGGCCGATCATGCGGCGGAGTCGGTCGTGGTGTACGACCTGCAACGATCCGGCGCCCCGGGTCTGACGCCTGAAGGACGACGCGCCGCCAGCCCGGGTACGAAGTTCGAGCCTTCCGGTTAAGGCGATTACCGGAAAATGACATACTAGATTTCGCCGGATTTTCGGTCGTCATCAAGGCGCGACAACAGGCGCATAGTCGATCTATGTAACGGTTGTCGCAACACAGAGGACGGACGAAAAGACAAGCAAGATGGTATGTCATTTGACAGAAATCGCCTAATGCGACCAGGCCGGGTCAGATCAGTGGCAACAGGCCCTTGATGGCGAGAATTCCGGCTGCCGCCAGAGCGGAAACGGTCAGTACGTTCCAGCGTTCGCGCTTTTCGATGATGAGCAATTCACAAGCGTACCAGAGCACGATCAGCTTGACGATCAGCACCCCGGTGCTCTCGTATCCGCCGAATATGAGCGAATACACCAGGCCGGTCACCATGATGAAGACCATCAGGTAGTCCATGGCGGTCGTCTGGAACTCCACACTCCGGCGCCCCGGATTGAAACGCACGGCAACTGCTACGCTCAACGCCATGAGAAAGAAATACACGGCCTTGAATTCCGCCAACCAGGGTCCGACAATCCTGGGAAAATCGAGCTGCAGAAAGACCACCACCGATGCCAGCACGAAGATCAGGGAACGCCTCACCACGGAGCGTGTGGTGCCGATGAACAACGGCTCGATCACCAGCAGGACGAAAATCAGCGCCGCACCCAGCGCCACGTCGACCGGGACCTCGCGCACCAGAAAACTCCCGAAGATCAGGTACGCGGGGACGGCAAACTCCAGATAACGCCGTGGAGCAATCACGAGCAACGTACGGCGCGCCCGCGATAGTGTATTGTGGATATTCTCCGCGTCCTTGTCCTTGTCGGCGCGCCAGCCCGAACGTTCCGCCAGATTGAGAGGAATAAACAACGACGCCAGCATGGCCAGGTAGCAAGTGAGGATCAGCCATTCGTTCTGGTTACGCAGCAACAATCCGCTCGCAACCAGCAGCGTCTGCACCGAATAAATGATCACGACGGATTCCCGGTGCGCGAAACCCAGGTCCAGAAAACGATGATGCACGTGATTGCGCGTGGCGAGGAACCAGCTGCCACCGCCCTGGATGCGCTTCTTCAGCACGACGAGGATGTCAACGACCGGTAGTCCGATCAATAACAACACCACTGCGGAATTGAGTGAAGTATCCAGTTGCTGCGTCAGGAGAACGGCGAGAAAACCCACCGTATAACCGAGAAACTGACTGCCACCGTCGCCCATGAAAACCGTGGCGGGATGGGTGTTGTATCGCAGAAACCCCAATATTCCCCCGATGGTCGCAAATGCCACCACCAGGGCCAGATGGCCGCCTGCGATCCAGGACAGGAGCGCCATGGCCCCGATACTCAACAACGATTCCCCCGCGGCCAGTCCGTCGAGCCCGTCGGAATGATTGAGGGCGTTGATCACTCCGACCATGGCGATCACGGTGAAGGGAATGCCGATGACCGGGGAAAGATTGTCCACGCCGAGAAACGGCAGCGAGGTCACGTAGAGATCGCCGTAACCGACGAGAACACCCACCGCGATGAACTGGCCGACGAATTTGGACCAGTGACTTACCTCCATGCGGTCGTCCCAGGTACCGAATACGAACAGAACCAGCGCACCAATGACGTAGGCATGGATCAAACGCTCGTCGCCGGCAACGTAGAGGATCGGCAGGAGTGCACCGATGAATATCCCCCAACCGCCGACCCGCGCGATCGGGGTCGTGTGGACCTTCCTCGCATCGGGTTTGTCGATCATCCCCAGTCTCGGGGCAAGACGCACCATCAACGGGACGACCGCGAGGCTGATCGACATCGCCCCGAAAACGATAAGTACGTACGTCATAGAATGATCATGACGTAGTTCCGGACGCAGGGGGGCACCGTGGGAATAAACGGCAAGAAGGTACCGGATTGCCTCCCGGCGTGTATCAAGCAGCTTATTCTGTGCATTTGTTCTTCTTCGGGTTTATGAACCGGCGCGGTCGAAGTATTCCGCCGATGTACGAGTCTCGAGCCGGTGACAGTATACCGGGGGTTGTGGAAATTCAAAAAGCGTGCCCCGACACCCTCACCATGTATTGTCGAATATGTCTCGCACCCCCTTTATAATATAAGAAAATTCTGATTACATTGAGTAATGGCGACATTGTCGCCGGGCGGGCACTCCCGACCCGCAACAATGATCCGGTTTGTACCGAAGCGGCGACCGCAGGGAAGAAAGAATGGCCACTCCAGTAGAGAAATCCAGTGACAAGATCATCGGACGTGCCTTCCGTCGATCCCTCCTGACGATCGTCATGATCATACTGCTATCCGGCGGCGCCATTCTGTGGGTGAAAAAAACCGCTGAGACCCCGGAGTCGGGCGTAGAGGCGACGATCTCCGGTCCCACTTTGATGGCGTCACGGGTGTCTCGCCCCCCCCCCGGAGTCGTCTTCACGGACATCACCGCAACCTCGGGTGTCGACTTCGTCCACGTCAACGGCGCTACCGGTGAAAAACTGCTGCCAGAAACCATGGGTGGGGGTGTCGCGTTCCTTGACGTCGACATCGACGGGGACCAGGACCTGTTCCTGGTCAATTCCATGCCCTGGACTGGCGACCCGACCGACGGCGCCGCCACCTCGGCCCTGTACCGCAATGATGGCACAGGTTCATTTGAAAATGTCACGCGTCAGGCCGGGCTGGATCTGACACTCTACGGCATGGGTGTGGCCGCGGGCGACTATGACAACGACGGTGACCAAGACCTCTTTGTCACCGCAGTCGGTAAAAACCGGTTGCTGCGCAACGACGGCGGCGTGTTTCAGGACGTCACGGATATCGCGGGCGTGGCGGGAGACCCCGCGGAATGGAGTACGTCGGCCGCATTCGTCGATTACGACAACGACGGCGATCTGGACCTGTTCGTCGCCAACTACGTGCGCTGGTCCCGGGACATCGACTTGGAGATCGACTTCAGGCTGACCGGAATCGGGCGCGCCTATGGTCCCCCCACCACATTTGAGGGACGCCACCCCTATCTCTACGCAAACAACGGTGACGGCACCTTCTCCGACGTGTCGGACAGCTCAGGTGTGCAGATTGCCAACGCGGCGACCGGGGCCCCGATGGGCAAGGCGCTGGGCATCTCCCCCATGGACGTCAATCGGGACGGCCGGATCGATCTGTTCGTCGCCAATGACACGGTCAGAAACTTCCTGCTGCTCAACCGGGGTGACGGTGGATTCGACGAGACCGGCGTGACAATGGGCGTCTCGTTCGATCGCAACGGCAGCGCCACCGGGGCGATGGGAACCGATACGGCATACTACCGCGATGATGGCGAACTGGGTCTGGCCGTCGGCAACTTCGCCAACGAGATGACGTCCCTTTACGTCACACAGGGTGGCGACGGACAGTTTGCTGACGAGGCCATCGGCGACGGAATCGGCCCGGCCTCACGCAGGGCGCTGACGTTCGGACTGTTCTTCTTCGACTACGACCTCGACGGTCGGCTCGATCTCCTCCAGGCCAATGGACACCTGGAGGACGAAATCAATGTCGTACAGCCCAGTCAGCACTACGCCCAGCCGGCGCAGCTGTTCTGGAACTGCGGTCCGGAATGTCCGGCGACCTTTGTCGTGGTACCGGGGGATTCCAGTGGCGATCTGGGCACGCCGGTCGTCGGGCGCGGCGCGAGTTTCGCGGACATCGATGGTGACGGCGATCTTGATGTCGTCATTACGCAGACCGGGGGACGGCCGCTGCTGCTTCGCAACGACCAGGCGACAGGACACCACTGGTTGCGGATCGTGCCGGCCGGGCGCACCGTCAATCGAGACGCGATCGGCACCTGGGTCGAGGTGACGGCAAACGGCAGGACGCAGACCCGTCAGCTCATGCCGACCCGGAGTTACCTTTCACAATCGGAGCGCGTCGTCACCTTTGGCCTCGGCGCGGCCGCCGTGGCGGATGAGGTACGCGTCCTGTGGTCGGATGGCTCGGAACAGCGCATCGGCCCCGTTGATGCGAACCAGACGCTGCATATCAGGCAGGAAACGGATCAGGGAGACACAGCAAGTTGAAACAAGGTAGAACCCACGGGTGGCGAGCGGTGGCGGTACTGGCCATCTTGTTGCCGCCAATGGCCATCGCGGCCACCCAGACGTTCGAGGACCGCGCGGCCGACACGGGCCTCACGTTCGAATACTTCAACGGGATGTTCGGCGAGTTCTACTTCGTCGAGAACATCGGCGGTGGCGTGGCGCTGCTCGACTTCGACAACGACGGCGATCTCGACGTCTACCTGACACAGGGGCATATGCTCGGAAAAGGAAAGACCTTCGCGGATGCGTCGTACCCACCACCGGACGGTCTCGAACTGAACGACCGGCTTTTCCGCAACGATCTCGTCGTCGGCAGGGACGGAAAACCGCAGCTGCGTTTCACCGACGTGACGCGCGAAGCGGGACTGGACGTGCGCGACTACGGCATGGGAGTCTCCGCCGCGGACTACGACAACGACGGAAACACGGACCTGTTCGTCACGAGCTGGGGGCAAAACCGGCTGCTGCGAAATCTCGGCAACGGAAAATTCGCCGACGTCACTGCCAGGACCGGACTCGGGGCCGAAGGCTGGGGCGTGAGTGCCGCGTTCCTGGACTATGACCGGGACGGAAACCTCGACCTCTATGTCGGCAATTACGTCGTCTTCGACCCGGAGAAAAACAAGGCGTGCTTCGCGCTGAACGGGGCGCAAGACTATTGCGCCCCCCAGTTCTACGAAGCGATCGGCGACCGGCTCTACCGCAATCGGGGGGACGGTACCTTCGAGGACGCGACCGCTGCCGCCGGCATCGACAAGGCGACTGCCCCCGGACTCGGGGTCATTGCCGCGGATTTCAATGGTGACGGCTGGACCGACGTCTACGTTGCCAACGACGGTCGCCCGAATCAGCTCTGGATCAACCAGAAAAACGCAAGCTTCAAGGACGACGCCTTTCTGGCCGGAGTGGCGGTGAACATGGAAGGCGCCCCGGAGGCGAGTATGGGGGTCGACGCGGCGGATTTCGACGCAGACGGTGACGAGGACCTCTTCATGACGCACCTCCTCGGTGAAACCAACACGATCTACGTCAACGACGGCCAGGGCTGGTTCGAAGACCGCACTCCGGCGACCGGGCTCGGCGCCCCCAGCAAGGGATTCACCTCCTTCGGCACGATCTGGTTCGACTACGACAACGACGGCTGGCTCGACCTGTTCATCGCCAACGGCGAGGTGCGGGTGATGCCGATCCTGGCCCGATCCGGGGACAAGTATCCCCTGCGTCAGCCGAACCAGCTGTTTCGCAGTCTCGGCAACGGAAAATTCGAGGAAGTCACGGCGAACGCCGGGGACGTCTTCGGTCTGTCCGAGGTCAGCCGCGGTGCTGCAATGGGCGACATCGACAACGATGGTGATCTCGATATCGTTGTAGCCAACAGCAACGGCCCGACCCGTCTCCTGATCAACAACATCGGCAACGAAAATCCCTGGATCGGGTTCCGGTTGCTGGATTCGAGGGGGCGCGATGCCATCGGCGCCAACATCGAGATCACCAGAAAAAGGGCGGGGCCGCTGCACCGCCGGGTCCGGACGGACGGCAGTTACGCGTCGGCGAATTCACCCCGCGTGCTCGTCGGACTTGGCAAGGATCCCGAAATCGAGCGCGTGACGGTGCACTGGCCGAGCGGCCGGACAGAATCCTGGCGCAGTCTGTCTACCGGCCGATTCCACACCCTGGCAGAAGGAGAGGGACGGGCGGCGGATACGAAGGATGACCCGGCGAGGTCTGGTTAACGGCATGGCAAAGTTATTTATGATTCGGACACCTTCCATACTTCACCGGAAAATCGTCGTGAGACTGCCGGACCGGTCGAGTCGGGTCCTTCCGGCGCTCCTCGCGGTGTGCCTGTGGGCACCATTCCCGGCCCAATCGTTACCCGGTGCAGAACCCCTTTCGGTTCCCGTTACCGTCACAACAGACGGAAAGACGATTCATCTCGAGGCGCTGCCCACACCCGACCTGTCCGAGACCGAGGAGGCAGTCAGACAGACCCTCGAGGAAACACGCCGGAGTCTCGCCGCGCTGACCCGCGGAGAGTCCGATGCGGGCAAACTCGCGTCGGCATGGGGACGCCTCGGCGAGTTGTATCACGCCCACCACATCTACATCCCCGCGGACCCGGCATACGCCAACGCCGGCTCGCTGGATCCCGGGAATCCCCGCTGGCCCTACCTTCGGGCCTGGCTGGCCGAGAAGACCACGCGTTCCGATGACGCCATCCGGTACTACAACCAGGTGCTGGAACTCGATCCCGATCACGAGCACGCCCGACTGCGACTCGCGTTGGTCTACCTCGACGTCAATCAGACCGACAAGGCGAGGCCGCTGCTGGAGAAACCCTTCACGACCCCCGGCATGGACGCCGCGGTCCAGTTCGCGCTTGGCAGGATGGCATTGCAGGAACATGACTATGAACGTGCGGCCGGGATGCTGGAACGGGTGCTGGAATTACAGCCTCACGCCTCACGCGCCTATTCCCCACTTGGCATGGCCTACCGCGGTATGGGAGATGTCGAAGGGGCACGGCGCGCACTTTCCCTTTACGGGGACGGCAAACCAAAGATCCCGGACCCCGTGACAGACGATCTCGACGCCCTGCTGACCGGGGGCCGCACCCAGTTTCACAGGGGGCTCGTCGGGATCCAGGAAGGTCGCTATGACATCGCCGCGGCGGCATTCGGCGACGCCGCGGCAGCGAACCCGGAAAATGTCAATGTACGAGTGAGTTACGCCCGCGCGCTGTACCTCGACGGCAGGAAAGACGCCGGCCGCGGGGAACTGGAGGCGGCACTGGAGCAGGACCCCGACCACGCACTCGCAAACTTTCTTTACGGCGTACTACTGGCCGGGGACGGTCAAGAGGAGGAGGCGGTTTCCCGATTGGAGAAGACTCTCTCTCGTGAACCGGAACACTCGGGCGCGCACCATTTCCTGGGAAACGTCATGATGGAAACCGGCGACTATGGCGCCGCGGCGCGGCACTACGAAGCGGCCGTGCGCGCAACGCCCATGGACAACGTCGCCCGCGCCCTGGGCGCCATGGCGCTGTTGCGCTCGGGGGCCCCGCACGCACGCGCGGTGGCGCTCCTCGAAGAGGCGCACGGGGCCGACCCGGGGAATCCCTTCTTCACCTATACACTGGCCTGGCTGCTCGCAGGCAGCCCGGATGCAGGCGTTCGAGACGGGCCACGAGCACTCGCGCTGGCCGAGGCGCTGATCGAGCGGCAGGACGATCCCGGAAACGCCGAGGTCCTGGCCATGGCCCTCGCGGAGACCGGTCAGTATGACGAGGCCGAATCGCTACAATCGCGCGTCATCACGTCAGCCTTCCAGGGCGGACGGTTTGACATCGCACCCCGATTACAGCGCTGTCTGGAGTCCTACAGAAGCGCGCAGGGCTGCCATCACATCTGGCCCGAGAACGACCCTGTCTACCGCGCGCCTCCGCTCGACCCAAGCGGGCCGTTCAGGGACTATCCCACGATCGATCCCTACTAAGGCGATTTCTGTCAAATCACATACCATCTTGATGAACGAGATAACTGCCAGGCAACACGGGAAGACGCCATCGAGGCGACGCTGCGTGCATCTGCCCGGCATGCGTTTCCTGCAATTTCCGCTACTTGCCCTGTTCGTTCTGCTCGCCGCTCTCGGCGGTTGTTCGCGGGACGAGGGGGCCTACGAAGAGGTGTCGGCACAGCATTTTCCCACCGGTTCCCGCCTGGATCCGGATGTCGTTGCGGCGAACAACCTCGGTGTCGGCCTGATGGGCCAGTTCGATTATGCCGGCGCACAAAATGTCTTTTCGGAACTCCTCGAACGTCACCCGGAACTCGAGGAGGTCAAGGTCAACCTGGCCATCGCGACCCTGAATCGCCAGGATGAAGGCGACGAGCAGACCGCCCTGGAGATCGTGGACCAGGTCATAGCCAACCACCCCGCCCAACTGCGTGCCCACTACGTCGCCGGACTGCTACGCCTCTATATGGCCACGCCGGAGACCGCCCTGGCACATTTCCGTACCATCAGCGAGGCCGACCCCCGGGACGCTTATGCCGCCTACTACCTCGGGCAAACACTGGCGCAGACCGGGGAACACGAAACCGCCGTCCTCCGGTATCGTGAGGCGCTGGACATCGACCCCTATCTGCGGAGTGCCTACTATGGCGCTTTCCAGGCCCTTCGGCGCCTGCGACGGGCCGAAGAGGCCAGGGTGCTGATCGACGCCTATCAGCGTCTGGCCGACAATCCACGGGCCCGCCTCGCTGAATTCAAGTACACGCGAATGGGACCAAAGGCCGAGGCACTGGCCTTCGGTGACGCCGGGAGTACCCCTTCGCCGCACCCGAAAGGCCCCCTCTTCTCGCAACCTGTCGAGGTCTCAAGCCAGCGGGTTCGTGCCACCGGCGATCCGCAGCGTCACGCCGGCGTAAATGCCGCCGACGTAGACGGTGACGGACGCATCGATCTTTTTCTCTCCGGTCGCCGCAGTGCCTCCGGGACCTTCAACACCCTGCTATCGGGGCTGGAGGATACCGGAACCCCGAAGGTGAAAGAATTTCCGCCAGACTCCATCGACGGTGTTAATGCCAGTGTGTGGGGCGACATCGACAACGACGGCCTGATCGACGTGTATCTACTTCGAAACGGACAGAACCAGCTCTGGCGCCAGGTCCGTCAGGGCGAGTGGCAAAACATTACCCTGGACTCAGGCACCTCGGCAGGCGATTCAGACTCCGTAGACGGCGCAATGTTCGATGCCGACCACGACGGCGACCTCGATGTCTTCATCGTGAACGCGGACGGTCCCAACGAATTGCTGAACAACAACCGGGACGGGACCTTCCGGCCGATAGCGACTGACAGCGGCGTCGCGGGACCCGGCACCGGATCACGGCAGGTCCTGCCGATCGACCTCGATAACGATCGTGACGTCGATCTGGTCGTACTCAACACGAAGGCCCCGCACGACGTCTATCTCAACGACCGGCTGTGGAGTTACCACCAGGCCGTGGGATTCGACCGGTTTCGCGACTCGCCGGCAATCGCCGTGATCGGCGCCGATCGGGACACCGACGGTCACGCGGAACTCTACACACTCGCCCCTGAAGGCGAGGTGTTGCGATGGCAGCAGCGCACCGACGATTCCTGGGCATCGCAATCCTTCGGCGAGGTGAAGGCACCGGCAAAGACATGGGGCCAGCTGGCGGCATTCGACGCCGACGGAGACGGCACACCGGACATCCTGGCGGCCACCACCGAGGGGTGGATTATCCTGGGTACGGGTGCCAACCCGTTTGTGTTCGTCGCAGAGCCCGGCGACCGGCTGACAGGAGTCACCCCCCTGCTCACCAAATCCACCCGGGGATACTCGATCGCCGCTGTCTCGGCATCCGGCAGGGTCAACCTATGGCGCCCCGGTGACGGGCGCTACCCGTTCCTGACGATGCGCTTCAGCGGCAAGGAAGACAAGGCCAACTCGATGCGCTCGAATGCCTCCGGCATCGGGACCACGGTGACGGTCCGCAGTGGCGATCGATGGGCGGTTGTTGACACGTGGCGATTGATCTCGGGACCGGGCCAGGGTCTCCAGCCGGTGGCAATCGGGCTTGGCGGCGCACAGGCCGCGGATTTCGTCGAGATCGACTGGTCCGACGGCGTCTTTCAGAGCGAACTCGCCCTGAAACCGGGCACCGAGCACCTCATCACCGAAACCCAGCGGCAACTCTCGAGTTGCCCGGTGCTGTTTGCCTGGAATGGCGAGCAATTCGGGTTCGTGAGCGACCTGCTGGGTGTCGGTGGCATCGGCTACGCGGTCGGACCCGGGGAATACAGCGAACCCCGACCATGGGAAAATTTTCTCCTCCCGCCCGGCTCGATCAGGCCCCGCGACGGTCGCCTGGCGCTCAAGATCGCGGAACCCATGGAGGAAGCCGCGTACCTGGATGCCGCGAGACTGATTGCGTTCGACATGCCCCCGGGCTGGCGCATGGCGCTGGACGAGCGGTTACACACCGGCGGGCCGGAGCCCACCGGCACGCCGATTTTCTATCGCCACGAGAGTCTCCCTGCAGCAGCAACCAACGAACGGGGTGAAGACGTCCTCGCAACGCTCAGGGAAAGAGACGGCGTGGCGGCGCCGGTCGGCGAACTGGACGACCGGTTTATCGGCAGGCTGGCCGGAGAACACGTCCTGACACTGGAGTTTCCCGCGGCACTCGAACGTCGGGGCACCGAAGCGGTACTGGTTGCCGATGGCTGGGTGGAGTATCCCTATTCGCAAACCAACTTCGCGGCCTGGCAAGCCGGCGCCACCTTCGATCCGCCGACCATCGAGGCCCGCGGCCGCGACGGTGCATGGCGGGTGGTCCTTCGCGGTTTCGGTTATCCCGCGGGGATGCCCAGAAGGATGTCGGTTCCTCTGGCCGATCTACCACCCGGGACCAACGGGCTGAGAATTCGCTCGAACATGGAAGTCTACTGGGACAGGATTGCGGTCGCCTGGGTTGAACCGCTGACCTCGGCCCGGCGATCGGATCTTGAGCTTCTCGAGGGCCGGGTTGCGGCCACCGGGTTTGCGCGAAGGACGACATTTGCCCAGCGCCGACCATGGTACGACTACCGGGACCGAGCCCCCTTTTGGGACACCCGCTACCTCGCCGGCAACTACACGCGCTTTGGTCCCGCGCCCGCACTGGTGAGCGAGGTCGACGACGCTGTGGCGATCATCGGCCCCGGAGAGGAGATCCACCTCGAGTTTGCCGCACCGGAATTACCGGTCGAACCGGGCTGGTCGAGGCAGTATGTCCTGGAAACCAACGGCTGGGCCAAGGACATGGACCTCTACACCCGTGACGGGGATACCCTGGGGCCGCTTCCCGGGAGTGGAAAACCGGCCGCCCCCAGGGAGCGGCTGCACGATCGCTACAACACACGCTATCTGGCGGGACGATGATCACCCGCCTCGCCGACGATACGGGTGATCGTGGCCTGGCTGGTGTCCAGGATACCGACTTCGGATAACCGCGGCAGCAATTCACGCCAGACCGGTTCGCGAGCAAAGACATCCCCGAACAGCGGCAGTGACTCGCCGGTCCTCCCTGCGTTGACCAGGGACACGGCGTGCCAGAACTTCATCTCCACATTATCGGGAAACATCGACTCGGCCCGACCGTATTCCTCGAGTGCCGCATCTACATTGCCCGCCTCGATGGCAAGGTCGCCACGATTCATGTGATTGTATGCCCGTTGAAGGCGCAGCAATCGCCCCAGTTCCTCGAGGGGACTGGGGTGGTCCTCCACATGCAGGTCGACGATGCGTTGTTCGAGCGGATGCCCGGTGGATCTGCCCCCCACGATCAGCATGGCCGCGGATTGACGCCCGCGCAGGTCCCCGCCATGTCGCTGCGCCGCTTCGAGCGCGGCCAGCATGCGCTCGGCCAGGCCGCCATTCGCCTGCGTGAATGCACTGGCCATTTCCTCGGGTACGCCAGGGTTCAGCATCAGGTTTGCCTGGACACTGAAACCCTGACCCACCAGGTGGCCCGCGTACTGAATGCACCGTTCCCCGGTGTGCGCAGCGACATTCCCGTTCCCGTCGATGATCGCCACCTGCCGGACCTCCGGATGGGGATCCATCTTCACAATGGCATCAAGCGCCTGCCGTGCGGTCCAGTCGGCACGCATCAGATCCAGCGCGGAGGCCCCATACCTCGGCTCGATAAAGGACTGCGTCGCGACGGCACCGACCCCCGGTTCCGCCCAGATCACCAGCGAACCGACTGCGAACCAGTGTGACTGCACGGCGACACCGAGTCGACCCGTCTCCGGGTCGCGCGCAACGATAGAGTAGGTATATACAGGTCGTCCACCGAACCCGCTACGATCCAGGGTGACCGATTGGGACATGGCCGCGGGCACCGTCAGACTCACGATCAGGACTGCCAGTAGTTGCCTCATGCGTTGTTTTCCTTTCCGGGTAGACGAGAAGGGTTGTGCGGATCAGCCACGCGGGCGCCCGTCTCACCCGATTCAACAGACGATGGATTCCAGGCGTCGGATTCACCAACACTCCACGGCATTTTTTGTTCGTTCGTCTCCAACGAGATCTTCCATTCGGCACAGGGCCGTTCCTGTCGCCCGCAAACCAGGACCTGATTTTCCTTTGCGTGTCATTTGGTTACATGTAATTCTCTGAAAAACCACAAAGGTTGGCATGCATTCTGCATTATTCAAGCCATGGACGGATAATCGTTCATAAACCTTGAACGCACAGATCTCATTCGAACCAGGAGAACACATCATGTTGAACATCAAAGACCTCGCAGACAGCAAGACCCTCGACCGCGACGCCATGGCCGCAGTCGCCGGCGGCTCCGGCTACGGTTTCCCCGGCTTCCCCTTCAAGGAAGTCTACAAACTCGACCAGCGCTCGTTCGACGTCAACGTCGAGGTCCTGCAGG
>JAYENI010000208.1:0-26068 GCA_034722015.1 Pseudomonadota bacterium
CTATGCAACCGTTTCTGCAACGCAGAAGACGGACGAAAAGACAAGCAAGATGGTATGTGATTTGACAGAAATCGCCTAAATTCGGATGCCGATTGCCCGTTGACTGCGTGTAAACTGAGCTTCCTCGCCCGGTTCTGCCTCGCCTGGCGCACACTTGAGACTTTTTCAACGGTCTGCCAAGACACGGGTGAAGCGGACCGGGAACCCTGCAGCGCTGTGGCGGGCTTCGTGTACACTCCGCGTTTTCGAGCCCGCGTTCAGGGCGCATTCGCGGTGTCGAGCGCAGCAGGGGTATCGTTTGACAGATGTGTTCCGGGCGCGATGAGCGCACCGGGCCAGGCAGGGCCATGATCGACTGGAAACCCGTTCCCGACCTTCGTTTCGAAGATATCCTCTATGACCATGCGGAAGGAATCGCCCGACTCACGATCAACCGGCCGGAGGTGAGAAATGCCTTCCGTCCCGATACCGTTCGGGAACTGAGCCGCGCCATGTTGCATGCGCACATGGACCCCGGGATCGGAGCGATCATCCTCACCGGCGCGGGGGAACAGGCGTTTTGCTCAGGCGGCGATCAGCGCGTGCGCGGTGAGCATGGCGGTTACCGCGATACGAAGGGCGCGCAGAGCCTGAACGTCCTCGACCTGCAGATGCAGATCCGCCGTCTGCCAAAGCCCGTGGTCGCCATGGTCGCCGGTTATGCCATCGGTGGCGGCCATGTGCTGCATCTGGTGTGCGACCTGACGATCGCGGCGGACAACGCACGTTTCGGGCAGACGGGACCGAGAGTCGGCAGTTTCGACGCAGGTCTGGGATGCGGCCTCCTTGCCCGGACGGTGGGCCTCAAAAAGGCCAAGGAAATCTGGTTTCTCTGTCGGCAGTACGATGCCCGAGAGGCGCTCGACATGAGGCTGGTCAATGCCGTCGTGCCGCTGAAACGGCTGGAAGCGGAAACCGTGTCCTGGTGCCGGGAAATGCTGAGGCACAGCCCGACCGCGCTGAGGATACTCAAGGCCGCCTTCAACGCCGACACCGACGGACTGGCGGGCATACAGGAACTGGCGGGCAACGCCACGGCCCTGTTCTACATGACCGAGGAGGCCCGGGAGGGCCGGGACGCCTTCGTGGAGAAGCGCCCGCCGGACTTCGGCAAGTTTCCGCGCCGGCAATGAATCCCTGGGTCGCCGCTGTCCGGCCACAGACCCTGAGCATCGCCATCGTCCCAGTGGCGGTCGGTTCGACATTGGCGTGGCTCGATGTGGGGTCGCTGGACTGGTTCATCCTCATGGCTACCCTCTGTGCCGCATTGCTGATTCAGGCCGGAACCAATCTGCACAACGATGCCGCCGACTTCGAACGCGGGGCCGACCGTGTCGATAACCGGCGCGGTCCCCCGCGGGCAACCGCCGCGGGCTGGCTGACCGTCGGCCAGGTCCGCAGGGCCGCCTGGGGCTGCTTCGCCCTGGCGGCAATCTTCGGCATCTGGCTGATCTTTGTCGGGGGATGGCCGATCCTGCTCCTCGGAACGGCATCGATACTGGCCGGGCTCTCCTACACGGGCGGACCTCGACCGATCGGCTATCTGGGACTCGGAGAACTGTTCGTCTGGCTTTTCTTCGGTGTCGCGGCGGTCGTCGGGACCTATTATCTGCAGACCGGTTCGGTCGGTTCGGCGGCTGTCCTGCTCGGCGCGCTTACCGGCATGCCCGCCGCGGCGGTACTCGTGGTCAACAACACCCGTGATATCGAGGGAGATCGGGAAGCAGGGAAGCGCACACTGGCGGTTCGGTTCGGCCTGCGATTCAGCCGCATGGAATATGCAATGCTTGTGTTGACCCCGTTCCCCCTGGTCTGGATTGCGTATTCCGGCACGGGTAGGGCCTGGCTGGCATTGACCTGGATCGCGGTCCCCTGGGCCGTTGTTCTCGTACGTGCATTCTCGAGCGCTTCGTCAGGTTCCGCCTATAACGGCATCCTGGTTTCCACGGCAAAGTTAAACGCCTTGTACGGTGGATTGCTTTGCGCAGCCATGGTGGTAAATGGGGTTGGCGTCAGCACCTGAATGCCTGCCCCGCGAATCGCTCGGGTTGGTGATTGAACAAGCCACTTTTCGACCCTACCGCCTCGAATTGCGTGGGGACTGGACGGGGCGAGGCGCGGGATCCTGGCGAGAGGGATGGATCGTGGCGCTGAAGTCCGGTGAGTGTCGGGGATTCGGCGACTGCGCGCCGCTTCCGGCCGCCGGCACGGAGCAACCGGAAGAGGTGGCGGCCGTACTCGGGGCTGTGATCGACGCGATCCGCGGGCGCACGGCGGGGCGGTGCTCGGACCTGATCCAAACCCTCACTGGAACACCGGCCCTGCGTTGCGGACTGGAGACTGGGCTGCTGGATCTGATCGGGAGATGCACGAATCAGCCCGTGTATCGCCTGCTAGGGGCCGCTGCCCCGCCCGTTGTCCACGTAAACGCACTCATCGGCATGCTGGACGCCGGTGCCGTTCAAAGGGCGACGCGTGCCCAGGCGCAAGGCTACCGGGTGCTGAAAATCAAGATGGGCGCCCTGCCGCCTGATCTGGAAATCCGGCGGCTTCGAAACCTGTCAGCCCGGCTCCCGGCCGGGATTTCGCTGAGGCTCGATGCCAACCGGGCATGGAACCTGCCTACGATCCGGTACATGTTCGAGGCCCTGCGGAACCTGCCCGTGGAGTCGATCGAGGAACCGCTCCATTTCCCGTCGCCGGGTCGGATATCCCGCCTGCAGCGCACGAGTCCCTGGCCCGTGGCCCTGGACGAGTCGCTCGCCCGCGGTGGGGCCGGGGAGTACCTGAGCCGCCCGACTGTGGCGCGGGTCGTGCTGAAACCGATGGTCCTCGGCGGGCCTGTCGCTGCCATGGCACTGGCCCGCCGTGCCCGGCAACAGGGTATGCGCGCCGTCGTCACCACCACACTGGACAGCGCCGTTGGTCGCTTCGCGGCGCTGCATCTCGCCGCGGCGGTCGATTCGGGACTCGCGCATGGTCTGGCGACCGGGGGCTGGCTGCGCACCGACCTGGCGACCGGTCCGTCCACTCGTTTTGGTCGTATGCCCCTGTCATCCGTTCCCGGACTCGGAATTGAAATGCGGGACCCTGGTGGATGGGACCGGCCCGCGTTCTTCGCGGGAACCCCAACCCGCGAGATTCAATAGCGGCCGTGTGCCTTCGCGATATAGTTTGTCATCTCCACGTGCTGCTGGTTCATCCTCAGAAGGGTGTCGTGTACGGCGCGTATGATCGATCGCATCACCTTGTATACCAGCATCGGATTCGACTCGATCAGGGACTCGAAGTCGGCCCGTGACAGTTCGTAGACCTGGGCATCGCCCAGCGCCCGGACCGTTGCGCTGTGCGACCGGCCGTCCACGAACGCCATTTCTCCCGCCAGACTCCCTTCCTGCAATACGTGCAGGTTGACGTGATCACCTCCGCCCACGTCGCGGGTGACCGCCAGTCTGCCCGAGGTCAGCATCCACAGCGTATCGTCGGTGTTGCCCTCGTGGAAGACGATTTCTCCGTCCTTCAGTTCGCGTGACTGCATGATCCCGGACAATATCTCGCACTCGCCCGCGGCGAGGTCCGCGCCGATCGGTGATTTAAGGATGACGTCCTGATGACTTTCGCTCATGTCTTCTCCCCCGGATTCATCTTGCCTGATTTCCGCTAGTTTATCGGTTGTCATGCCTCCCGCGCACGGTTTATCGACTTGGATTGACCGCGGTCAACCCCGGTTTGCATTGCTCGAGGTGTCCGTGCATCAGGACGCGAACCCGGAAAGTCCGAGACCTGCCACCGTGTGGCGCCGCAAAGGGACCGGCGGGTCAGCGGAGGAGGGACTCAGGAGGGGAAATTTGCCGCGCTCACCCAGCCGGGAAGATTCCGCCGAATGCGCCCGCGGTCGAGTTTGCCCAGGGCGTTTCTCGGAAGCCGCCGGACCTTGATGTATCCACGAGGCCGTTGTGCCCCGGAGAGTCTTTGCCGGCTCCAGTCCTCTAGCGATCCGACGCTGACCGTACCCGTGAAGACCGCAACCAGTCGTTCCCCCCATACCGGGTCGTCGACGGCGGAAACGGCGATGTCACGAACCCCCGGACACTCGGCGAGTCTGGACTCGATCCGTGCCGGATGAACGTTTTCTCCGCCGGTGACGAGCGTGTCGTCCGAGCGTCCGGCGATGTGCAGCGCACCGCGCGAGTCCAGGTAACCCAGATCGCCGGAAACGAAACGACGCGGTACCGGTCTGGGGCGGCATTCCGTATGGGGAGCCGCATAACCCGACATGATACAGGGTCCCTTGATCGCGATTCGCCCAACTCCGGTCGTTTCGCCGCCCGTGGGTGCAATGATCTCGAGACGGCTACCGGCAAGCGGTCGGCCGACATATCCGGGTATCCAGTTCGACTCATCCACTTTGGCGATGGTCACGGCGGAGGCTGTTTCGGTCATGCCCCAGGATACATACAGCGGCCAGCCTGCGGCCACCGCCCGTTCCGCCAGGGGGCGGGACAGTGGCCCTCCGCCGACGAGCACGACCCTCAGGCTCCCGGGCGGCGGACGTGAATTGCTGACGTCCAGTATTCTCTCCAGCATCGCGGGGACCAGGGATATGTGGGTCACGCGTCTCACGACCAGGTCCCTGTGTATTGATGCCGGGTCGAATCGCTCGTGCAGCACCATGGTGGCGCGGGCCGCAACGCACCGCAACACGATGGACGCCCCGCCAATGTGGTTCAGGGGAAGACAATTCAGCCAGACATCCGAGGCATGCAGGCCGAGTCGCTCGTTGATGGCGTTCACGGACCAGGCCAGGGCGCGGCGGGAGAGCATGGCGGTGCGGGGCTGGCCTGTGGTTCCACTGCCAGCGATGCACAACAGGATTTTCTCGGGCATCTGAGATGCGATCGAATCACCTCGTCCGTGGTGTGTGCCTGAGGGGGGCGGTTTCCTCCTCGAGCGCAGGTCACGGTTTCCAGCGGTGAGCCCGACACCGTGTCCGCTCCTCCCGCAGCCTGCGACACTGGAGCCAGGCGGAAGCGGCAATGCGGCGCGGTCGGTCAGGAGACACGCGTAAATGGCCACGGCCATATCGGCGCGGTGGTTAAATGCAAGTGTGACGGGGCAGGGTGCCCGACCGCGTCCGGACTTAGACATCCCCGATGCGATTCGCCGCGCCTCTGCTGCGAGAGCACCGTAACGGATCTCTCCGTACGAACAGACCAGTGCGGTGCGCAGTGGTGAATGTGTCGCGGCACTGATCAACCAGTCGCCGGGAAGATCTGATCGAAGGCTCACCGGTACCCTTCCGATTGCCGGGGATCCGGAGGCAGATCGTGGACGGGTCGCGAAAAAGCCCTCGGACAGTCTGAACGATTCACCAGACATTCCTCTGCGTACCGGTGCTTCCCGCAACAAACGATCTATCATGCATGAAACGAGGGTGCGGCGATATCCCGAGTTTCGGGAAGGAGAGTTCGCCGGGTTTCGGCGGCCGGGGTGGGTGTCGACAGCGGCGAAAAGATCCATGGGCCGGACAACGGCCTGGCGGGCATCAGGGCGTCATTTTTGACTTGGCACATGTGCCGGACGAAAATCGCGCCGGGTGGGCCTGTCGTTCCGGCTTCCGTTTTCGTGGGGACCTTACACTTGTCCGACCGAACCGACCCCCATTGCCCCGGTAGCGAGTCGGTCCGGGGCCCGCAAGGAACACGCCGCCGCGCCAAACCAGGTCGCGGTTTCCAGTGGATGTTCTTATGGCTGTTGATTGTCTCCGCCATGATCCCCAATGGGGTGTGCGCGGACGAGACCACCCTGCGGGTGGCGGTTGCCTCCAATTTCAGGACTGCCATCGAGGTCCTCGCCGATCAGTTCAGGCGGGAGACCGGATACAAGGTCGACCTGGTATTCGGGTCTACCGGGAAACACTACGCCCAGATTCTTAACGGCGCTCCGTTCGATGTGTTTTTCGCAGCCGACACCGAACGCCCCAGGCTGCTGGTGGAGCAGGGGGCGGCACTGCCGGATACGCGCAGCACCTATGCCCTGGGGCGTCTTGTGCTCTGGAGCCCGATCCCGGGTTACGTGGACAGGGACGGGGCGGTACTTGGAAAAGGTGATTTCCGGCATCTGGCCATCGCCAACCCGAAACTGGCCCCCTACGGCAGGGCGGCGGAGGAAGTGCTGCGGCGCGGGGGCCATTGGGAAGCACTTCGGAACCGCATGGTGCGTGGAGAGAACATTTCGCAGACCTTCCAGTACGTCGGGAGCGGTAATGCCGAACTGGGGTTCGTCGCATACTCACAGGTGAAGCGTCGCGACGGGCCTGTGTCGGGATCCTGCTGGGACGTGCCCGAGTCGTCGTATTCACCCATCGAACAGCAGGTCGTGTTGCTCAGGGAAAGCGCGGCCGGACGCGCACTACTGTCGTTCATCGGTGGCCGGTCCGCCGCCAGGATCATTCGAAATGCCGGGTACGGCTTGCCTGAGGATGCGGAAGACCGGGATGCTGACTGACCCTGATATCATCGCCCTGCGGCTGACGCTGGAACTTGCGACCCTCTCGACCCTGATCCTGCTGGCACTGGGTACTCCGCTGGCCTGGTGGCTGGCGACTACGCGATGGCGTTACAAATTTCTCCTCGAGTCCGTGGTGGCGCTACCCCTGGTGTTGCCACCGACGGTACTCGGCTTCTATCTGCTCATCGCCTTCGGTCCCCACGGACCGGTGGGCGCGATGATGGAAGCCTTGGGCGGGCGATCGCTCGCATTCACTTTCCCAGGCCTGGTTGCGGCCTCGGTCATCTACTCGCTTCCCTTCGTGGTTCAACCGTTGCAGAACGCCTTCGCTGCGGTGGGTCGCCGACCGATGGAAGTGGCCGCAACCCTGCGTGCTTCCCCGATGGACCGTTTCCTGACCGTCGCCGTGCCGCTGGCCCGTCCGGGGTTCCTCACGGCAGCGGTGCTCGGTTTTGCGCACACCGTCGGCGAATTCGGTGTGGTGTTGATGATCGGCGGCAACATCCCCGGAGAGACCCAGGTCGTGTCGATCGCCATTTATGACCACGTAGAGGCGCTGGAGTACGAGCGGGCTCACTGGCTCTCGGGTGGATTGCTCGTGGCCTCATTCCTGATGCTGGTTCCGGTCTATGCGCTGAACCGGCGCATTGCAGTCGCGCAGCCGTGACGATCGAGGCACGTTTTCGCATCGCCCGCGGGGACTTCCTGCTGGATGTCGATCTGACGTTGCCGTCACGCGGTATTACGGCGTTCTTCGGGCCCTCCGGTTCCGGCAAGACGACACTGCTGCGCGCGATCGCGGGACTTGAGAGAGACCCGGACGGCCGTCTCGTCGTCGCAGGTGACATCTGGCAGGACACTGGTCGGTTTCTCCCGTCGCACCGGCGTTGCCTTGGGTATGTTTTCCAGGAAGCAAGTCTGCTGCCGCACCTGCGGGTACGTCGAAACCTGGAATACGGGTACAGAAGGGTGCCAAAGGCCGAACGGCGCGTGGTTTTTGAAGAGGCCGTGGCGTTGCTCGACGTGGGCGCACTCCTGGATCGGCGCGCGGCAGATCTGTCAGGTGGGGAACGTCAGCGGGTTGCCATCACCAGAGCCCTGCTGACCAGCCCGCGATTGCTGTTGATGGACGAGCCCCTGGCCTCGCTGGACGAGGAAGCGAGACAGGCGATTCTGCCCCGCCTGGAACACCTGCACGAGGCACTGGAGCTTCCCGTGATCTACGTCAGTCATGCCCGGGACGAGGTCGCGCGACTGGCGGACCATCTGGCACTGATAGAGGCCGGACGTGTACGGGCTTCGGGCGCCACCGCCGAAATGCTTACCCGTGCGGATCTGCCTCTCGCCCGGGCACGGGATGCGGAGGCCACGATCGAGGCCGTGGTTTCCGGTTGCGACGAGACCTACCATTTGACGTTCCTCGATTTCAGCGGTGGTCGTATTACGGCTACCGGCAATGCGCCGCCCCCCGGTAGCCGGGTCCGGGTGCGCGTGCTGGCGCGCGACGTCAGTCTGGTGCTGTCACCACCGGTCAATACAAGCATCCTCAACGTATTGCCTGCCCGGGTGGACAGCATTCTGGCGACCGGAAGCGCACAGATGACCATCCGGCTCGATGTCGGCGGTTCGACCTTGCTGTCGCGTATTACGCGCAAATCGACGGTCGCACTGGGTTTGAAGGAAGGAATGTCGGTCTATGCCCAGGTCAAGAGCGTAGCGCTGCTCAGTTAGCGGGAGCCCTTTTCGCTGGGGGAACTGAACTGGTAGTGCACAAAAAAAACGGCGACCTCAAAGAGGCCGCCGTTCGTTTCAGGGCGATGCCGGGACAGGGTTAGGCGATTTCTGTCAATTTACATACCAGCCTGCTTGTCTTTTCGTCCGTCTTTGGTGTTGCGTCAACGGTTGCATAGAGTGACTATGCGCCCGTTGCCGCGCCTTGAAGACGAACGAAAATCCTGCGCAATCTGGTATGTCATTTTCCGGCAATCGCCTTACGCGGACTTTCTGCCGCGATTCCTGACGAGGCCCGCAAGTGCGAAGAGGCTCAGGAACAACGGGTTGAAGGCGCCGCCGCCACTGCCACCGGTACTGGTGTTGGCGGTATTCGCGGTGGTACCGTTTCCGTCGCTGGTCCCGCCACCGGTGCTGCCGCCGGTATTGCTACCGGTCTCACCAGAATTCGCGGCCGAAACCGTCATGCTGACGGTCGCCTCGTTGGACTCGAATCCCAGATTGTCCTCGACGGTATAGGTGAAACTATCTGTGCCGACGAAGCCGGTGTTGGACTTGTAGTCTACCGTGCCGTCGCTATTGGCTTTCACGACACCGAAGTCAGGACTGCGGATAATCTTGACGGTCGCGGGGTTGATGCTGCCATCGAGGTCGACGTCATTTTTCACCACGTCGACACTCAACTGTTCGCCCGTGATGGCGGTCCCCGTGTCGTCACCCGCGACGGGGTTGCCGGAGCTCACGATGACGTCCATCGTGTTGCTGACGTCTGGGGTCAGGGAATCGCCGTTAGTGTCCAGCAGCGTGGCCTTTATCGTGTAGTTCCCGTCACTTATACTGTTAAATGTGACGTCGTTGGGAAGGATCCCGTCGGCATCCTTCTCGACGATCTGAACCGTGGACGGGTCTCCGACGACCTCCAGCCTCACCTTCTCGTAACCGCTGCCGGAGAGTCGGTAATTCAGCGTGACCGCCGGTCCGGATACGGGGACGGGGTTACCCGTCGCATCCTGCAGGCGTGCCTTGGCGAAACGCACCTTGGCCGGGATGATAAAACCCAGGTTGTCGGTCTGGAGAAACTGTTCCACCGACTGTCGTTGCGCGTCGGTCAGGGCCCGGTCGTACACCAGTACGGCAGCGACCTTCATCTCGGCGAACCGCGTGTTCGACAGGTCCGCGCCCAGGCGTGCCTTCATGCCGTCCCTCGCCGTGTCGAAGGTGTGGGTCGCAACGTCGATCAGCCTGCCATCCTTGTATTGACGGAGTCCGCCTGCTTCCAGCACCGCGGTATGCACCAGCCAGCCTGCATACCTGCCGCGCTCGGTGGACGGAAAGTCATTCTCGTCAATCCAGCCCCTGAGGGCCAGATTCCCGCTACCGTCCGTGACGGTGCTGAATCCCTGGTTGGCGATGTCGTTTCCGTATCCGAAACCGGCCGATTTTCCGTCGTAGTCCGCCATCAGGATCACGGTGCGATCGGCATTTCCGGTCGGAAGACCATTAATCGCGGAGAGCCGCTCCATGGAATCGCCCACATCGACGGGGAAACCGTCCGCGTCGAGGATCTGATCTACGGAGAACGCAACGGAGCTCACGCCTTTCTCAACATTGAAGGTCGGGGCGGAACTGCCTGCCGTCAGGCTGTTTCCCTTGGTGGACTGATCGATCCAGGTCGTTACGGGTGCATCCACCGCCACCGCAATCGCATTGGACTCGAGGTCCATGACCAGGTCGTCGGTGACGGGAGGGTCAGCGATGGCGCCGGTGCTGCTTGCAATCATCGTCGCCAGCAAAGTCGCTTTGAAGTGGGGATTCGAATTCCATTTGGAGGACATGACGTTTTCCTTTTCAGTTGACGATTCCCGCTCGTTTGCGGGATGCGCACATTAAACGTCGATGACTCCGTGAAATCCTTGAAGCGCTTCGAATTCGGAATTTTTCCGAAACCTGTTTTTGCGCCATTCTGGATTGCCGTCACAGTATCGTGGGAAAACGAGAACTGCTCCAAATAAAATCACCCGGTCTCGAGGCCGATATGCGCACGCGGATACAAGTTGGTCGATGCTCCGGGTTTTGCATATGGGGAGCAGACATATGAGGGTGAAATTGACCCCACTGATCACTTGTTGAGGGTGCGTGGGGCTAAAGGTCGAAACTGGGGTGTAGCGGACTGTGGGGCGGACGCGAGGAATCGACGGATGAGCGAGACGGGCGGTGGCAATCGAACGACAGGTTTACGAGGCGACTCGGTTGTTCCAGGACAGGGATTTCCCGGTCTGTTGGTGTCGGGTCACCAATTGACCTCGCCGGGGCGGGGTTCTATAAAGAGTTTTTCAAATACCGGAGAGAAGAAACATGTCGACCCGGAAACCGGGAAAAGATGCCGGTCGGCTGGACCAGGTCGTTGCCGAAGCGAGGCGCAGTCGAGACGAGAGGGAACGGGACTACCGGGCCCGCGCCCTGAAGATGTACCCCTGGATTTGCGGGCGTTGCGGGCGGGAGTTTACGAGGCAGAACCTCCAGGAACTCACCGTCCATCACAGGGACCACAATCACGACAACAATCCGCCTGACGGCAGCAACTGGGAGTTATTGTGTGTTTATTGCCACGATAACGAGCATTCCAGGTATGTGGACTCCGACGGGTACGGCGATTTGACGAATGACGCCGAGCGGACACCCGAGGCAACGTCCAACCCGTTCGCGAATCTCAAGGATCTCCTGAAGAGCGACAAGTAAGATGGTATGTCATTTGACAGTAATCGCCTGAGGCGCGACGATGACGGGACAGCAGCGTACCGGGCGCACTCGCAGCCGGTCGCCCGGCCGTATCGTTCACGTCGTACCCGTTCCGGACGGGGTCAGCGCCCGAGCAGGGAAAAAAGATTGCCCTTGGCGCGTAGCGTGTATGCACCGGACGCATCCGGTTCCCCCAGAAATTGCAGCGATTCTCTTATGCCCCGGGGCGTTTTCTCCGTGGGTGAAACGAGGAATGTTGCCTGGACTTGCCAACCCGGTCCGACCCTGACATCTCCCTTCAGGGTGATTTGGTCGCCGTCGTTTGACAGCGACCCGATGGCAGTGTCCCCCTCTTGTGTCAGGTCCAGCTTGACGTTGCCGAACTGGATCTGTGCGGGTGACTCGAGGTAGGCGTCTTTCCAGAGAACCGTGCCTCGCGCGTCTGTCGGACCGTCGCTGGAGCCCGCAATTTTCTCCAGATTGATGAATACTTCACCGCTGACCGCGGCCCCGTAATTCTGTAATCCGCGATTGAACAGATCACTTCGCGTGACGAGCCGGGTATTGCTGAGTCCCATCGACATTGGCGTGGCGTACGCGATGCCGGTTCCGGTCACCGGTGCGTCGGAGACATCGAGGCCCACCGCCAGTTTCCCGAGGGCCAGTGACAGGGGCTTTACGTCCCAGCCAACGCGACCCGCGTCGTATCCGCGCCATTCGACATGGGTCGCCTCACCGTGCCAGACGGTTCCCTGAAAGACCGCGGCATGGATCTTCGGGGGCAGGTAGCGGGCAAAAAGGTGCGCGGGCATCGTGGCGACTAACGCGACGGCAAACACCGCAGTGCCAAGCGCCAGATACTTGAAAACCGGTTTCATGGTCGATTGAGGCTCAGGCGCGCATCGATGATGCCGGGTTTTTCGCCACGGGTGATCGTCGCTCGCGCGGTCGCCACGCCATAGCGTCGCTCGAGGTTTGCCAACCATCGGATAAACCGGTCGAAATCCGCTTCGTTGACCCACACACGTACCCCATCGCCACTTTCCGGTTCCATTCGTTGAATATACTTTCGCAGGTTGGCCTGTTTGGATGTCTGGTCAACGATCGACAGCAGGGACTGGTTACCGCCCTGTATGCGCTGTCCCCCGGAGGCGGCGCGCAAGCCCTTGAGTTTCGTTGCGGACCCTTCCATCCAGGCGAGATTGTGGCGCTGGGATTGCACGCTTACCTGCAATTGATCCCGTTGCTTGAATACGGGTTCCCACACGGCGAGAAAAAATATCACGGCGACGAGCGAGACGCCGGCAATCGCCAGGATCGCACGCTCGCGCGTGTTCAGGGCGAGCCACCAGTCCTTCATGTCGATCCCGGTCGGAGTTGAAGTCTTGCGCTGACGGTCTGTCCACTCGTATCGGCGGACTGGATCTCCGCCAGGTATCCGTTCTTGCGAACGTGCTGGCTGATGCCCTCAATGGATTGCAGGTCGCGTCCCGAGAGCTGCATGTCCAGTCTGGCGTTGCGATAGGTGGCCGAATCGAGTTTGATACCGGGCTCGGAAACAAGTGCACGGCCACCCGTATCGATCAGCGCCAGGAATCCACCACCGACTCCGCCGCCGGCTGCCGCTTCGAGCTTCTTGAGTTGCTGCTGCATCTGGACGCGAGGATTTACCACCCGTTTGGCATCCGGAAAGGCTTCCCGGTACACCTTTTCGATCCTCGATTCCAGGGCCGATTCCTCGTGAGACAGGCGCGCGATATCCAGTGAGGCGCTGCCGATCTCGACCACGAGCCAGGCTGCAAGAATTGCCGCCGCCGCCTGCCAGGGGCGCACCATCTTGCCGATTCCGCTGTCGGGCTGGTAAGACCCCTGAAGGAGATTGATGGCGTATTTCAGGTCCAGACCGGACGCGAGCAGGGGCATTGGACAGACCTCGTCCCCGGCCGGAACGACCTCTGGCGGGAGTGGCGGATCTGGTATGGCATCCTCGCCCGAACAGCGGTGGACCCTGAGGGTTGAAGGCATCTCCTCCCGTTCCTGGAGGGCGAGATCGACCATGACCGAAAGGCTCTCGGGGCTGCAGGCGAACCCATCGTTCTCGCCGGTGCGGACCAGCGCCCTGCCAGGTTCCAGGATCATGGACCATTCGTCTTCGGCCAGCGGCAGCGCGAGGATTTCCGGGACCAGTGCGGCCGGCTGCAGATCCGCCGCTTTGAGACGTTCGACCCAATGGTCCATCGCGCCGATTTCGGTAATCGCGACGGGGTAACGGTCCGCGTCAAACTTTCGCCCCACGGAGAAATGGATCTCGTCCACGTCCTGGGAGAGGTTCTCTTCCAGCGCATACGGTATGGCCTTGAGGAGTTGCTGGCGATTTCTCGCGACGATCTGCACGGTCTGCAGCGTCGCCTCCTCGGCCGGCGCCAGCACCACGACGCGCCGTTGCCGGGCGTGCCCCGCGCATTCCTCGAGTGTCCCGGTTCGGGACTCGTCAAGCGGGATCTGATCGGTGTCGAGTACGATCCAGTCCACGTCATCGGCATCTGGTCCCGAGAAGCGGTCGCGTAACCGTATGAGTAGTGTTTCCATGAATCTCAATTATTGCCGAAAATCGACTTTTTGGCAGAGATGCGGTCAAGATCCTTCGCCGATCGACCGATGCCCCGGGTTCTCTGTCCCTGGTGGGGGTAACGACCCGGCGTCAGCCCGATTCGTCGACCTGGTCTCCGCTCGCGCTGTCTTCGGGTCCCGCGACGGGTTTCGGTAGCTGCCCCTGCGTGCGGTAAAGCACGCGAATGTCTTTGGGGCCGCCCCGGTAAATCAGGCTGCCGACAGACGCCCTTCCGCGGCCGATCCGGGTCTCGATTCGGGCGAGAAAATGTTTTGAGGCGACGCCCAGCCCCCGTTTTGCGTCTTTATCGATATTGGCGCCCTTGAACGACGGCAGCCTGGTGACGTCTTCGGCACTGGTAAAGGGTTTTTCCTTGCGTCCACTGATGTCCTTTGCGACACGCCCGGCGTTGATCTTGTCCGCGAGACTGCTCAGGACCTCGGGTGAGGCCGTGTTGACATTGATCGCCGTACGATTCGGCAGCGCGGTGACGTAGGGCAGGAGCTTGTCGGCCGTTTCCTTGTCGAACCCCTTGATCAGCCGCAGCTCGCTGACATCGCCCATGATCCGGTTCGGCGTCCGGTAAGGATTCTCGAGACCTGCGTAGTAGTCGTCCTCGGCCCCGTTCGGCGCCAGGGCCTCGATATCGGCGTCGATCCAGTCTACCACTGCCTGGGCCAGCGACCTCTCCAGGCCAAGCACCGCCAGGAGCCGCTCGAACTGCCGCACCGAGGCCGCGTTGATCACACCTTTCTCGACCAGGTTATTGAGGTTGAAGCGCCCCTCCAGGTCTTCCAGGTTGCCGACCAGGTACCCGCCCGGCAGTTCGATGGGCGGAAGATCGAACGCCCAGGTGTCGCCGAGTGAATCCGTCTTGTTCTCGCTCAGGTCCCGGGCGAGGATCGCCTTGGCCCAGGTCTCGGCCGCGCTGACGTATAGCCAGGCCTGGTCGCCCTCGATGAGATTGGCGGTCCGGCGCACGTCCAGCGACTGGCGGGAGATCAGTTCTATCGAGGCGACCGTGGCGATGGACACGACGAGCAGCGCGGTAATCAGGGCGACCCCGGACTGGCGCTTGCGGCGGTTCATCGGGGAAGGGCCATGATGCGCTTGATCTCACCCCAGGGCGCGGCAGTCAGCGTGATCTCCACGGCGAGCGCCTTCGGTGTCTTCTCGGGACTGACCGACAGGGGTGGCCACTGTTCGACCCAGGTCTTCTTGTCATTCATCACGCGGATCTTCAGGTCCTCGACCTCTTCCAGCAACCGGGTCTTGCGCGTTTGCTCGACCTGGGAACCATCGAGGTGCGGCCAGACGGTGCGCACGATCGCATCGTCTTCCAGCCCCCAGCTGATCCTGAGCAGACTGCTCCGTGGGAGTCCCGAAGGGTTTCTCAGGCCCGCCTGTGTCAGGGCCAGGACGGGTTGGGCGTCCAGGTAGAGTTCACCCTCCGTGTCTCCGAATGCATTGCGAACCGGTCGCGGCAGGATCTGTCCAAGGTCCCGCTCCAGGTAGCGCATGGTAAGTTGCAGCGCTTCGAGGCGTTCGGCCGCCAACTCTGTATGCGCCTGGGTGTTCAGCACCGCGTTGAGCCCTCCGTAGGCCATTGCGCCAAGAACGGCGAAAACCGCTACCGCAATCAGCAGCTCCAGAAGGGTGAAGCCCGATTGTCTCACCGGGTGGCCGAGGTGCTGGCGCCGAAGCGGGTTACGAAGCCGGTCAGGACAGCCAGCGATCCGGTGTCGTCTCCCGCCTTGTCTCTGACCCTGATCTCGACCCGGCGCATGTCCTTGTCAGGGGTGGCCTTGACTTCCCGGGTCCAGTGCCATTCCTGCCCGGCCATCTCCTCCTTGCCACGCTGCCGGCCGGTGGCGGGGTATTCCCCGGTGGCGAGCAGCTTTGCCATTTCGTTGGACGCGACCCAGTGGGCAAAGGTTTTGTCGCGCAGGTAGGTGAGGTTCGCGACGGCGAGGCTGGTCGAGTGCATAATGGCACCGAGCGCGACGGCAATGACCATGGTGGCAACGAGCACCTCGATCAGGGTAAACCCGCGGGCCCGCGACGGCGCGGTCACTCGCTCAGGACCTCGACCTCAACCTTGCCGACCGCGTCGACGGACAGCTCGGGAATGATCTCGTCTTCATTGCCAATGCGCACCTCGAAAGGCGTCATCTCACCGCTGGAGAGGATGAACACCTGTGGTTCGTCCTTTTCCTCCCGTGGAAGTTCCACCTCGAGGCCCTCGAGATACAGTTGCAACTCCATGTCCGTGGGAACGAGGCGCGTCCTCAGGTGGGGGTCCTCGGTCATTGGTGTCCACTTGTTCTCTTCCAGGCGATGAAATGCGTAGCCGTACCGCCAGAAGGAAAGCGCGACGTCTTCCCCGTTGAAGAACGCCGTCTCTCGAGCCAGCTCGATGAGCGCGCCAAGCGTGGCGGTGGCGCGTTTCTCGCGCTCGGTCTGGTTGTCGCCGACGGCGAGGATGGCCAGCGAGACAATAATCCCGATGATGACGATGGTGACGAGAAGCTCGAAGAGCGTAAACCCCCGACTGCGGCGCCACCCCGGCCTCACCTATTGAAGTTCCCAGTTGGTGATGTCCTCGGCGGTGCCCTCACCGCCCAGCTGTCCGTCCGCACCCAGGGAATACAGGTCGATCGCCCCGTTTTCGCCCGGGCTGAGATACTGATAGTCGTTCCCCCATGGGTCCCTGGGCAGGCGGTCGACGTAACCGCCTTCCTTCCAGTTGGGCGGTTCCGGCGGTGTCGTCGGTTCGCTGATCAGTGCCTCCAGGCCCTGCTCGGTCGTCGGGTAGTTGTAGTTGTCGAGACGGTAGAGGTTCAGGGCGGCCTCCATCGCGCGGATATCCTGCTTGGCCTTGACGATGCGCGCTTCGTCGGGACGATCCATAATACGGGGCACCACGATCGCCGCGAGGATCGAAAGGATGACGACAACGACCATGATCTCGATCAGTGTAAAGCCCGACTGACGGCGGGGTGACGGGATTCGCATCGGACTGGGTCCTCAGGTGGATGGCACTCTGAAAGGTGGGCCGGAGACCGGATACAGGCGGGTACGGTCCGTGGAAATTCGGTACATCGACCGGAATTCATTCAATCATAGCAAATGAAAGGCCCGGTGAATGAGTGAGACGGACGCGGCGAGCGGTGTGGGGGCATGGTGACCGGGACGCTTCAGACTGACAGGCGGCGGGGTGAGCACCGTGTCACGCGGCAACTCGCCGTTGAATCCCTTCTTTTTGTGTTTGCGGAACGGACTCCGGTGCACGCGTGAACCTCGGCATTCGCTATTTAAGGCACGGCTGGCCCTTGCTTCTCGTGGCGGGCCTCGGTTGTCTCTCGCAGTGGGGCGAGCCTCGCTCGGTCGAACTCCTGCGCTACCATCGGGCGCAGGTACTGGAAGGGGAGTGGTGGCGCCTCCTGAGCGCCCATTTCGTTCATCTGGGCTGGCAACATCTGCTGATGAATCTCGCCGGCCTGGCACTGGTCTGGGGGTTGTTTCGCCGCTGGCTGACCCCTTTGACATTCCTGCTCTGGACCTTGACCTCGCTGCTGGTCATCGATGTGGCGTTCCTGATTCTGGACCGCAGGCTCGAATGGTACGTCGGCCTGTCAGGGGTGCTGCACGGGCTGATGGTTGCGGGCGCGATAATGGATATACGCAATCGACATTGGGGTGGAGAACTCATCCTGGGGATCGTTGTGATCAAGCTCGCCTGGGAGCAGTTTTACGGACCGTTGCCGGGGAGCGAGTCGACGGCGGGGGGAGATGTCGTGGTCAATGCACACCTGTACGGCGCAGCGGGAGGGCTGCTTGCCGCCTTGGCGCAAATCGCATTCACCCGTGGATACGGGAGGAGGCACGGCGACTGAGCGTTCTCCCCCCTTACGAGGGTGCCGCAAAAGTCTGGATTGAGCTTCCTGGCAAGGCAAAAACGCGCGCAGAAGCGCAGTTTACACGGAGTAAATGAGCATTCGAGCACGTTTTTAACGCCGCCAGGGAGTGCAAGACGGGCTTTTGCGACAGCCTCGTTACTGCACCAGCTGGTTCAGCTCGAAGATCGGCAACAGGATCGCCAGTACGATAATCAGCACCAGCGCGCCCATGAACACGATAAGCAGGGGCTCGAACAGGGTCATGATGGCGCTCAGTGTCGATTGCAGTTCCCGCTCCTGGTGGGCCGCGGCACGCTCCAGCATATCCTCCAGATTGCCACTGGTCTCGCCGCTGGCGATCAGATGCAGCGTCATGGGGGGGAAATAGCCCGACTGGTCGAGCGAATTCTGGATACTTGCGCCCTCGCGGACGTTGGCCGCCGCGTCCATGACCGCCTCGCGCATCGGGATATTGGGGATGACCTTTGCCGAAATCTTCAACGCGTCGAGCACCGGGACCCCGCTGGCCGACAGGATACTCAGCGTCCGCGCGAAGCGGGCCGTGTTCAGCCCCTTGATCAGTTTGGAAATCATCGGCAGTCGCAGCAGCTGTCGATGGACACCGCTCTTGAATCCGTCGTTGCGCATGGCGCGAGTGAACAGGAACGAACCGGCCGCGATGGCGATGATGATATAGATGCCATAGCGCTTGAGTGTGTCGCTCACCGCAATCAGCGTTCGCGTGAGCCAGGGCAGGTCCTGCCCGAGATGCTCGAAGACCTGTACGACCTGGGGCACGATGTAGGTCAGGAGCCCCGCCGCCACCAGGATCGCGATGGTGGTGAGAATCGCCGGGTAGAACATCGCCATGCCGATCTTCTGCTGCATCTCCTGTCGGCTTTCGGCGTAGTCGGCAAGCCGATCGAGTACGGCGTCCAGGTGCCCCGATTTCTCTCCCGCAGCGACCGTGGCGCGAAACAGCTCCGGAAAGGCGGCGGGGAATTCCGCCAGCGCCGACTCCAGCGTGTGGCCCTCGTTGACCCGTGCGCGCACCGCGGTGACAATCCGCTTGATCCGTGCCTTGTCGTTCTGGCGCGCCGTCGTCGCGAGGGCCTCTTCCAGGGGGGTGCCGGCGCGGACCAGCGTGGCGATCTGGCGCGTGATCAGGGCCAGTTCGGTGGTGTTCATGCCACCGCCGCCCAGTGAACGCCGCACGCCTGTCTTTTCCTTCTCCTCGGCGACCGGTTTGATCTCCAGGGGCGACAGACCCTGATCGCGCAGGGCCTGGCGCGCCTGACGGGCGGTGTCGCCCTCGATCACGCCGGAGCGTTCCCGGCCGGCGTCCGTCAGTGCCTTGTATTCAAATGCTGCCATGCAGGGTTCCGGTTGGGTGGGTGAAGTGTCGTCGGCAGTGATCGAGACACGGGCAGACCCCCTTTGCACGGGGTGTCGAGGGGGTATGGGGCTGCCCTTTCGAGGCGTGGCAGCCGGTTGCGACACCGCGCCGCGCATCGGTCTGCATGCGCAGGCATCAATCCTCGCGCGTGACGCGAAGCACCTCCTCCAGCGTGGTGACGCCATCGAGTACGAGGCGCATGCCATAGGCGCGAATGCTCGGAGAGAATTTCCGGGCATAGTGTTCCAGATCCCGCTCCGAGGACATTTCGTGAATCTTCCCCCGCATCTCGTCGTTCAGGGTAACGAGTTCGTAGATACCCGTTCTGCCCGTGTAGCCTGATTGATTGCACTTCGGGCACCCGTTGGGCGAGTAGATAATCGGCGGGGACGATTCGGACAGGTCGGGCTGGGCGGCCCGCAGCTGTTCGATCTCGGTGACGCTGGCCTTGTGGGGGCGCCGGCAGTCCGCGCACACGACCCGCACCAGGCGCTGTGCCAGCACCGCCAGCAGTGTGGAGGAGAGCAGAAACGGTTCGACCCCCATATCGCGCAGCCGTGTGATGGCGCCCACGGCCGTGTTCGTGTGCAGCGTCGAGAACACGAGGTGACCGGTGAGACTGGATTGCACGGCGATTTCCGCCGTTTCGAGGTCGCGTATCTCTCCGACCATGACCACGTCCGGGTCCTGTCGCAGGATCGCGCGCAGCCCTCTGGCGAAGGTCATGTCGACCTTGGTATTGACCTGTGTCTGTCCGAGGCCATCGATGAAGTACTCGATCGGGTCCTCGACCGTGAGGATGTTCCGCTTCCTGTCGTTGATCTCGCTCAGTGCGGCGTAGAGTGTGGTGGTCTTGCCGGAACCGGTCGGCCCGGTCACCAGGACGATCCCATGGGGTTTGACGATGACCGACTTGATCTGGTCGTGGATCTCGTCGCTCATGCCCAGGTGCTTGAGTTGCAGCCGACCCGCCTGCTTGTCCAGGAGTCGGAGGACCACGCGTTCGCCGTGGCCGGAAGGCAGGGTGGAGACGCGGACGTCGACCGGGCGGCCCGCGACGCGCAGCGAGATGCGTCCGTCTTGCGGCAACCGTTTCTCCGCGATGTCCAGTTTCGCCATGACCTTGATGCGCGAGATGATGACCGGCCCCATGGACCGGGGCGGCTGCAGTATCTCCCGCATCACCCCGTCGACGCGGAACCGGACAGACAGGCTGGATTCGAAGGTCTCTATATGGATGTCGGAGGCGTTCTCGCGAATCGCTTCGGTCAGCAATGCATTGATGAGCCGGATGATGGGTGCGTCATCCTCGGACTCCATCAGGTCCTCGGGTTCCGGCAGCGCCTCGGCCAGGCTGTTGAGGTCCGGGTTGTCGCCAAGGTCCTCCATCATGGCCACGGCCCCGCCGGAGCCGGCGTCATAATGGACCGCGAGCAGCTTGTCGAATTCCTGTTCGGAGACGGACTTCAGCTGCAGGGGGGCGCCCAGGTAGCGAAACACCTCGGAGATCGCCGAAGGGGGGGCGCCTTCCCGGTAGTAGAGTGTGTCGTTTTCATCCGAACCCCTGCCTACCAGGACGCCGTGCCGTTTGGAGAATCCGTACGCGGGGCGACGTTGTGCCGGCTGAAAACTGGTGGATTCGGTGTCCATCTTCTCAGGTGATATCAGTAGAGATTCAGGAACTCGTCCGGGTCCCTGCCGGTGACTTCCGTTTGATCCCGTTCCGGAGAACGGGTGATCAGCTCGTCGATGTCCGGCAGGTTCTTGACGCCATCCGGGAACAGGCCGCGATCGTCCATGTCCACCTCGATCTGCTCGGCCCGCATGACGCCGTATTTGCGTCGGGTCAGGTGGGTCTGGATATCCTCGTTGCGCATGATTACGGGGTGGATGAAGATCATCAGGTTCTTCTTCTCCTTCTCGGTGGAGTCGAAGCGGAACAGCCGGCCGAACAGCGGGATCTCGGACAAACCGGGGACCTTCTGCTGGGTGTCGCGGAACTGGTCCTCCATCAACCCGCCGAGCACCAGGATGGCGTCGTTCTCGACCACGACGTTGGTCTTGATCGAACGCTTGTCTGTGATGATGTCGCTCGCCGGTTCGGCCAGCGACGTGGTGGAAATGTTGGATGCCTCCTGCTCGATCTCGAGCCGAACCGTATCCCCCTCGTTGATATGCGGCGTGATGTTCAGGGTGATGCCGACGTCCTCGCGCTCGATGGTCTGGAAGGGGTTGGTCGCCCCCGCCGTTCCGGCCTGTGTAAACGAACCGGTGATGAAGGGCACGTTGCGGCCGACGACGATCTGCGCCTCCTCGTTGTCCATGGTCACCAGGGTGGGCGTCGACAGGATGTTCGTTGCCGCGTCGCCGTCCAGTGCCCGCAGCAGGAAGGCCCATTTGGTCCCGCCGCTCAGGTTCGCGCCCCCCAGCAGGAGTCCCGCCCCAACGCCGAACGGGTTCTGGAACAGATTGACCAGGCTACTCGTGCCGCCGAGGTTGGAAAGACCGGCCGGTCCCGCGCCGTCGGTGGGCAGGACCGCAAATTCAAAACCCAGTTCCCGCTTTTGGTCCGTGTTGACCTCGGCGATGATGGACTCGACGAGCACCTGTGCACGGCGCACGTCCAGCTGGTCGATGACGCGCTTGAGGCGCATGAACTGGGCCGGGGACGCGGTGATGATCAGTGCGTTGTTGGTCGGGTCGGCCTGGACGTCGATATCATCCCTGGTGCCGGAGGTCGAACGGCTCGTGCTCCTCGTTTTCGACGTACTCGCGGTTGGCGCGCTGCTCTTTTCGGCCTTGAGTTGCTGTTTGCCGACCCCGAGTAGGATCGGGGCGAGATCCTCGGCGGTGGCGTGCTTGAGGAAAACGACCTGTGTATTGCCCCCCCCTTCCAGGGGTGAGTCGAGATGGGCAATGAGCCCCCGGATACGCAGGCGCGCCGAGCGGTCGCCGCCGAGCAGGATACTGTTGGTGCGGTCGTCCGCGGTGAGCAGCGGTTGACCGGGTGTGCCCCGGCCCTTGGCATCCTTCTTGTTCAGGTTGCCGATGATTTGAACGACATCGCTGGCTGAGGCGTGTTTGAGCGGGATGAACTCGATCTCCTGATTGTAGGGCACGTCGATACGCTTGATGATCTGCAGCAGGCGATCGATGTTGCCTGCCCGGTCAGAGATCACCAGCGCGTTACTCGCAGTGTATGCGGCCAGGTGTCCCTGCTGGGGAATCAGCGGCCTGAGGATGGGTACCAGCTGCGCCGCCGGGACGTTTTCCACCCGCACGACGCGTGTGACCAGCTGGTCTCCCGACAGGGTGGAATCTTCCCCGACGACGTCGACCGGTCCCTGTTTGGCGTTGACGTCCGGTACGATCTTGATGACATCGCCGACAGCGACCGCCGAATAGCCGTGGACCTGAAGAATCGAGAGAAAGACCTGGTAGAGTTCGGACTGGTTCATCGGCTCTGCCGACACCACTGTCACCTTGGCCTTGACCCGCGGGTCGATGACGAAATTCTTTCCCGTGGCTTCGGACACCGTCTCAATGAGCGTGCGGATATTTGCGTCCTTGAGATTGAGGGTGAGCTTTCCGCCGCCTTCGGCCCAGGCGGGCGCGGCAAGCAACAGCAAGGCCGGCAGGAGCACGGCCAGCAGGCACTTCGTACGTTGGAGGGGCACGGGGAGCTGTCTGGATTGGTGCATGTGTTCGGCTCGAGTCACCGGCGCCGGTTCGCGGAAGCGCTCCGTACGCCACGACAATTAAACGGTTATCTGGATAAATCCACGATGCCCGGCGGACACGCCGACTCTTTTATGATAGCGCGCATCGTCTAAAAAGTTCCCCGCGCGGGAATACCAGGCCTGCCCGGTCCGTGATCACTGCGGGATCGAGTGGTGTACGGTAAATTCCGCCCCGTCGCGCATGAGGGTCAGCGTGAGCTCGTTGTCCTTCATCAGTTTCTGCAGGGCCGCCATCCCCTTCTCCGGGCGGTCGATCTGGACATCGTTCACCGCGATGATGATGTCTCCGGACTCCAGCCCGAGTGATCGAAACAGTCGGGGATCGCCGCGTGGCGAGATTCGGTAACCCACGAACTGGCCGTTTTCGTTGGCCGGTACCGCCTGTATCAGCTTTCCCAGCTTGCCGGGATTCGTCATCAGGTCCTTTCGCAGGCCCCCCAGGTTGGCGCTTGCTCCAGGTGTCTGCGGGGAGGCAGGCGCCCGTGTGGGCGTGGCCTCGGAACGGCGGATATCGATGCCCGTATCCTTGCCCTTGGGCAGGGTCAGCGTTTCCCGTCTCGAACCGCGCTCGATGATGATGCGGTTCGGGTAGACGGCCTTCAGGATTGCGCCGCCCTGTACGTTGTCACCCACCTTGTAGAACTGCTCGTCACCGCCCTGGCTCGATACGATTGCCAGGGCGTCTTCTCCACCGGTGGAGAACACCCCCCTGAGCGTCAGGTTCAACCGTGTCTCCGGGGCAGTCTCGTCAGGCCTGCGTTCGACCGTTGCCGGGGCATTCGCTGCACCAAAAAGGTGAAGCGACGCGACGCGACTGCCGTAGTCCGGGCGTTTCTTGCGTGGACCGGCGGCGTGGTCGGTCTCTGCGGTCGGAATATACTCGGGGGCAGGCGCGAGGACTTGCCAGGTAAGCTCCGCAATCGCACTCGCGAGCAACACCACAAGGATCGTGGTGGCGACCACGGGCAGAATCCGCAGCACGCGCTGCAGTTGTTCGCTGTTGATTGAGATCGCCGCCATGCATCTTTCGGGGGCTGTGGTTGGGCCAAGAGAAGTCAGATTGCAGTATAGCCGAACCACGAGGTTCGGGGCGGGACGCCCGGTCGCATTGCTCTTCGTATCCGGAATTCTGCGCGCGCCGGCGAGGGCCGACGTTTCTTGACACCCAAACACCGTTCACGTAGGCTGCGCGCTCTTCGGGCGGAGGCAGTCGGTGCACGCAGCTGCGCTGAAAATCCGGCCGCTAACGAGTACAACGTCCCCATCGTCTAGAGGCCTAGGACACCGCCCTTTCACGGCGGTAACAGGGGTTCGACTCCCCTTGGGGACGCCAATCACGTCAATAGCTTACGGATGTCTGTCGGAGGCAGTCTGGATCGGTACTCCGGTTTCACGCCGACTGGCCCGCCTTCTACCTCCAGATTCCCGGATCGCCCGGCCTGATTTCAAGACTTATGGGCTTCAGGCAGCGGACTGCGTTCTTCAACGACGTTGACGGCGCAGCAGGTATTCGTCCGGCATTCAGTCGTACCCGTTGACCATTGAGGAGAACGGCGTATAACCTTCCCAGACGCCTCGTGTTCCACAACCTGGTCCGGGACCGGTGGGGGGGTAAGGCGTGCGTATTCATGGCAACTGGCGAGTTTGGCGATCACGACGAAACGATACGGCTGCCCTGAAAACCTTCAGATAATGGGTCCGCGGACTGTATCAACGACCACACTGGCTGGCAGAGGGAATAGAGATGAACTCAGAATCACGTTTACTCCCGCTTTGTCTTACGGCGCTGCTCTGCACCGCCGTCTCTGCAAACGCCACGACGCTTATTCGTGCCAAGGGGTCGGATACGATGATCCATGTAGCCCAGATCTGGGCGGAGGCGTACGAGGCCCAGGCGCGCGATGTTGCGGTCTCCGTGGGCGGCGGCGGATCGGGTACTGGATTTCACGCGATGCTGCTCGGAACCGTGGACCTGGTCAACGCGAGTCGCCGCATGGGTACTGAAGAGGCGGAGCGCGCCCAGGCGTTGGGCATGAATCCCGTCGAGCATATAGTGGGCTACGATGCCCTGGCGGTCTATCTTCACAAGGACAATCCTCTAAAATCGATCACATACTCGCAGCTGGCGCAGATATTCGGCCGCGGCGGAGAGATAAGGAATTGGTCGGACCTGGGGGTAGAGGTTCCCGGTTGCAAGGGCCAGGAGATCGTGCGCGTTGGCCGTCAGAGCAGCTCGGGCACCTATGTTTATTTCCGTTCCGCGATCATGAAGAATCAAGGACGTTACGACCTGGGGATTCTGGATATGTTGAGTTCCAAGGACGTTGTCCAGATGGTCGAGAAGACGCCTTGTGCCATCGGGTACAGTGGACTCGCGTACGCCACGCCCCGGGTGAATATGGCCTGTGTCGCGGAAGGCGAGACTGCAGCCTGCGTCGTTCCGAGTATCGCAAGCGCAAGCGACAAGAGCTACCCTATCGCTCGCCCGCTGTTCGTATACTCCAAGCAAGCACCGATCGACGAGATCAAGTCCTACCTCGACTGGATTCTCGGAAACGAGGGCCAGTGTATTCTGAAAAACACCGGGTATGCACCCGTTCGCGCCGTGGAGTGCGATTGAGCCCATCCGCAGCCGGCAGGGCCGCGAACAGGCCCGAACGCAGAAAATGTGGATCAATGGGGTCAGACTCGATTGATCTGCTTTCGTTGTGAGTAAGAGGCGGATTTTCTGTCGCCACCTCGTGGTTTCGGGCTGGCTGGCCGGTTCAGCTGTCGCTCAATCCTGTCCTTGAAGCAATCGCTGCCCAACACCCAGGCCTTGTTGGTGGCGCCTCTGATTTCGGTCAGTGTCTTTTCGGGGATGCGTGCCTTGAAAAGGGTTCGATAGGCCTTCTGCCTCGCCGGTTCATTTGGGCCAAGTGCCTGGTACAGCGTGTGAGGTACGATCAACTCGTCGGTTTCTCCCAGTGCATTGCGCCGATAACTCGACCAGGGGTACTCACCTGGATGGTCGACCATGCCTTGCGCGCGCACCGGATTGAGTTCTATATATCGGTAACAGGTCAGGGCATAAGCTTCACTGTCGATCAATGTGGCCTTGTAGCGACCTTCCCACAAGGTGCCGGTACGTTGATAGCTGTAGTTGAAGTACTGGACGTAGTAGCGCCCCAGCATCTGGATCGCCTTGGACAGGCTGTTGTCCTGGTTTGGCGTGATCAGCAGATGGACATGGTTGGTCATCAGTACATAGGCATGCAGGTCGCAGTCGTGCTTGTCACAGGCCTGTTTGAGTCTTCCCAAATAGAATCGATAGTCTTCCTCGACAAAGAAGATCGGCTCGCGGTTGTTTCCGCGAACGACGACATGCTGTGGATATCCGGCAAGAACAAAACGGGGTAGTCGA
>JAYENI010000209.1:0-26030 GCA_034722015.1 Pseudomonadota bacterium
GCAAGTCGAGATCCTTAGGCGATTTCTGTCAAATGACATACCATCCTGCTTGTCTTTTCATCCGTCCTCTGTGTTGCGACAACCGTTACATAGCTCGGCTATGCGCCTGTTGTCGCGCCTTGATGATGAACGAAAATCCGGCGCAATCTGGTATGTCGTTTTCCGGCAATCGCCTTAACGGGATACGGGGGTATACTAGCGCCCATGGACGAACCTGGTGACCACGACATCCGCGTCAGCGTTGAGCCCGCTTTCCTCGAAAGCGAGTCCGACGCGTCGCAGGACAGGTACGTTTTTGCCTACACGGTGCAGATCCACAACGCGGGAGCGGTTCCGGCGCAATTGCTGACGCGCCACTGGTTGATCACGGACACCAACGGAAGGGTGCAGGAGGTCCGTGGCGACGGCGTCATCGGCCAGCAGCCGCGGCTGGCGCCGGGCGAAACATATCGCTACCGCAGCTTTGCGATGCTGGAGACCGCCGTGGGCACGATGGAGGGCAGCTACCAGATGGAGGCCGACGACGGCACGAGGTTCGAGGCCCCCATCGAACGATTCACGTTGTCCGTGCCGCGCGTCATCCACTGACTGCCGGCCATTCCGAACAGCCGCCACCGGCGGGTTCCATCCAACAACAAGAAACCGTGCCCGAACGGTTGAGACATCATGGCGCTATTCGCGATCGGCGATATCCAGGGCTGTTACGACGAGCTTCGAGTACTGCTCGACAAGATGCACTTCGACCCGTGGCAGGATCACGTGTGGTTCGTCGGGGACCTGGTCACGCGCGGCCCCCGTTCCCTGGAGACCCTGCGTTTCGTCAAAAAGCTGGGCGATGCCGCAACGGTGGTACTGGGCAATCACGACCTGACCGCCATCGCCCGACACGCCGGGGCAAAGCCTGTCAGACGAGGCAGCGACACCGAGCAACTGCTGCGCGCCCCCGACATCGACGAACTGATCGAATGGCTTCGCTTCCGGCCGCTGCTGCACGAGCACGAGACGCTGGGCTACACCCTGGTGCATGCCGGCCTGGCCCCTCAATGGGACCGCGATCAGGCCCACGCCTGCGCCCGGGAAGTCGAATCGGTGCTGCGGGCTCCAGACTATACTAAGTTCTTGCGCCACATGTACGGCGACCACCCTGACCGGTGGAAGGAAGACATGAACGGCTGGAAGCGCCTTCGTTTCATCACCAACGCGCTGACCCGGATCCGCTACTGCGACGAGAAGGGACGCATGGACATGGGGGCAAAGGGCGCGCCGGGCAGCCAGCGATCGAACCTGTTGCCCTGGTTTCGGGTCCCGTCGAGACGGAGCCGGGGCATGAAAATCGTGTTCGGACACTGGTCGACACTCGGCATGGTCAACGAACCGGGCATCATGGCGCTCGACACGGGTTGCGTCTGGGGTGGAACCCTGACGATCGTGCGCCTGGACCAGTCCTCGCCAAGCTTCACGCAACTCCCGTGTGAGGGGAACGCGCGACCAGGATAGTGTTCCTATGTCATTACCGCTGGACGAGGTGCTGGACACTGTGCGGCGGGTCGAATCACCCGAGGGTGTCGATCTCTCGCTGACACCGGCAGGCCCCGTTCCGCGGGCCTTCGCCTGGGCGGTCGACACCCTGATCCGGCTCCTCCTCTATGCGGTGTTCGGGATCGCCCTGGGGATCCTGCTGCCTGAGGATTTCGCCACGGGACTGTTCCTCATCATCCTGTTCGCGGTGGAGTGGTTCTACTACGTCCTGTTCGAGGTCCTGCGCGACGGCACCACGCCCGGCAAATCCGCCATGGGCCTGCGTGCGGTTCACGACGACGCAACACCGATCGGCTGGTCGGCATCGCTGCTCCGCAACCTGCTACGGGTCGCCGATTTCCTGCCGGCACTTTACGGGACCGGACTCGTCGCCATGTTGCTCAGCCGGGATTTTCGCCGCCTCGGGGATCAGGTGGCGGGAACGCTTGTCGTCTACACGGACGAGCGACCGGCCAAACTCGCGGAGGTTCGCGCCCGTCCCCACCCACCCCGCCTGGCCCTGACGCTGGACGAGCAGCAATCCCTGCTGGCGTTCGGCGAACGCAGTGCATCGCTCACGCAGGAGCGCAACGCGGAGCTCGCGGCCCTCGCCGGCCCGGTAACGGGCCAGACCGGGGGACGCCCGGAAGAGACCCTCGATCAGGTCCTCGGCGTATCGGCCTGGATCATGGGCGCAAGATGAACCAGGAACAGTTCATGCGGCAATACGAACCCGTCTGGCTGGAACTGGAGTCCATCCTGAACCCGTCCGGACGACGCAGGCGCGCAAGAGGTGCCGGAGAACGCATCGGGGACCTGCCGAACCTGTACCGGCAGGCATGTCACCACCTTGCACTGGGACGCAGCCGGGGTTACAGCCCCGTGCTTGTGCGGCGCCTCGAACATCTCGTTGGCGGGGCGCAGCGGCTCATGTACCCCCCCGGACGGCTTTCCAGGTCCAGGATCAAGCGATTTCTGACCACGGGTTTTCCCGCGGAGGTGCGCGCGAACCGCTCTCTGGTCCTGCTGTCGGCACTCCTGTTCTTTGTTCCCCTGTCACTGGCCTTCGTCGCGGCCCACCGCGATGGCGCGGTCATCCATGCGGTGATGGACGCCGACTCGGTCGAGCGCTTCGAACAGATGTACGCGACACCGGAGGGAGAACGCGTCGATCCGCAGATGGAGGGCCAGAGCGACTTCTTCATGTTCGGCTACTACATCCGCAACAACACCGGGATCGGCTTTCAGACCTTTGCCGGCGGACTGATCTTCGGCATCGGTGCGGTGTTCTTCCTCGTACTCAACGGTTTCATTATCGGTGCGGTGGCCGGCCACATCACCGGCATTGGCCAGGGCGACGCATTCTGGGCTTTTGTCGCCGGACACAGCGCGCTCGAACTGAGTGCGATCGTGCTCTGTGGATCGGCGGGGCTGCGCCTGGGACATGCCCTGATCGCCCCGGGACGGGAAAGCCGGCTACTCGCCCTGCGGCGAAACGCCCGACCGGCGGGACGCATCGTCGCCGGGGCGGCGGTGATGTTCCTGCTGGCCGCGTTCGTCGAGGCCTTCTGGTCTCCCCGTCCGTGGCCCGACCCGTTGGTGAAGATCGTCGCAGGTCTCGGGATGTGGGCACTCGTCGGGCTCTACTTCTCCCGGGCGGGGCGTGACGATGCGGCTTGACGACGTCACGGTCGGACTGAGGCCCAGGAACCCCTGGGAGGCGATCGATCTCGGTTTCGCCATCGTGCGCCGGGAATGGCGCACCGTGTACCCGGCATGGTTCGCCGCAACGCTGCCGCTGTTCGTCGCCCTGAACGTGGTCTTCCACGACATCGCGTGGCTGGCCGGTCTCGTGTTCTGGTGGCTGAAGCCCTTTTATGACCGCGTGGTGCTCTGGGGCGTGAGCCAGGCCCTCTTTGGGTCCCGACCCGCGGCGCGGGAGTCGCTTCGCAAGGCCCTCGACCTGCGCAGCAATGGCCTGTTCCTGGGGCTGACGCTACTGCGTCTCGACCCGGCCCGTTCATTCGACCTCCCGGCGCACCAGCTCGAGGGGTTGCGCGGAAAGTCGCGGAGACGGCGCCAGCGGGTACTCAACCGCCGCGGTCGCGATCACGCCGTCTGGCTCACGGTCGCCTGCCTGCACCTGGAACTCGTGTGCTACCTCTCGCTGCTTGCACTGGCCTGGCTGCTGGTCCCCGCCACGCTGGTCGAACCGGTCTTTACCGCGCTGGAAAGCGGCATCCCGGGCGGGTTCGACATGGCCTTCAATGTCGCCTACTACGTCGCCGTCTCGGTGATCGAACCCTGCTACGTGGCGGCCGGCTTCTCCCTCTACGTGAACCGGCGGACCGTGCTGGAGGGCTGGGACATCGAACTGCAGTTCCGGCGCATGGCCCGCAGACTCTCCGAACCCGCCCGAGCGACGGCCGCGGCCATCCTGCTGCTGGCTGTGGCACCACTACTTGCACCGGGCGCGGCCCCGGCGCTGGCGTCGGATCAGGCGGATCAGATCCCGCCCCGGGCAGGGGACCCCGCCGGGGTGATCGCGCGGGTCCTGTCGGCGCCGGAATTCCAGGTCACCGAGCGCAGGGAGATCTGGGCACCAAAACGGAGAACACCGGACGGGGAGAAAGACCGCGAGAGCCTCATCGGAAGGGAAACCGCCGAATTGATCGCCCGGGTGGCGCGCCTGCTCATGTGGCTGGTGCTGGGCTACGTGATCATTGCGATCGTGGCCTCCACGTGGCGTCAACGCGTCAGGTCACGTCGCCGGCCCCCGGTTCCGCGCCCGGCAGGCCCCACCCCGGAACCGCCTCGCGCGCCCGCGACCCTCGCCACGGCACCCGACGACCCGGCTGCCGCGGCCCGGGCGTTGTGGGCCTCCGGTGACCCTCGCGGCGCATTGTCGCTCCTTTACACGGCCAGTCTCGATCGGTTGAATTCGTTCGGTTTCCTGCCGGTAACCGCGATCGATACCGAGAGCGACGTGGAACGCAGGCTTGACGACCTGGACGACCCCATGCTGAAGGGATACCTGCAACGTCTGATCGCGGTCTGGAGACTCACCGCCTACCGGCACACCCCGCCCCCGGGCAACGAGGGGATGCAACTGATCGACGACTGGCCACATCGATTCGGGGAGCGCGGGGCATGATCCGGGGCCCGGTCATCGTCTTCGCCCTGCTCGTCGCGCTGGCCGGTGGCCTGACCTGGCTGTTTTTCAACACCTTCGAAAGGCGCGAGGAAGACGTGAACGTCGGTTATCGTGGCGAGGCGCGCAGCAACGAGTTGCTCGCCGCCGAGCGCTTTCTCGGCGCCATGGCGCTCGAGGTCGACCGCCTCGGATCTGCCGGTCGACTCGGGGAAACCCTACCCGCCGAAAGCGTCGTCGTCATGGTACGGCGCCGCGCGTCGGACTCACCGCAAGGCGTTGCGCGACGTCTGGACTGGATCGAAGCGGGCGGGCATCTTGTGGTGGCTGCGCGCCACCATATTCCGCCGGGTTGGGAGGAAGTCGAAGGACCGGTTGCGGTTCCGGACGACCTGCTCGATGCGCTGGGTATCGAAGTCGTCACCGGTTTCCTGTCGGAAGAGCAGGCCGCCGAAGCAACCGTACCGGCCGTGGAACTCGCCGACGGCGACGGGTTCGTCGAGGTGGATTTCGACCCGGCCTGGCGCCTGCAGGTCACGGACGCCGCTGATGCCGTGACCCACGCCGGCGAGTTCGGGATCCATGTGGTGCGCTCGCCGCGGGGCGAGGGGAAGGTCACCGTGCTCTCGGACATGGACTTCGCGACCAATGAGGCCATCGGCAGGGCGGACCACGCCGAATTTCTCTGGCGACTGTTGCGCACGGAAACCGAACCACCGCGCAGGATCTGGTTCATGGCGCCCGAGAACATGGCGGCCTTCTGGGTGCGCCTCTGGCATCGCAGCTGGATGCTGATCGCCAGTCTGGCACTATTGCTGGTGGCCTGGATCGCCTCGGCCGCACCGCGTTTCGGGCCGCTCGTCCCTACCCCGGTTCCGGGCCGGAGAAGCCTGATCGAGCACGTCGACGCGAGTGGACGATACTACTGGCGATCGGGTGGCGGAGACCGGCTCCTCGGGGCCGTGGAGACCGCGCTGTTACGCGAGGCGGGTCACCGGCGCAAAGCGGTATGCGCCCGCCTGAACGCCGCGCTCGGATCGCGACATGACGAGTCGTCACCCTTTCCGTCCGACGCCGGTTCCCGTGAAGCGCCATTCACGAATGCGGTAAACGCCATGGAAACGATAAGAAGACACCTATGAACGAGACAGACAAGACTGACAGCCCGGTGGGTACCCGGTCGGTGGCGGACATCGAACGCGCGGGCGAGCTGGCGAAGGCCTTGCGAGCGGAGATCGCCCACTCGCTCGTCGGTCAGGACGAGGTCATCGACCAGGTCCTTATCGGACTCATCGCCGGGGGGCACGTCCTGATCGAGGGCGTGCCGGGACTCGGCAAGACCTTGCTGGTCCAGGCGCTGGCTCGCACCTTCGAAGGAAGCTTCGCGCGCATCCAGTTCACACCGGACCTGATGCCCGCCGACGTCACCGGACACGTGATCTACAACCCGAAGTCCGAACGTTTCGTGGTGCGTAGCGGCCCCGTGTTTACCAACCTGCTGCTGGCCGACGAAATCAACCGCGCGCCCGCCAAGACCCAGTCGGCGCTGCTGGAGGTGATGCAGGAACGTCAGGTCACGATCGAGGGCAAGACGCTGGAGGTACCCAATCCCTTCATGACCCTGGCCACGCAGAACCCCATCGAGCAGGACGGCACCTACCCGCTCCCCGAGGCCCAGCTGGATCGTTTCCTGTTGAAAATCTTCATGGACTACCCGGCCCACGAGGAGGAACTGTCCATCGTGCACGCCGTTACAGACGGGGGCGTGGGTCAGGACCTCGACGTCTCGGGCGTGCACCCGATAGCCGACGCCGAACAGGTCCTCGCGCTGCAACGGGCGAGCGCCGGTGTGCTCGCGGACGCGAGGGTGACGGACTACGCCGTGCGCATCACCCGCGCCACTCGCGACTGGCAGGGCATCGCCGTCGGTGCGGGTCCCCGCGGCGCCATCGCCATCGTCCGCGCCGCGCGCGCGACCGCGCTCCTGGACGGGCGGGACTACATCACCCCCGACGACGTCCGTCACGTCGCGCTGCCGGCCCTGCGGCACCGGATCGTCAGCTCGCCGGAACTGGAGCTCGAGGGCCGCGGTCCCGACGATACCCTCGGCGAGATCCTGTCCCGCCTGGACGCACCCAGGCAATGATCCCCACCGGCAGGCTCCTGGCCCTGCTGCTCGTACCCGCGGCCGCCGCGGTGTTCGTCTGGTTCAGGCCGGACGCCGGTGCACTGTGGTGGTCCGCACTCGCGGCCGTCACCCTGCTCGCCATCGCCGACGCCGTGATGGCGCGATCGATACCCACGCCGGCAGTCGATCGCCGGGTCCCCGAGGTCATGGGTCTGAACGGCGCCGGCAAAGTCGGGCTAAGCCTGGGAAACGCCAGTTCGCGCCCGATCGAGATGACCGTCTTCGATCACTACCCGGACTGCCTCGATGTCAGTGGACTGCCCGCCGCCGTTCGAGCGGCCCCGGGAGAAACCTCGAAGATCGCCTACCGTGTCGTACCCCGGCGACGCGGCGAATTCGTCTTTCCGCGCGCACAGATCCGGCTGCGTTCCCCCATCGGTCTGTGGATGCACAATCGGGTCGTCGATACCGAATCCCGCATCCGGGTCTATCCCGACCTGGCCGCCGCGGAACGCTACACGGCGCTGGCGCGCGGACGGCATCTTCATCTGCTCGGCATTCACGCCAGACGGCGCAGGGGAACGGGTGTCGATTTCCACCAGTTGCGCGAGTATCGGGCGGGCGATTCGCTGCGGCAGATCGACTGGAAGGCGACCGCGCGGATGCAGAAGTTCATCTCGCGTGACTACCAGGAGGAACGCAATCAGGACCTGATCTTCCTGCTCGATTGCGGCCATCGGATGCGCGCGCGCCACGGTGACCTCTCCCACTTCGATCACAGCCTCAACGCCATTCTGCTACTGACCCGGGTCGCGCTGAGACATGGCGACGCGGTGGGTGTGGCCACTTTCGGAGGAAACGACACCTGGGTGCCGCCGCGCCGGGGATCCGGTGCGATGCGCGACATCCTCGACGCGCTGTTCGACCTGTATCCGTCCGGCGACACGCCGGACTACTCGCAGACCGCGGCCGGGTTGCTGGCGCGACACCGCAAGCGGGCGCTGGCGATCGTCGTCACCAACTTCCGCGACGAGGACAGCGTGGAGTTGCTGCCCGCGCTGAAGATGCTGCAACGCCGCCATCTGGTGCTTCTTGCCAGCCTGCGGGAACAGGCGCTCGATGATGCACTGAACGGGGACGTCGAGGATTTCGACAAGGCCTTGCGTGTCGCCGCCGTGCACGATTATCTCGGGCAGCGACGCGACATACTGGAACGGGTGCGGGCCGAAGGCGTGCTGGGACTCGATACGGCGCCGCGGCCGCTGTCGGCGTCTCTGGTCAATCGCTACCTGCAGATCAAGCAGGCGGGTGTGTTGTGACGCCCGGCATCCCCCCGGTATCAGCGGTGGAATCCCCGACCACCCTGTCCAGAACGAGCCAGGTGAGATCGAACGGGTTGTTTTCGTCCTTTTCCCTCCGCACGCGGGACACCTCGCGCCACTCGTCCTCACGAATCGTCGGGAACCAGGTATCGCCTTGCGGCTCCGCCTCTACCTCGGTGAGGTACAGTCTGTCGGCCCTCGGCAATGCCTGTCGATACAGCTCGGCGCCGCCGATGATCACGGCTTCCTCCGTGTCACCGGCCGCGGTAACCGCTTCCTGCAGGCCATGAGCGACCGTGACACCCTTCGGGGCATAGTCGCGATCACGCGTCACGACGATATTGAGCCTGCCCGGCAGCGGGCGCCCGATGGATTCGAACGTCTTTCTACCCATGATGATCGGCTTGCCCATCGTGACGCGCTTGAAGTATTTCAGTTCCGCGGGCAGATGCCAGGGTATCGCGTTGTCGCGACCGATTACGCGGTTGCGGGCCATGGCGACGATGATTGAGACTCTCATTGCGGTCGGAACGGGGCAGGCATGATGCACCGGGACGAAGGTTTGGAAACCGGCACGACAACGCGCCGCGTCGACCTCTGCGGGCCAACGGGCGGCACACGAACGGAGGGGCCGAAGTATATCACGCGATTTTCCGCATCGAATTCATGGCCGCAATACAACAACGGTGACATCAATGGAAAACCCGCTCTCACCCTTTGAGGCCCGACTCATCGGGTCACTGATCGAGAAAGAGATCACCACGCCCGAGCAGTACCCGCTGTCGCTCAACGCGCTGGTCAACGCGGTCAACCAGAAGAGTAACCGCGATCCGGTGTACGAACTGGACGAGCCGACCGTCCAGCAGCTCCTGGACGAGCTGAGGAAGAAACACCTGGTGAGCGACAAGACCGGTTTCGGCAGCCGCGTCTCGAAATACCGTCAGCGATTCTGCAATACCGAATTCGGTGAACTGCAATTCACCGCACAGGAACTGGGCGTCGTCTGCGTACTACTGCTCCGTGGTCCGCAGACCCCGGGTGAACTGCGAACGCGCACCAACCGCCTGTGCCGCTTCGACGACGTGCACGAAGTCCAGGCCACGCTCGAGCGGCTCACGGAACGGGAAGACGGTCCTTTCGTGGTCCGGCTGCCACGTGAACCCGGCAAACGCGAAATGCGCTATGCCCACCTTTTTGGCGGAGAGGTCCAGCTTCCGGAACCCGCTGAAGCCCCGGATGACCCCGTCGGCCTCACCGACTCCGACCAGGAACGCCTCGACCGTCTGGAACAGGAAATCGGGGAACTGCGTGGGGAGATTGAGCGGCTGAAGGAACGACTTCCTCTCGATGACTGAAAAGCCAATGGGGTCAAATCTAGCAATATATAGTTATAAAATTATAACTATATATTGCTAGATTTGACCCCAGTTAGAAGTCATCGCGACGCCGGCAGCGTCAGGACAGGGGCGGTGCCACTGGAATCGGGGGCCTGTACGCTGAACAGGGTGTTGAGGATCGCCAGATTGTCATGCATCAACTATTCAATTAACTGATTGGCTTAGAGTTCAGTAGGAGTATATTAGCATTCAATGTTATTCTTAACTTTGGAGCTGTACCGATGAAACACCTACTCGCCACGACGATTCTTGGTTCGCTGATTGCAACCGCCTCCGTTCAGGCTGCCTCTGTGGATCCCACCGATCTGGAACCGACAATGAACGGGGGGGTTTCCTCCTCCGGTCAGTACCCGACCCAGGCCCTGGAAGACCGCTTCGGGATCTATGACGTGGCCGATCTCGAGCCCACCATGAATGGTGGCGTATCGGCGTCCGGACTCTACCCGAGCCAGGCAATAGAAGACGCCGTGGCTGCCAGATAACGTCCTTCGAATCCGATAGATCCTGCACAGCGGGCGAGTGGCATTGGCCACTCGCCCGCTTTTTTTGCCCGTGCAACCGGTTCTCCCGTGGCTCCGGACCTGTGTTCGACGTTGGTTACGTGAGTCGCGCATGTACCGGGAAGGCTGCGCGGCAGCACGGACTTGCCCGTCTTTCCCCTGATGCCCCGCCGGAAACCTTCCCCTCCCCGTTTGATCGGATACTGGTTCCTGTCGCGCAGCCCACGAGTCGAACCTCCTGATTGCCCCGGGCATGATCCCTGGGAACCGCCGCGACTCCCTTTCCGAACCCTTGCCGCCGGCGCATCCCTCACCGTCGGGATTTCTTATACTCACGTAGTGATCTCGTTCAGCCCGCTCGTTCAGAGAAACGTCACCTGGTTCGTGGCGCTGGTGAGTGTCGTTCTTGTCGCAGCCATCGCAGTGAGTGCGCTGTTGACCTACCGGGTCCAGAGCGGCGCGCTGCTGGCACTGCAACAGCAGCAGGCAAGTTCCACCGCCCTTCAGATCGAACAGTTTTTCGGACGCCTCGAGCGCCAGCTCCAGTGGGTCACGGAACCGGGTACGGGTACGACCCCGGATGAAGGGACAGAGACACTGTATGCCGGGTTTCTGACCGTTCTGAGGCAGGAACCCGTCATTCAGGACGTCACACAAATCGGGCCGGCGGGCCGGGAGCGATTGTACGTCTCGCGCGTCGAACTCGACGAGGTCGACGGGGGCGCGGACCGCTCCCGAAACGCGGCCTTCATGGCGGCCAGGAGCGGACAGACCTACCGTGGCCCGGTCGTTTTCCAGAATAACAAGTGGCCCCGCATGACGCTCGCCATCGCGGACGGTCAGGGAGGTATCGTCTCCGCCTCGCTGGATCTGGACCTGATGTGGGAGCTGGGATCCACGGCTCGGGCCGCGGCCCGCACGACCGGACACGTCATCGATGCCGGCGGTCAACTCGTCTCCCCGGCCGGTGCCAGGGTACAGGGGGAGCAGAATGGCGACACCCCCGCTCGGGACTGGAGTGACACCGCGCGCGATGCGCCCGGCGTTGCCCGCAACGTGTTCGGCAAACTGGTGCTGGTGGCCAGCGCCGTGGCCGAACCCCCGGGATGGCTGGTGGTGGTCGAGCGCCCCCTCGGGCACGCACTGGATCCGGTCTACGCGCTCCTGAGACGCCTCGGCGCCATCCTGGTCGCCGCAGTGGTGCTTTCCTTTGGGCTCGCGCTCTGGCTCGCGGCCCGAACCATCCGCCCGATCAGGATACTGAGGGACGGGGCCGAACGTATCGGCTCCGGGGACCTGCGCCACCGCATCGATATACACAGTGGCGACGAACTGGAGACGCTGGCCGACCAGTTCAATCAGATGGCGGCTCAGCTCCATGAGTCCTACACGACCCTCGAACAACGTATCGAGGAGCGAACGTATCAACTGGAACAGGCCAATCAGGCGAAGTCACGGTTCCTCGCGGCGGCGAGCCACGATCTGCGTCAGCCGATGCACGCGCTGGGTCTGTTCATCGATCAGCTGACCAACGAGGTCACCGAACCGGGTGCCCGCAAACTGGTGAGCCAGGCGGTATCTTCGGTCGATGCGCTACGGGAGCTCCTCGATGCCCTGCTGGACATTTCCAAGGTCGAGGCCGGAGCGATGACGCCTCACCCACGGGAGGTATCGGTCGAGTCCCTGCTGCTGCCCATGCGCCACCACTTCGCCTCGACCGCCAAGGCGAAGGGCATCTCGTTTCGCGTGGCCCCGAGCCGCATGGCGGTGCGCACGGATCCCATCATGATGGAGCGGATCCTGATCAATCTGGTCTCCAACGCGGTGCGGCACACCGATCTCGGCGGCGTCCTGGTGGGCTGCCGACGGCGCGGAAGCCATGCCAGGTTCGAGGTGTGGGACACGGGGATCGGTATCTCCCCGGAACATCTGGATGACATCTTCCGGGATTTCTATCAGCTACAGGATTCACGAGCCGACCGTGGACGCGGCCTCGGCCTGGGGCTGGCGATCGTCGATCGTTTCGCCAGACTGCTCGACCACCGCATCGAGGTCCGGTCGGTCGAGGGCAAAGGCTCCGTGTTCACAATCGAGGCGCCCGCGGCCGCGGACATCCGGTTGACTCACGACGCCGACGCCGAGGCACCCGGCCACCGCCTGGAAGGCGCCCGGGTCCTTGTTGTCGACGATGACGAACTGGTGCGCGAGGCGATGCAAGGGCTGCTCTCGTCCTGGGGATGCGACGTGGTGGTACTGGGATCCGCCGGTCAGGCGCTGGCGTTCCTGGATGCCGACACGCGGGCCCCGGACGTACTATTGTTCGACTATCATCTGAACGAGCAGAAATCCGGCCTCGATCTGGCGTTCGACGTGCGCGAGCGGCTCGGGCGCCATATCCCGGCGGCGATCATTACCGGAGACCCCGCACCGGTCATACAGCATCAGGTCCTGAAATGCGGCTGCCCTCTGCTGCGAAAACCGGTCAGACCGGCCAAGCTGCGCGCGCTGCTGTACCACCTCCTGTCACACCCGGTCAATCCGGACTGCGCTCGAGCACCACTCGACCCTCGGGATCGAGCTTGAGTCCGAACGCCTCGGCGCTGACCACGGCCCGGGTCCGGCTGTCGACATCCAGGGACTTGAGGACGGCCGACACGTGCACCTTCACGGTCCCCTCCGCCAGGTCCAGCTCCCGGCAGATGAGCTTGTTGGGATAGCCCTTCATCAGCAGCGCCAGCACCTGCAACTGGCGTTCGGTCAGCCCGAGGTCCCGCACCGACCCCAGAGAACGAGGTGGAACCGGCGCCTCTGGCCCGGAGCCCCGTTCTCCACCGTGCACGACGATGTGCGGGGGCACGTATACACCGCCCGCCAGCACCAGGCGCAGCGCGTTCAGGATGACCGGATTGCTCGATGATTTTGGAACGAACCCGGCGGCGCCGCGCGACAGAACCGCCAGCACGGTTTCACGTTCATCGTGCGCGGAGAGAATGACGACGGGCAACTCCGGGTGCGAATCACGCAACCGGGACAAGGTTTCGAAACCGCCGATCCCGGGCAGGCGAAGATCGAGCAGCACCAGATCGAGGTCGGCCTGTTCGTCGGCCTGGTGCAGCGTCTGGTCGCAATCCGGCGCCTCGATGACGGTGACGTCTTCGTCCAGCTGGGCGAGGACGTTACGCAAGGCCTCCCGGATCAATTGGTGATCGTCGGCAACGAGAATATTCACACCACTCTCAGCGGTTGCGGCGCCACATCGCCGGGACCGTTCCGGCATCGCACAAGGGGTAATGGCCCGTGCGCCCGGGTATACGAATCCGTGTTTCCGGGTCAGTTACCAACCGCCTCGCCCGGCCTAGGCCGAATGGCCTAGGTACCGGGATATACAGTGCAACTGAGATCATCATCTATATGACTGAATATAGATCACATTTCCCGCACGCGCGAGGATCCCGAACCATCCGCCTAGTCCCTGCGACGGATACCGTAAACGAGTTCGCTGGACGATACTTGTTTCCGAAAGAACCCGGGAGTGGTGCCAGAACAAAGCTCGCAACAACCCTTGGGACAAACCCGCGGCAGCTATCGCCGCCAACGATTATCGTGGAGGATACGTGATGAACACCTTGATGAAAACCGGAGCCGGACTCGTAGCGACAGTCGCACTAAGCTTTGCGGGTGGCGCCGCCCTGGCAAGCTCCCTGAGCAATGACGACGATACCTACGTGTATGAAGAAGTGACCCACGACGGACTCGAGCAGGTCGAGATCGCCGCATTCGAGTTCGAGGGCAGCATGAGCAGCGGGGACGCAACGTTCATCTACGAGGACCCGAGGAAGGGCGGCCGCTCGGACCTGGACGCCATTGACGTCATCGGCGTCGACGTGCTGAACGGCGACAACCGGTAACGGGTTCGCAGCGAGACACCGGGGCGGAGGCAGTCGATCAGCGCCTCCGCCCCGAGTTCCAGAAAGAAGAGGCACAGTGAATGCCGCGCCAATCCGGGGAGGCCTCCGGCAGTACACGGCGCGCCTTCAGAATGGCCCTCGCACTCATCACCCACGCCGCCTGGCTGTCCCTGACCGCACTGTTCGCGACGCCCGCAGCGTTTGCCGGGCCCGACACCCACGTCTACATCCTGCGTCACGCCGAGGCCGACGGGCGCTCACCCAAACAGCTCCTGAACGATGCCGGCAGGGCCCGGGCGGAGATGCTGGGCGACCGTTTCCGCAAGGTCGAGGTGACACATGTGTTCGCCACGTCGACCTCGCGCAGTTTCGAATCCGTCACGCCGCTGGCCAGAAGGCACGGACTGAGCGTACGCCGTATACCCGCGCCGGGCTCCTCGGTCGACGGTCGTATCGTGGTGCTGGACCGCGGTGATCCGAGGATCGCCATCGGCCCGATGCTGGATACGCTGCGGGCCCTCCCACCCGGCAGTACCGCCGTGGTAGGGACCGACAGCGCCAGTCTTTTCGCCATCATGGCGGGCCTGGGCGTCGACATCCGCCACGATTGTCCGAACTACGCATCCTGCGTTCCGTGCGGACACGGCGGTTGCTTTCCCGAATCCGAGTTCGACAATCTGTGGCTGGTCATCCCGGACCGGGACGCGGGGGAGGCCATATCCAGCCGTATCCGTTACGGCGACCCGCTCGAACTGCTCACCGGGTTCAGAAGCGGAAAGCGTACCAGGGACGTGGATCCCGCCCTCATGGAGTACGACTGAAGCTGCTCTCCGGCGAAGTCTCAGGCGACGGTAATATCGTCCGAGAGATAGACGTCCTGGATGGCGTTGAGCAGCGCGACCCCCTCGTCCAGGGGTTTCTGGAAGGCCTTGCGCCCCGAGATCAGGCCCATTCCCCCGGCACGTTTGTTGATCACCGCCGTGCGCACGGCCTGCTCCAGATCGTTCTCGCCCGAAGCGCCGCCCGAATTGATCATACCGGCGCGCCCCATGAAGCTGTTCGCGACCTGATACCTCACCAGATCCACGGGGTGTTCGCTGGTCAGTTTCTCGTAGACCAGGGGAGAGGTCATGCCGAAACCGATCTCCGTATAGCCGCCATTGGTGGTCGCCTGTTTCTGTTTGACGATGTCCGCCTCGATCGTGGCCGCAAGGTAGTTGGCCTGACCGGTCAGGTCCGCCGCGGTGTGGTAATCGGTGCCCCCGTGCTTGAACGCCGGGTTGCGCAGGTAGGCCCACAGTACGGTAACCATGCCCAGTTCGTGTGCATGATGAAAGGCCTCACTGGTCTCCTGAATCTGCCGACGTGAGTCTTCCGAGCCAAAATACACCGTCGTGCCCACCGCCACGGCCCCCATGTCGAAGGCCTGGTCCACCGTTGCGAACATCGTCTGGTCGTAGACGGGCGGATAGGTCAGCAGTTCGTTGTGGTTCAGCTTGACCAGAAACGGGATCTTGTGCGCGTAGCGCCGCGCCACCGTGCCGAGGACTCCCAGGGTGGAGGCCACGGCGTTGCAGCCGCCCTCGATCGCCAGTCTGACAATATTTTCTGGATCGAAGCACACGGGGTTCGAGGCGAAAGAGGCGCCCGCCGAGTGTTCCACCCCCTGGTCCACCGGGAGTATCGACAGGTAGCCGGTGCCCGCGAGCCGGCCGTGATCGAACATTGTCTGCAGGTTCCTCATCGTGCCGGGCTTCAGGTCCTTGGGCGCCAGGGTGCGATCGATGTAGTCCGGACCCGGGAGTTGCAATTGGCTACGGGGAATCCTCGTGCACGTATGTCCCAGCAGGTAGTCCGCGTCCTTGCCGAGAAGCCCGATAATGTCAGTCATGCCTGTCTCCCCCTTTGTGGAATAATCCCGGTACCTAGGCGATCTCTGTCAATTGACCTAACCGGTGTTGCAATGTACCCAATTTCCGGCCAGGACTCAAAGCGACGGCTCGCACCACGTGCGCGCACGCAACTGGCGAAGACAGTCGATAACGGGTGAGGAACGGATGAAGACACTCAAACAGAAGGTCGTTCTCGTGCGCCACGGCGAAACGGAATGGGCGCGCAATGGCCGACATACCTCGTTTACGGACCTGCCCCTGACCCCGCACGGACGGGAAGAGGCGAAGCTGCTTCGCGAACCCCTGAAGGACTGGCGCTTCTCGCAGGTGCTGTGCAGTCCGCTGGGGCGCGCACGGGAGACCTGCGAGATGGCCGGGCTGGCGGACGCCATGGTCCTGGAACCGGGCCTTACCGAGTGGAACTACGGGCGCTACGAAGGACTGAAACTCGCCGAGATCCGGGCCCTGGATCCCCACTGGGACGTCTTCGGCAGCGGTTGCCCCGGCGGCGAGACGCCCGCTGAGGTCGGCGAGAGGGTCGATCGGGTGATCCGCGCCATTCGCGCCATCGACGGTGATGTCGCCGTATTTTCCCACGGGCATCTGTCGCGCGTATTCGCCATCCGATGGATCGGTCTGCCGGTCGAGGACGGGCACCTGTTCGTCCTCGATACCGCGACCCTCAACGTCCTCGGCGCGTATCACGACTCGCCGGCCGTCGTGACCTGGAATGCGAGGATCGGCGGCAGTTGACGCATTGCGCGCCTGATACCCGCAGCGGGTGTCTCTGCAGACTATCGCGGCTCGTTCCGTTGAATGATCAGTCCATGCCAGGAAAGCCAAAGATCCACTGCGCTATGTACCTGCTCGATTGCGAGCGCGCTTTTGGTCTGGCCTCGATGCAGTTTCGGCGGACGTGGCCTCGCCCCCCCCGGAACATGGCGCCAGTAATGATCCAGAAGCAGGTCCCAGTTCCTGTCGGAGAGGGCGTAGGATTCGCCGTTTTGGCCGGAATAGTCGTTCATCTTTCTTTCCCGTGAAGGCTGAAAAATATCCTTTCCTACTACTGATGCTGCTCGCAGTGCGCGTTGTATTCCGTGACGCAGTTAACCCTTACCCCCGACCGCGGAAAATAAAGGGAAACGGCCCGTGGATTCACGAACAGAAACCGCCGGCCGAATGTCATGGAAGGGCATGACCGCCAGTCCCATGTGGAAACCGGGAATCCGGCGAATCAGCCACTTTCCGTAGAGGGTCCCGTATCGCGGAAGACCTGCGGCGCAACCCTAAGGCGATTGCCGGAAAATGACATACCAGATTGCGCCGGCTTTTCGTTCGTCATCAAGGCGCGACAACAGGCGCATAGTCGAACTATGGAACGGTTGTCGCAACACAGAGGACGGATGAAATGACAAGCAGGATGGTATGTCATTTGACAGAAATCGCCTAAGCCCGGGAACAACCGGGGTACGGGGGTGAAAATCCGATACGGGTATCCTATCCTTCGAAGGATTGCCGCCGCTCTGTACGACATGCACTTGATACATACAAGCACGCCTGGAGTTGTGTGTTGACTGGAAGGATCGCTGGTGGAAACAAAAAGATCGGGGTCTGAAACAACCAACGCAAACGCGTGGGAGAACCCCGGGTCTCGGTGGAGCGTCGCCGACCTCATTGACTACGAAACCTTCCTCAACGCCGACGAGCGAAAGGTACGGGAATCGCCGGATGCCCGCCGGGAGATCGCGAAACGCGACAGGGCGTTGTACCTGGAAGGCGCCGGGGAAGCCATCCCGGCCCCTGAGTTTCATACACCGGCGCATCGACGCGAGACCCTGCACGCATGGCTGGACGGGCGACGCCGGGGTGCGGGTGGGCAGGAACGCCATGATCTCCCCGGAGAGACGTTCACCCGCAGCCTTCGCATGGCAGGTCTGCTCGCCATCCTGGCGGGACTCGGCGCAGGAACGGGAATCACCGCCGCGCTGCTCCGGTACGACGGGGAGACCCCCGTCAACGTCTCCTGGTATGTCTTCGTGCTGGTATTGCCTCAATTGGCGATGGCGCTCGCCGCGGCGGTCATCTGGCTCCTCCGCCGGTCGGCATCACTCGGACGGGCGCTGGAGGATCTTTCCTGGGGCTTGCGGCTTGTCCGGTCACTGGTCGCCGGCCTTTCGCGTCGTTTTCAGGCACGGGTCCCGCAGAACGCACGGGAAGACACGCTGGCGCGGGGCGGTGTGGCGGCATCACGCTCGACACTTTACCAACCGGTGTCCACCTGGACATTCCTGGTTCCCTTGCAGGCCTTCGGCGTGGCGTTCAACGTCGCCGTCATCGTCACAACCGTCGCGCTGCTGTGGTTCTCAGACCGTGCATTCGGCTGGCAATCGACCCTAGACGTCCCGGACCAGACCGTCTATTCGATCGTGCGCACGATCGCGCTCCCCTGGCGACCGATCGCCGGCGAGGGTCGAGGGTATCCGGGTCCCGAACAGGTAAAGGGGTCACGGATCTACCTGAACGCGAAAAAGGAAGCCTACGATCCCGCCCATCTGCGCTCATGGCGATGGTTTCTGGTCCTGTCGGTGTCCGTCTACGGGCTGCTGCCCCGCCTGGCCCTGCTTGCGATTTCACTGGCCGCAAGGCGGCGCGCGCTTGCCGGGCTTTCCTTCAGGGACGCCCGTAGCCAGGCCCTCTACCGGCGCCTGGTGACGCCGAGCCTGGACGCATCCGCCAGGGCCAGTGGCGCAGGCCCGGAGATGGCGATCCCCCGCACCGGGCAGACGACGAGACCCCCGCTCGAACCCCGGACCGCGCCATCGGGGAAAATGGGTGCCGACGAGTGCCTGTTGATCCTGCACGTGGACGTGAGGGATGTTCTGAAGGATGAGGACGATTCGCGTCTGCTCAAGCTGGTCGGGAATCACACCGGCTGGCGTATCACGGCGCGCCGGGCCTTCGGCGCGAGCGCGGCGGGAAACCGCGACGTCACCGCGACCGTTGCGACCTGGCAGTGGCTTTCGCCCCCACCGAGGGTGATGGTAGTCGACGACGGCTCCCAGCCCCCGATCACCGAGCACTTGCGATTCCTGAAGGACCTTAGAATGGTAACCGGCGCAGAAGCGGACATCACACTGGCCCTGGTGGGCGAAGCAACGGATTCCGAACCGCTCCCACCGGTCACCGGGCGGCAATTATCCCAGTGGAGGCAGAAGATCGACCAGCTCGCCGACCCCTATCTCCACCTCGTTTCACTGGCCTCGCTGCCACGGGAAGATGCCTGATGGATCCGGGCCCGCTGCAAATCGCCATCATGGGTCACCCGAATGCCGGCAAATCATCGGTGGTTGCGACGCTGACCGAGAACGACAGCATCGGTATCGGCAATACGCCCGGGACCACGACGCGCTCGGACCGCTATCCCGTCACCATCGATGGCCGCACCCTGATCGAGTTCATCGACACGCCCGGTTTCCAGAATCCCGGTGATCTGCTGGAGTGGTTCAAGGTGCACAGAGACGAAGAGAACGTGGCCGCGGCCTTTATCCGGACCCACGAATCGAACGAACTGTACGTGCATGATTGCGAGCTGCTTCGACCCGTGTCGGAAGGCGCCGGGATCATCCTGGTGATCGACGGGTCAACGCGAATCCGGCAAAAGGACCGCGACGAGATCGAGCTGCTGAGACTCACCCGACGCCCCCGCATGGCGATCCTCAATAACATGACCGACCGGGAGAACTACCAGTCGCAGTGGGACAGCGAGTTGAGGATGTCCTTCAACTCGGTACGCGAGTTCAACGCCCACCGGGCCACCTACGCGGAACGGATCGACCTGCTCAACGCGATGAAGAGTATCGAGCAGGGCTGGGAACCCCGATTCAAACTGGCCATCAGCGCCTTCGAGGAGGACTGGGACAATCGCATCGACCAGACCATCGAGACCATCGTCGATCTGTTCAGGACGGTGCTGGAATACAAGGTATCGAAAAGGGTCGATCCAGAGAAAGTGAGCACCAGGACCGGTGAAAAGCGGGTCAGGACCCAGCTCGTCAAGCGACTCGAGGAAGGCATACGCCGATTTGAGAAGTCCGCCCAGCAGGAGATCCGCGCCCACTTCCGCCACAATGTCTGGAACGTGCCGCCCGGCTCGCTCCTGATGGAAGACCTGTTCTCCGAGCAAGTCAGCCACGGCCTCGGTCTCAGCAAGGCGCAACTTGCGGTGGCGGGTATGGCGGCCGGGGGAATCGCGGGCGGATTGCTGGACACCACCACCGCGGGGGTCACGCTGGGAGCTTTCGCGCTGCTTGGCGCCGCCGGCGGCGGGGTCACCGCCTGGATCGGCGGTTCGGCCCTGACCAGGATGGACATTCAGCGCATGCTGGGCAGTGTGCGCGTCACGGTAGGCCCCGTGTCCCGGGATGGTTTCCTGTTCGTCCTCCTCGACAGGATCCTGCTTTACTGTGCCCGGGCGATGAACTGGTCCCATGGTCGCCAGGGGGCCGATGAGGATGCAGCGAACCGGGTCCCGGAGAAACGCCTGGAGCCCGCAGGTTTCGCCCAGGACCTGTCGGCGAGCCAGCGCAAGTCGATGGTCAGGTTCTTCGCCGCCGCCCGTAAAGGCAGGGACTCACCCGCCGAAGAGGCGTTCAGGGAGATCCTGGGAACGACCCTGCACGAGCTGTCAGTGGGCACCATCGACAGCAGGGAAGGTGTCTGAACGCAGCATGCCCCCGGCGCGGCCGTCATTGGGTCCTATCCAATCGCCATTCGGTCGTATTTCCCGGTACCGGGGCTCTGCACCGGACACTTCGTCGATGATCAGTCATCGGGGAACTTCTCCAGATCACTGGCGAGTTCATTCAGAAAGGGATAGTGCTCCTGGCTGGGGTGAAAGCCCGGGCGCAGGAATCGCAGCCCGCGCAAGACCGTCCGAAGTACCAGTGCAGGACCGAAACCGATACGGCGCGAGGCGTGCGAATGCGCCAGGCGGCGAGTGAGGACACGCAAGCTGGCGAGGGCGGGAATCAGGAGGAGGATGGCCTGAAGCCCGAGGAATCCGAATCCGATGAAGCGATAGATCCAGCCGGCCCCGCTGGCCCGCATCACGTCGAAAGCGACGTATCGATGGGACATTTCCTCTCCTCCGTGCCAGAGAAAGAGCGGTCCCGCCCCGGAACGTTCAACCAGCTCGTGAACGGCCGGCTCGATACTGTGCCGCCGGCCTCGCGCGTAGTACTCCTCCAGGTATGCCGCGAAGGTGCAGTCGGCGACGTACTCGAACGCGGCGCACACGGCCAGAGCCACCTTGCGGGGCAACCGCTCGGCACCGCATACCATGGAAGAGCAGCGCCTGAGTGCGCCACTGCGGGGATAGATACGCCCCAGGAGCAGTCTGTTCAGGGGTTCGTGCGCCGAGATGTGGTTGCTCTCCTGCTCCAGGAAGACCGCCGCGTCCGCCGCCAGGGCCGGATCCTGGAGTGTCGGTAATACCTCGCTGATTCGCTGTACCATGAATCGCTCTCCAGCACCCGCGAAGACCGAAGCGACGGCGACCGCATGGAGTTCGGGCTCGGCACAGAGCCGCAGCAACGCGGCGGCGTCGAAGTCGATCACCGGCCGGCGCGCGACCAGCGTCGATTCGACTCGAACTCCCTGCGCCCGTCCCGCGGGCCCCGGAGCGATTCGGGAAGCCGTACCCAGAGCGATCTCGCGGGCACGCGGCAGGCACGCGCCGCATACGACCCCGAGCCCGAGCACGGCGGTGACGGTTTCCATCCCGGACCCGTGCTCGGCGAGTGCGGTGGTGAACTCGCGTCGGCCAATTCCCAGGCAGTTGCAGACGCAATCACGATCCGTCGCGGGAGTCCGCCCGCCGAGGAAACCCGTCCTGCGGAAACGCTTGATCTCCCTGCCTTTGACCCGCCGGCGAGACCGCAGGGCATGGTAGAGCGGTGGCACATCGGGACCGACGCCCCGGACCTGGACACCGCAGATCCTCGCACCGAGGATCTCTCCCCGTCGTCCGCGTTCGACGCAGTCGAGGAGCAGTTCGCGCGCCCTTCCGTCCTCCGGTTGTGATTGGCGAACGACTTCCCGCTCTCCCTCGAGCTCGGCCGAGCCTCTCGCCAGGAGAACGGTGTCCTCTCCAAGCACCTTGGTCGAGAGGACGCACTCACCCGCGGCATCGCCGGCGAGAGTCGTTACGGCTTCACGTCCCTCGTGTTCGCTGCGATAGACCGAGAGTAGCCGTCCATCGACGTGTGGGTAGATACGCTCGAGGGTGCCGAGAAAGTCGGCAAGCCGTGGGTTGCCCGATACCCAGCCCCGGAAACAATCGGCTTTGACGCGGAGCGCCTCGACTTTCGTCTCGGCAAAAACGGACGCGGCGCGTGGCGCACGACGCAGCACCCCGACCTCGCCCACGCACTGCCCGGGGCCGATGCGAGTCAGGACCACAGAAGCCCCGGAGTTTTCCCCGAGGGTGATGGCGACCCCGCTGAGAACGAAGAAAACGGCGTCCGACGGTCGCCCCTGTTCGAGCATGCGGGATCCGGCGCTGAACGAGACGCGGGACACGTCAGCTCGCATGGCGCCCTCGAGCTCGAGGTCGTGCAAAGCGGCCACGGAGCGGACAAGACGCTCATGGAAACGTCGAGTGGAGAGACGCTCCAGGCCGCGTCGCACGCCCGGGACTCGAGCCAGGTGCACATCCAGGGCGCGGGCCGGCACGATCGCGCAGCGCAGACTCGTGCTCGCCGTGACCGTGGCGGCACGTAACGAGTCGGCCAGCACGCCTTCCTCTCCGAATACCTCTCCGGGCCCCAGATCGGCGAGTACCGCGTCACGTTCGCCGGAGTGGACGGTGACCTGCGCTGCCCCCTCGAGGATGACATAAAGCGCCCGGCTCTCGTCGCCCTCGCGAATCACATGCTCGCCCGGACTCCAGCGACTGACAGTGGATGAGTCGAGCAGACTCGTCTGAAGCTCCCGGGAGACCCCTGCGAGGAGGGGACTGCTGACGACGCGTTCGCGCTCCAGAGCTGAGAGATCCACCAGTCTCACCCAGGCCCGGCGCGCGCCACGAGTCCGCGAAACCGCCCTCGCCTGCCCGCCAGTCGTCGACTCGAACCCACATCGAGGAGCGCCAGCCGGTTCCATAGCCTGGTGACGCGCACCTCGACCCTTTGAGCGGACATTCCCTTGCCTCCCGGACCAAACACGACCATGCGGAGAGTGTAGCCCATCGTCCCGAAGGGCGGCACCGTGAATCGGAAAACGACCCACCGCGGAGAAGGGGGCGAATCCAGTTATTTGATTCTCGACCGAGCCCCCCTCCTCTGCGGAAAGAAATCCACGGTGCAGAAACCAGATAAAACCCGATTTGACCCTATCTGTCCCCCTGTCTGGTCCGGGGTTCTCACGCCGGGACACCGATGTGCTCAGGCCGGGGTGCCCGGGAGTCCGGTCCGACCGGCATACAGCCAGCCTCGCCGGACGGCCCACTTCTCCATTTCTACCGCGGCCAGTACCACCCAGGGCAGCGTCAGGCAGACGCCGAGTTCCTCCAGCGTCAGCGCCGAGGTATGAAGCATGCCCTGCAGGAAGGGGACGTAGATTGCCGCCATCTGCAGCCCCAGCGTCAATACCACGGCGCCAAGCAGGGCGGGGTTGCCGGCGAAACCAATCCTTAACAGCGAGTCGCGCTCGGAACGGATGACCAGGGCGTGTACCAGCTGCGAGAGCGTCAGGACGGTAAACACCACCGTCTGCCAGTTTTCCGAGCCACGCCCCCAGGCCCATGCCTGCGCGCCCAGCGACAGGCCACCGATGAGCAGTCCCACCCAGACCATGTGCTGCCACATACCATGCGCGAACACGCTCTCGTCCGTGGGACGCGGCGGCCTTTGCATCACCCCGCGCTCGGCCTTTTCCACGGACAGGGCCAGACCGGGCAGTCCGTCGGTCACCAGATTGATCCACAGGATCTGTATCGGCAGCAGCGGCAGCGGCAGACCCAGGAACGGTGCGAGGAACAGCGTCCAGATCTCCCCCGCATTGCTGGTCATGGTGTACTTGATGAACTTGCGTATGTTGTCGAAGATCCGCCGGCCTTCCCTGACGGCGCACACGATGGTGGCGAAGTTGTCGTCCAGGAGCACCATGTCGGCGGCCTCGCGCGCCACGTCCGTCCCCTTCTCCCCCATGGCCACACCGATGTCGGCGCGCTTGAGGGCGGGTGCGTCGTTGACCCCGTCCCCGGTCATGGCGGCAAACTCACCATTGGACTGCAGCGCCTCGACGATCCGGATCTTGTGCTCCGGGGTCACGCGGGCATAGACACGGGCATCCCCCGCTGCATCGCTGAGCCGCGGTTCGTCCATCTCCTGCAGATCCCTGCCGGTCAGCACCTTCGCGGTATCGTCGGCGATCCCCAGGCGCCGCGCGATGGCCAGCGCCGTGGCCGGATGATCCCCGGTAATCATCACGGGCGTAATACCCGCTGTCCGGCAGTCGGCGATGGCCTGTTTCGCCTCGGGACGCGGCGGATCCAGCAACGCCACCAGCCCGAGAAAGCACAGGTCGCGCTCTACCGCTTCCGGGGACATCCCTGCCGGCGAACTATCGTGGGTCCGCATCGCGAAGGCGAGCACGCGATATCCCCTCCCGGCCAGCTCCTGCGCGGCCCCGGACGCCGCCGGGGCGCCGAAATCGCCGGGTCCGTCCATGAAAAGCTGATCGACGCAGAGCGGGACGACGGCCTCCGGCGCCCCCTTGGTGACAGTGAAATGCGTCCCGCCTTTACGGTGCGCCGTGGTCATGCGTTTGCGCGTCGGGTCGAAGGGCCATTCCGCCACCCTGGGACAGGAGGCGTCGAGTGGCGCCTTTTCGAATCCGCCGTCCATGGCCGCCTCCAGGAGGGCAATCTCCGTGGGATCGCCTGAACGCCTCCCCGATGCGGCAATCATGGCGTCGTTGTTCAGCACCATGGCCTCGGCCAGCCACTTCCAGGGCCCGCCGGGTTGCTCCGGCAGGCCAGGCAGTTCCCGCCCGTCGGCGTGGAACCGCTCGGCACGCATCCGGTTCAGTGTCAACGTGCCGGTCTTGTCGGAACAGATGCAGGTCACCGAGCCCAGGGTCTCGACCGCCGGCAATCGCCGCACCAGGGCCTGGTGCCTCACCATGCGTTTCGCCCCCAGGGCCAGGGCGACGGTGACCACGGCCGGCAGCGCCTCGGGGATTGCGGCCACAGCGAGGCTCACGCCTGTCAGCAGCATGAGCATCACGGGCTCGCCGCGCGCGATGCCCGCCAGGAAAATCACTACACAGATAACGAGGACCAGGACGACAAGGCGCCGTCCGAAGATCTCCAGGCGTTTTTGCAGCGGGGTCCCGGTGATCTCGCCCTCACCGAGCAGTCTGGCGATCCGGCCCAGTTCGGTGCCCATACCGGTGGCGACGACCACGCCCTCGCCGCGGCCGTTGCTCACCAGCGTGCCGCTGAAGGCCATGTTGGTTCGGTCACCCAGCACCGTGTCGACCTCGTCCAGGGGCAGGGTGTGCTTGTTCACCGACACCGACTCACCCGTCAGCGCCGCCTCGTCCACCCTCAGGTCCATGGTGCGGATGAGCCGGATGTCGGCAGGCACCAGGTTACCGGCCTCGAGCAGGACGATGTCCCCGCTCACCAGATCCCCGGCCGGCAACTCATGCTCCTCCCCGTCGCGGCGCACACGAACGGTGGGGACCATCAAGGCCTGCAGTGCCTCCAGCGCCTTTTCGGCGCGGTACTCCTGGATAAAACCGACGATCGCGTTGAGCGCGACGATGACGATGATGGCGACCGAGTCGGTGATCTCGCCAATGACCCCGGAAACCACCGCCGCGGCGAGAAGCACCAGGATCATGAAATTACTGAACTGGTCGAGAAACCGTCGCCAGAGGGGACGGCGGGGCGCCCGCTCGATCTGGTTGGGACCAGTGCCGGCCAGACGCGCGGCCGCTTCGGCGGAATCCAGTCCCCTCTCCTGACTCACCCCGAGATCAAGGCAGGCCGCCGCCCATTCCCGCTGGTGCCATGGCGCATCTAAGGCGATTTCTGTCAAATCACATACCATCTTGCTTGTCTTTTCGCCCGTCTTCCGCGTTGCGGAAACGGTTGAATAGTTCGACGATGCGCCCGTTACCGCGCCTTGAAGACGAACGAAAATCCG
>JAYENI010000210.1:0-6743 GCA_034722015.1 Pseudomonadota bacterium
CAGGATTATCGTTCGTCTTCAAGGCGCGGTAACGGGCGCATAGTCGTTCTATGCAACCGTTGCCGCAACGCCGAAGACGGACGAAAAGACAAGCAGGATGGTATGTCATTTTCCAGAAATCGCCTAACACCTCAATTCACGGTGACTGCGGTCTCGACAAAAGCATCCTGCACCGCGCCGGCGACCGTGGCCGGGCTCCACACTGTCCTCGTAGAGCGCCGCCCGTGTCGGCCTTCGGGCGCCGCGGTGGCAATCATTCGCAAACTGATTGTGCATGATGGTAAACAGCCAGGCGCGCGGGTTGCTGCCGGCGCGCCAGAAGTGCATGCGTTCCAGCGCCCGGGCCAGGGTCTCCTGAACCAGGTCTTCGGCCCGGTCGGGGTCGCTGCACCGGCGCCAGCGCATAGCGGCGCTGACGCGGCAGGTGCGCGACTACCTGGTCGGCGTGCCGGGACATCGACTATCTGGACATCACGCTCGGAAACAGCGCCGGGGTGGTGAACACCCAGTCGCGGCCCTTGACCGGCGTGTGGCAGGCGATGCATTCTTGGGCGACGTGTTCGTCCTTGCCGTAAGGCTTCTGATCAACCCCATTCCATCGCGCCCAGCCCCAGCCGGTCCCGTTGTCAGACCATTTTCCGGTGTCCTTGAACATGAATTCGGCATGCACGAACTGGTCCGGGGCCAGGGCGGCCTTCCAGTTCGCCTCGGGCGCGCTCTTCCACACTACCTTGCCGAGAACGGCGCCGTCCGGCCAGGGGTTTGTCTTTGCGGAACGCGCCGCGTCGATGGCAATATCGTTGCCGAGAATCACGCGCATCGTCTCATTATCGGTACGGTCCGAAATGGAAATCACGCGCCAGTCGGCGTATCCGGCCGGGAATTCGATACCGTTTGGCGAGGGGGGCACCGCAGCCGGATCGGCTTGGGCAGCGGAAAGGCCAAGCAGGGTGACGGTCGTGATTCGAATCAATCTACGCATGAGTGATCTCCAGTCAGGTAGTGTAAGATCGCGCCGCCGAATGCCATCGACGGCAGCGACACTTCGTAAACACCGGAATGGCCGGAATATTCCACAGGGTGGTCACATTCCATGTACCGGAGAGTCCAGAGTACCCGGCCTACACCCGAAACGGTCGGGCGCGGTCTCAACCGCTAGAGCGAGATGGAGTGAACGAGACGGGCGAATTCCGCCCGGCTCCGGTTTCTCAGGTCGAGTGCATGCTCCCACCGCGCCGCATCGGTTTCTGAAGGGCGCCGTTCTTCTGCCAGTGGTTTCGTACACCATAACTTCAGGAATCCATGCCGCGGGAACCAGGAGCCATCTCTCAGAATCTCCCGCGTGCCCTGGATGGCAACGGGTACGACCGCAAGTCTCGCTTCGATCGCCGTGGCGAAGGCCCCCATCTTGAACGGCAGCAGGCCCGGCATGCGGGTGAAGGTACCCTCGGGGAAGTAGAGCAACGATCGCCCAAGCCGGGCCGCGACCACCGCTTCGTTGGCGCCGGAGATCGCTGCCTTTGAATCGAAGCGTTCCACAAATATCACACCAATTCGTTCCAGGAACCAACGGATGGTTTTTTTCTGCTGGAGCTCTGCCTTGGCGACGAAACTAAAGCGGATCGGCAGCACCGCGATCATCAGGTAGCCGTCGAGATAACTCTGGTGGTTGGCGACGATGATACACGGCTCGTCTCGTGGTATGTGCTCGATCCCCTCCACCTCAATCGGCGTGAACGTCGCCGTTGCCAGCAGCCTGGCGCAACGCCGGATCACCACCCATCGCCACGCGTCTTTCGGCAAGATCATCACTGCGGTCCACGCGATCAGGGCCAAAAAGGCGAAAACCAGCCAGCACCAGCCGGCGTAGGTGTAGGACTTGACCAGTGACCAGGTGCGCCGCAATGCAGGCTGCACCCCCGACAGCGCCATACCGGCGAACCGCAGCCACGCCGCCTTACCCTCTTTGCCGATGGCCCTTTTCTCGTACAGCGCCCTGCAGTCACCCCGGCGCAGTTTGCCGCTGGATGTTTTCAGAACCGTTCCGGGCGGGGCCAGCACGATATCGTCCGGCGGTATATCGGTCAGATCGGTAATGATTTCGTTGATGCGGGAACGCAACGCGCGCCGCGCTTCAGTATCACTCACCCGGGTCTCAGCGATTGCCACCAATCGTTCCGTGCCCGACGCTGGATCGATGCTGCCGAACACTGCGACCCTGCCCCTGCGCAGTTTCGGGATTTCCCCGATGGCGGCTTCCAGCTCCTCGGGAAAGATATTGCGCCCGGCGCGAATGATCATGTCCTTGCGCCGGCCTGTGATGTAGAGTTCTTCGCCGTCCATGTACCCGAGATCGCCGGAGTCGAGCCAGTCGCCGCGAATCAGTTGGCGTGTTGCGACCTCGTTGCGGTAATAGCCTTGCGTGGCGGACGGCCCCCGGAACTGCACCCGGCCCTGTTGTCGATCCGGTAGTTCGCAATCGCGCTCGTCCACCACCCGTACTTCATGCAGGGGAATCGGCCTGCCGCAGGCGACAAAACGAACGGGATCTTCCTCGCTCTCTGTCGCAGGCACTGCCCGCCCTTCGTCAAGAAACGTGTCCCGCTCGATGTCGTCAATCAAGGGGCCGCGCCCGAGTGGTGGAAAGGCCAGGCCCACAGAGCATTCCGCCAGACCATAGACGGGTGACAGCGCCGTCGGGTCGAAACCGTAAGGTGCGAAGCGGGCGATGAATTTTTCCAGGGTAGCGGCGCTCACCGCTTCCGCCCCGTTCATTGCCATCCGCCACGAGCCGAGGTCCAGACCTGCCAGGTCCTCGTCGCGGATCTTGGTAACGCAGAGTTCATAGGCAAAGTTGGGGGCGGCGGAGATCGTTCCACCGTGACGCTGGATGGCCCGCAGCCAGCGGACCGGTCGGCCGAGAAAGACCATCGGCGACATGATGACCAGTTCCACGCCGAAGTACATCGAACCGAACCAGGCACCGATGAGGCCCATGTCGTGGTAGAGCGGCAGCCAGCTGACGAAAACATCCTGGTCCGTGGCCCGAACCGCGTCGCCATCTGCACGGATATTGGCCATCAGGTTGGCGTGGCTCAGTACCACGCCCTTCGGATTACCGGTGCTGCCGGAGGTGTACTGGATAAAACCGGTATCGGTCGAACCTGGCCAGGCGTTGGCGTAGCGACCGTCCAGCGCCTGCAGTTCCTCCACGGTGCCAATCCATCTCAACGTCTCTACCCGGCTCTTGAGAAAGCGGGCCAAGTTGCGGGCCTCCGGCACTGTCACCAGGGCCGACGGACGGCAATTCCGGACAACAGCGCTCTGGCGTTTGAGATGGTCCTCCAGTTGTCCGCGTCGCACCGGGGGGTAGATCGGCACCGGGATGCCGCCGGCCAGCAGGATGCCGAAAAACGAAAGGAAGTACTCCCGGCTGGTGGGCAGCATGATCAGGGCGCGGTCACCGGGTGCGAAACCGCTCGCCTGCAGACCGTTGGCCACTGCCAGCGCTTCGGCCAGGAGCCGACCGTAGGTAATGACCTCACCGTCACCACGATCGGTGTAAAAGCGGATGTGGACGCGGTCCGGATGATGCCGGGCGTGCCAGTGCAGCACCTCTACCAGGGTTTCGGCCCGATCAGGCAACCGCACCCTGCCCTTTCTCTCACCCGCCACCAAATACTCGTCGGGGATTTCGACCGGAAATGGTTCCGCGCTTTCCCTGGCCAACGCCTCCAGCAGATCCCGGGGCGTCTCGATAACGGCGAAGGTGTCCTCTGGCAGGCAGGCGCCAAACGCCTGCTCGACCCGGGTCAGCAGCTCCACACGGCCCAGGCTGTCGATACCGAGATCCCGATCCAGCGCGCTGCCCAGTTCCACTTCGATACGATCCCGCTCAGGGTGCAGTTCGAGCGCGAGTTTTCGAACGATGGAAAGCAGTTCGCCGGCAGAGGGTTCAGTCATCATCGTCCCACGCTGTGGGTACCAGCAGTTTTACGCCGGCAAGGCGCTTGCGGTTCACAGACCGGCATGTTTCGAAATAAACCGGTCGATGCCGTTAGTGTAGCGGGTGCCACTCACAAAGAAACCATCGTTGTGGCCTCCGGTCAACTCCAGGAATGCGCGTTTTCCCGAAACGGCGTTGTAGACGATCCTGCCCTGCTCGTAGGGGATAATTTCGTCTTCCCTGCTGTGAATCACCAGCACGGGGGATTTCGCCGCAGCGGCGTGGGCTGCGGTGTCATAACGAAAGCGGCTCAACCAGCGCACCGGCAACCACGGATAGAGCTCCGCCGCCATCCTGGGTACCGAAGCGAACGCGGATTCGACGATCAGTGCCGCAACGGGTTCACGGCTGGCGAGCCAGGCGGCTACCGGCGCACCAAGGGATCGCCCAAACACGATGACACCTTGGGGTGGGATATCCCGCTGGCGGAGGAAATCAATCGCCGCTGCCGCGTCTCGGTAGGTACCTTCTTCACTGGGACGGCCTTCACTCTTTCCGTATCCCCTGTAGTCGATGATCAGCACGCTCATCCGCAGGCGATGAAAGATTTCCAGCGATTCGAGCCGATGGGAAATATTGCCCGCGTTGCCGTGGAAGAATAGCAGCGTTGCCCTGGGTTGTGGGTGGGGTACGAACCAACCGAAGAGCGTCACACCATCGGAGGTCTTGATGCGAAGGTCCTCGTACTGGAGTCCGATTCGCCCGGGTGTCGCGACAAGATCCCGGCCAGGCAGGTAGAGCAGCCGCGACTGGTAGAGGTAGAGAAATACCGCGATGGCGACATAGCCAAAGGCGAGCAGCAGAATAAAAGAGAAAATCGCGCTCATTCCGGGCCCCCTGGCGTTCATCGTTCAGTGGGTCACCGGGCTGAATCCGCCCACGGCGTGCGATGCATTGTCCATTGACGTAGTTGCTGTCCAGATTGTAAATGGCAATAGGAATTTCGCCTTCCATCTCCTACCGGGTAACCCGTGCATGTTCCCGGAAGATACCGGTCTCGTCCCACTTGATGAACGAATCCGGCGTGCAGCCGATCACGACGCTGACCATTTCCCGCCTGAAGATTTGACCCATCTCTTCGCCGGTCGACATGACGATGAGCATTTTACGAAGTACATCCGTGTACTTCGCCCCATGGGGCCAGCTAAGGCGATTTCTGTCAAATCACATACCATCTTGCTTGTCTTTTCGCCCGTCTTCCGCGTTGCGGAAACGGTTGAATAGTTCGACGATGCGCCCGTTACCGCGCCTTGAAGACGAACGAAAATCCGGCGCATTCTGGTATGTCATTTTCCGGCAATCGCCTAAAGCCGTTCCATTTTGTTCCAGGCAAACTGGTGAGCCCGAATTCTAACGCCGAATGGTGCCGCATGAGGGTTTTTCAACAGCCTGCTAGAACCTGAAGGTAACCCGTATCATGGGTTGCAGGGCGCCGCCCGGGTGCGCGCTTTTCACCGACGGTGTAATGCTGAGTCGACTGAACGGATGCATGAGGTCCATGACCCGGTGTAGCAGCCTGCCGGTCCTGCTCACGTGGCGGTCCCCCGCGCCCCCGTTCTGGCGGGGCTCACCGGACCGTGACGCGGCGAGGCTCCCGGTCGCGGACATATCGATCGGTGGGTACCCGACATCCGCGGACCATTCATCGGCGTCCTCGGCGCCGGCGAGCGGGGCGACCGACAGGACGGTGGCGAGGGCGATTGATCGGGACACGATGGGGGTCTGGTTCATTTCGGCATGGCGCGGGAAACGGCCGGCGGATCCGATGACGGGAAGGGGTTCCCCGGACTCCAATCGGGACGGGTTACATCGATGGCTGGAGAATACGTTTCGAATAATCCGAAGAATCGCCTGCAAGTTCAACGGTCCCCGGCATCACCGGGCGACCGTATTTTTTGGCAATCCGGTCTCGCCGGGCAGGAGATCACCCGATGCCGAAGACAGATGTTTCGTTCTACTGAATGGGGTATGAATACGTTGTATGCGCCGCAGTCAAACTGTGTACCTCGACGTGTCGAGGTCCGGATACGTCCGCAAGTGAAAAACTGTAGCGAATTCAAGGAAAAAAAAGACCCCGTGTACCGCTGACGGTAGACGGGGTCCAGTGGGGGGTATTGGTTGGCCCGGCCTCGTCGGGCGGGCGTCCTGTTCAATTCACGCTTTCGTCCAGATTCGATTCCGCTCTTTTCCTGGAGCGTCAGACCGGATCAGGCCGCGGTGCAAACCGCGTCGGAGGGTTGGGATTCGCTGAAGTCGTTGTAGGCCTTGACGGCGAAGCAGACCGTGGCGCTGTTGGCGTGGGCCAGGTCGCTCATCTCGATCTCGACGGCCGGTGCGTCGGGATTGAAGCTCGCCTCGTTCATGGTCTGGGTGTAGAAGAAATCGACCTGGTTTTCTTCCGATCCGTACATCACCTCGTAGTACTGGATGTTCTCCTCGACCGGGTTCGCGTCCCAGCTCAGCGCCAGCAAAACGTCGCCGGTGCCGGTGGCCGGATTACCGGGGACATCGACGCTGATACCGCCGCCCGGCAGGGAGGGATAGGCGACATCGGTGCCTTCGGGGCCGGTCTCGAAGACGAAGTCGCCGCCATCGGGTGTGGCCGAGGCGGTGGAACCGTCAGAGCTTCCGCCGCCACCGCAACCGGTCAGGGCCAGGGCGGGAAGAATGGTGGAAAGCAGAGCGAGACGACGAATTGAAGCGATCATTACAGTGCACCCCCGTGCGTTGTGCTGCG
>JAYENI010000211.1:0-6723 GCA_034722015.1 Pseudomonadota bacterium
CGAAGGGCTGGCAACCCTCGCAGACGAACTGCAAACCGCAGCACTGGAGATCACCACGGGAAACGACGAGATTGATTGACCCGGTCGTCTATCATCCCTGGGTCCTTGTATGGCTTCCTCACCGCCGAATCCGCTTTACCGGGAACCGGAGACAGCCCGGAAACCCGAGCTGCCGCAGGCGACACCTTCGCGGGACCACCGCGACGCCGGAATGCCGTTGCATCATGCGGGAATCATGAAAAGGCTCGTCTGCGCGATGACGACGGCGCGGTCTGACCACGGTCAGACGCAGGTCACCTCCGCGGCGACCGAGATCTCGTCGAGCATGCGGCGGACCTCTTCCAGGTACAGCGGGTTGGTCAGGATGACATGAGCGGGATTCAGCTCGCGCAGGGCCCCGGGGCCGACGATCTCCTGCCCGGTTCCGGCGATAAATGTGCCCTGCTTCTTCGGGTTCAGGTCGACGGCGTAGCGTACGACGCCTTCCCGGTCCACGACATTGAGGAAGGTCACGCCCTTGGAACCCGCACCCCAGATGACGGGCTCGCCGGGCCGTCGCCCCTCGCCCAGCATCCATCCTGTCCACTGCTCGACCTTGTCCCGGTAGCTCCGGGAAAACCGTTCGCCGAGCGCCAGCAACTCGGCGAGCTCCGCGGAGTCCCCTGCGGGCCCGGCACGGGCCCCGTTTTTTCTTGCGACGGCTTCGATGCCGAGGAACTGGTCACCGTAACCCAGCCGGGTTTCTAGCACCTCGAATCCGGCCCGCTCGAATACAGCGCGCAGCGATTGCGGCGAGTAGTAGGAACAATGTTCGTAGATCAGGTCCCAGATACCGTCATCCTTGAGCGAATACAGGACGCTGGGAACCTCGAAGTACACCGGTACGTCACCGGTTGCCGTCAGCATGGATCCAAGCCGTTCGAGAAACGCCAGCGGTTCGCGCACATGCTCGAGTACGTGTCTGCAGACCACGAAGTCGGGGGCGATTTCCGCATATCGCGCCGAATACTCGTCGGCGATCATTGTGATGCCTTCTGAGCGGGTCTCATCGTTCGACGATTTGTAACCCGGATCGAAACCGTAACCCCGGATCTGTCCGAGTTCCCAGAGCAGGTTCAGAAAATATCCGTTGCCGCAGCCGATCTCGACCACCTTCTTTTCATCGAGGTCGTAGCGACTGATCAGAGAACGCGCGAGGTCCTCGGCGTATTCCCGGAAGCGCGGAGAATGGTGCAGCGCATTGTCGTAGTCCCCGATGTATTCGACCTTCGCGGGATCGAACGCGCCGTTGTAGAGGTGACCGCAGTCCGCGCAAAGCCGAAGCTCGATGTCACCCGCCAGCGCGCTGCGCGCCTCGTCCTGCGTGGGCCACTGCACATTGCACATCACCGGTACATCCCGAATATCTACTACCGGGCCGGTCTTCGTGGACGCGCAAACCGGGCAGGATTTCCGGCTGTCAGGGCCGCTCACAACGCAACCAGTTCGGGCGCGAGGCCCAGTTCTCTGAGCGTCTTCCCCACCTCGCCGCGATACACCGGATTCATCAGCGTCACGGTGTCCGGCCGGTACTGCCGCAGGTATTCGGGTGCGACGATCCGCTGTCCCGTTCCCGCCATGAAAGAACCCTGGCGGTGAGGATTGATGTCCACGACGTATTCGACGGGAATCTCGCGATCGAGCAGGGCCAGGAAGGCGACGGCCTTGGACCCGGAACCCCACAGAACGACCCTGCGCGGGTCGCCTTCACGCACGCGGGCCAGCCACTCATCGCGCTTTTCACGCGCCCGGTCCATGAACCCTTCGGCGTGGGCACGCATCGTTTCCAGGTCCCGCGGAACACTCGCCTGGTCCGGGTCCACGTCGATTGGCGCGGCTTCGATGGTGAGGTACTGTCCGTCGTATTCGACACGCTCGCTCAGGACCTCGAATCCTGTCGATTCGAACAGGTAGCGCAGGGAGCCCGGGCTGAAATACGAGCAATGCTCGTAGTAGACGTCCTCGAGTGCACAGGTGCCGAGGATACGGGTTGCCTCCGGAACCTGAAAGAAAACGATCGCACCCGGATTCCACCTGACCGACTCGCGGATCATTCGCAGGAATTCCTTCGGCCGGGCAATGTGCTCCAGCGTCATCTTGCAGGCCACGAAATCCGCGGCGCAATCGTCGTAGCGCGAGGAAAAGAAATCCTTGACGAAGGTGAGATCCCTGTCGGGCGCGGATTGTTCCCTGGTGTCGTCGAACCCCGGATCGAAACCCGTCCCCCGGTTACCGCCCAGCGCGCAGAGCAGGGAAAGAAATTCCCCCTTGCCGCATCCGATCTCCAGGAGATCCTTGCCGTGCAGGGAATAACGGTCGATCAGTCGTCGTGCCAGGTCTTCATGAAATGTGTTGAATGTTGCGGAGAACCCCTGGGTCTCCTCGTAACGACCCGAGTACTCGGTCAGTCGGGGGTCGAAGGCGGTGTTGCTGACGAAGCCGCAGCTCGGGCAAACCCCCAAACGCATGTCACCCTTCGGGTATTCCCGCGCCTCGTGAGAGGAATCGAACAGGATGCAACTGTTGACGGGGATCGCGTCCTGCCGGTAGAAGATTTCGAGACTGTCCCGTTCGCAGTTCGGACACACACCCGCTGCGTGGTCCGACCCGTCGGTTCGCTCTGTTGCTGTCATGTGCTGACTCTCTGTTCAGGCCGCGGTCACCTGCGCCCCATCCGGCACGATACGCGGTTCCGGAACGGGAATGATGAACCTGCCGCCCCTGCCCCGGTAGTCCTCGAGGTCCCGCATGATCTCTTCGGCGAAGTTCCACGCCAGGATCAGGACATAGTCCGGCATTTCCTCGACGATCTTTTCCGGAGGTACGACCGGCAGGAGATTTCCGCCCATGTACCAGCCGTGCTTCACCGCATTGCGATCCGCGACGAAATCCAGGATCTCCCGATCGATCCCGGTGAAACTCAGCAAGGTGCAGGCCTTGGCGGCAGCGCCGTAACCCGCGATCCGAACGCCATCGTGTTTCAGGCCATCCAGTAACGCTCGAAGTTCCGCCCTCAGGGCCAGTACCCGGTCGGCAAAGGCGCGATAGTACTCGAATGTCGTCGCACCCCGCTTTTCTTCCTCGGCGAGCATTTCCTTCACCCGTTCGCCGGGCGCGTCCACCGGCTCGACGAACAGGCGCAGCGAACCGCCGTGTACCGACGTGCGCTCGACGTCGTTCAGATAGAGGCCGTTGCTGCGGAATGCCCTGTCCAGGGCGGTCACGGAGAAGTAACACAGGTGCTGGTGGTAAATGGTGTCGAACTCGCGGTGGTCGATGAGGTCGATGACCCAGGGCGCCTCGATGACCGCCACGCCGTCGGGTTTCAGGACCGTACGGATCCCCTGGATAAAGCCGTTCAGGTCGGGAACGTGCGCGAGGACGTTGTTGGCGAGAAACACATCCGCCGGTCCCTCGCCCTCGGCCACCAGCGTCGCGGCCAGTTCCTCCGTAAAGAAGTCGTGGCGGGTCGGCACGCCCACTTCCCTCGCCGCCCGAACCGGTCCCGGGGCGGGGTCAACGCCGAGGACGGGGATCCCCAGCTCGATGAACTTGCGCAGCATGTAGCCGTCGTTGCTGGCGGCCTCGATCACCTTGCTTTCCGGACCGAGTCCCCTGCGGGCCGCGATTGCCGCCGCGCTGTCCTGAAAGTGCCTCAGCAGGCTGGGGGAGACGGAGGAGAAATACGGGTAGGCGTCGTGGAACAGTATCTCCGGCGGCACCGTCTCGCGAATCTGCACCAATGTACAATGCTCGCAGAACGCCAGGGTCAGGGGCACCGAGTAGTCCGGTTTCTCCAGGTCATCCGCATGCACCAGCCGATCGGCAAGGGGTGTGTCACCGAATCCGATCACGTCACGCAGTGCGTCGGACCCGCATGCGCGGCAGCGTGTCTCTCCTGCGAAGCTCATCACCTACCCCGCGACGGATCTGGCGCCCGCGCCGGTCACACGCCAGTCCTTCGTCAGCAGCCCCCGCGCCATCAGGTCCTGCAAATGGGCCAGACGCTGAAACCTGGGGCCCTCGAAATCGGCTGGATCCAGCTCGAATCGGCGATACAGGTCCACGAGTTCCGCGACACCGCGGCGCATCGTCCATTGCGGCTTGAACGCGGGCAGCACCCTGGCAATCTTGTTGCAGTCGACCCGGTAGGAACTGGGGTCCGGCCTCGCGTCGGGTGCATAATCGATGACGCAATCACCGACCACCTCCTCCACGATCTCGGCCAGTTCACTTACCCGGTAGTTTTCGGCGGTGGTGCCGATATTGAACGATTCGCAGAAGACGTCCTCGCGCGGCGCCTCCATGGCGGCGATGTAGGCCCTGGAGATGTCCTCGATGTGGACCACCGGGCGCCAGGCATTACCCGTACTCTTCAGATAGACCCGCTTTTTCGCGATCGCCCACGCCGTCAGATTGTTCACCACGAGATCAAAGCGGAGCATCGGAGAAACCCCGTACGCCGTCGAGGCGCGCATGAATACCGGACAGAAGTGATCGTCGGCCAGCCGCAGCATGCCCTCCTCCGCCGCCACCTTGGAGTCGGCGTAGGGCTTCTGCGGCCGAAACCCGGAATCCTCTGTGATCCAGTCGTCACCAAACGCGCCGTAGTTGCTGCAACTCGACGCGAACACGAATCGGTCGACCCCGGCCTGCTTCGCCTTCCTGGCCAGGGACACGGCCGCGACGTGGTTGATGTCGTCGGTCACCTCAGGGTCGTGGCTGCCCAGCGGGTCATTGCTCATGCCCGCCAGGTGGATAATCGCGTCGAAACCCTCGAGGTCCCGGATGCCGATATCCCGAACGTCCATGACCCGCATGGGTCCCTCGTCCTCGAAAACCGGCAGGCGGCTACGCTCGAAGACACAGGAGTCCAGGCCCACCGCGTCGTGCCCCGTGTCGCGCAGCATCGGCATCAGCACCGAGCCGATATAACCGGCGCTCCCCGTCACAAGTACCTTTCCGTTCATCGTTTCACCTTCTCTAATAGTTTTTCTATGTCCAGACCTTCCACGGCACATCGCCCGAATCCCAGTATCCCTGCAGCAGGTTCCGGTCGTGGACCGTGTCCATGCACTGCCAGAAGTCGTGGTGGCGATACGCCATCAGTTCCCCGTCGGCGGCAAGCCGTTCCATCGGCTCTTTTTCCCACTGTGTGGCGTCGCCTTCGATGTAATTGAATACGCCGGACTCGAGAACGAAAAACGCCCCGTTGATCCAGCCTTCCGAACCGGGGGGTTTTTCCTCAAAGGCATTCACGCGGTCGCCATCGAGCTGCAGCCGCCCGAAACGCGCGGGGGGGCGAACGGCCGAGAGTGTGGCAAGTCGCCCATGGGACCGGTGGAAGGCGAGCAGGCGCGAGAGATCGATATTCGACACGCCGTCCCCCCAGGTCAGGAAAAAGGTCTCTTCTCCAAGGAAGGGCGCAAGCCGCTTGATACGGCCGCCGGTCAGGGTGTCCTCACCCGTATCCACCAGACTGACGGACCAGGGCACCCCGTTGCCGTCACCGTGACCCCAGGGACCATCCGAATCAAATGCTTCGCGGATCAACTTGCCCTTATATCCCAGCGCAATGACAAATTCGTTAAATCCGAACCCCGAATAGTGCTTCATGATATGCCAGAGGATCGGCCGGCCACCGATCTCGACCAGGGGCTTTGGCCGGACCTCCGTTTCCTCGGCAAGCCGTGTACCGCGCCCCCCCGCCAGGATCGCCACCTTCATGACCTCTCCCGTCCTCTGGTGGGATGCGGACGCCGGAGCGAACGTCTCGCGGTGGGACCGGGCCCTCGCTGGCGCAAGCACCGCGATGCGGATTCTATTCGGGCGGCGCCCAGGCTGGAATCCGGTATCAGGAGGACCTTGTGTGATAGAGATATCAAGCAGACAGACTCCGGAAAACTCAATGAGCCGACGAGTCCGATGTGGCTTTGAACAATACGCGGCGCACGATAACGACGCGGTCACCAATTGACAAGCTCACTCTGCGGTATCTCGCGATCGACCACTACCCCCATGATTGGATAATCCGTATTGCCACGGATCTTCAGTCGCCGTAACGTCGCGATTCCGGTGTTCGTGTGTCGCGTACGTGAATCTGTATGAGAGCAGGCATCGCTTGTTGGAACTGTGTCGAACCAACCACCTATCTCATCAAGGTATTATCGCTTCGGACCGGAATATTAGCAATCCGGAATATTGCGTACTTCCGCAATGGACGACGCATCACCCGGTTATACCAATTTGCACTGCCTGAGCAACTTCAGCCTCCTGCGCGGGGCATCCCACCCGGAGAAACCGGTGGAACCCTTGGGACGTGGCGGCCACAGCGCGAGGGCGCTTGCCACGCCTCTCTCGGAGTTTCGGACGATCCATCGCGGCTGGCAACCCTGGGAACCCGATCAGATGGGTGACTTCAATCGGGCTGTCAGGCACGGAGAGTCCGTCGAGGTGGATTCCGGGTTCGATAGAGTGGCCGCGGAGGCAACCCGGCTGATCTGACCCACGCCGCTCCGGAACTCGAGGGTCAGGACCACGTGACCGTCTAGCTTGCACTTACGAGTTGAATCCAGGAACCTGTCCGAGAATGGGGTTCGTCGCGAGGCTTTTCCGCAGTAGCACTTCCATTCCCGGACAGGCTCCTAGGTGTTTATTCTTACCTACTGCAGGGGCTTGCGCTCA
>JAYENI010000212.1:0-25777 GCA_034722015.1 Pseudomonadota bacterium
CCAGGACCTCCACCTGTCCAGGCTCGACGTCCGTGGGTACCGCGACACCCAGCCGCTCGTAATCGATTCCCTCGTCTATCGAGTCCGTGCGCGCCAGCGCCGTGGCCGTCAGCAGCAGTAGTAGTAGTAGTACAACTCCGGGCAATGACTTTGTCGACACGCCGTGTTACCTCTCAGTGAAGTCCTGCGATATAGGATGCGACCGCCTCGATCTCCTCGTTGGTCATGCGGCCGGCCACGTCACGCATCATCGCCGAGGGGTCCGTCCGGCGCAAACCATCGCGATACGCACGCAGCTGGTTGACGACGTACTGTTCCTGTTGTCCGGAAACCGCGGGGAAACCCGCCGGCGGATTGCCCGCCCCGGTGGGCCCGTGACAACCCATGCAGGAAGACACACCGCGATCCTCGTCACCTCCCCGGTAAACCTGTTCGCCCAGCGAAACCTTCAGGGGATCGGCGCTGCCCGGTGTCCGGGTCTGGCTGGCGAAGTACGCGGCAAGGTCCTTCATGTCCTGATCGGACAGCGACGCCACGGGACCCGCCATGAGCGCTGCCTCGCGCTTGTTACTCTTGAAGTCGACAAGCTGCTGATAGAGATACAATTCACCCTGGCCGGCCAGCTTGGGCCACTCCGGGTTCGCGCTGTTTCCGTCCGTACCATGACAGGCGGCGCATGCCGCAGACTTGTCCTTACCGGCTGCCGCGTCTCCAACGGCTTCAGACGCCGCGGCGGAAGTGGCTACCAAGCCAATCAGGAAAAATACATTGATCAATCTCATAGCGTGCCCATCTCCAGAATTCTCGTCATTCACAACCGGCAGTACGCTTCTCTATCGCGTTGCCGAATGCCAGAAAAATTGGCTGAACTGTATAACATAATCACCCAGTGGCCGCAAAAACACCGTCATGCACAATCCTACTCAAAAAAAGGACCACGGGTCGTTTCATCTCGGCAATGCGAGCTATCAGGGGAGTGCGGTACACCCCTCGCGCTTTCCGCCGGACAACGGGGCCGAAGTAGCCTTTGCCGGGAGATCGAACGCCGGAAAATCAAGCGCGCTCAACACCCTGTGTAACCGCAAGGCGCTTGCCCGGATCAGTCGCACACCCGGGCGAACACAGATGTTGAACTTCTTCGCGATCGATGACTCCCACCGGCTCGTGGACCTTCCCGGTTACGGATTCGCCCGCGTTCCGGAACAAACCCGCCGGAAGTGGAAGATGTTTATCGAGAGCTACCTTTCCCGCCGCCGAAGCCTGAAAGGATTGATTCTGCTGATGGACGTCAGACACCCCATGAAACCGGACGATACACAGTTCCTGAACTGGTGCGCGCATCACCAGATCCCGGTTCACGTGCTGCTGACCAAATCGGACAAACTCAGGCGCGGCAAGCTGCGTGAGACCCTGCGTGCCGTAAGGGCCGATCTGGATGGCTCGGGAACCGGGGCGCAGCTTTTTTCCGCCCGCGACCGTACCGGTCTGGACGAAGCGAGGCGGGTCATCGTGACCTGGCTGAGTGCGCGATAGCGGCACATTGCCCGCCCATGAGCGACGGTCAAGACATTGTTTTCAGACGAAAAAAACCCCGGTGTGTATAGGGAGACGCACACCGGGGTTGGAGGGGCTCGGTTTTGGGGGATTCCGAGCCACATACCCGCTCAGGGAGGGAAGCGGGAAGCGCCGGGCTACAGCGCTTAATATTGATAGACGAACAAGCCGCTGAAAAGTTCATTGTCGACGGAATCCGAGTTTCGCGTATTACCCGGTTCGCGAAACCTGACACACCAACAAGGGAAGAGCACTAGAATCTGAATTTCATGTACATTCCGACCGGTTTCTGATCCAGGCCATGTGCTTTGGCCGGATCATAATACCGATCGACGTTGTCCCCGATAAACATGCCAAGCTCGGCGTTTCCCAAGCGATCGTCTGTCATGCGGGCGGAATGTTCCACGGACAATCCGGCATAATGCTTGCCAGTCCAGCCGGCTGTGTCGAGATTTGAATTGCCTTCGTGACCCGAGCTGGACAAGAACTGCTTGAGATTCGTATTGATAATCGGGTATTCGTCAGCTACCACTGAGTTAGCGAAACTACCCGCCAGAAACGCCGCTCCGAGCGCAACGCGTCCAATATTCAACAACATACGATTTCCACCCTCTACTGCGCTAGTCTTACTGTTCCGTTCCGGTCGCTTCGTCCGCACAGCACATTTCGCCTGCGGTTCGAAGATCCGTGTAAGCCGCCTGTAGGGACCATCCGGCCCCGGCGAACTACTCTTGTTGTGGGTGGAAATTATAATTATAGATTTCGGTGACGTCTGTGCCACCAGAACGAACGGTATGAAATTCTGGAACAACGGTCACGAAACAGCCCGATTGGCTTGACATATCGCATGCCCATAAACCTGGAATATGATAAAGGTTATCATTAACTCGTTGAACAGGAAAGGGAATTTAACTACTTCGCGATAGCGCCCAAAACCGTCGGCACGTGGGACGACCAGGCGCCGGAGGTGAAAACCACGAATGATTCAATGCGCCTCGTCCCAGTTTCTGCCCTCGCCCACGTCGACAACCAGGGGTACCGACAACTCGGCAGCGGAAGACATCAGCCGCACCACATTGTCCTTCAGGTCCGTTGTCTGCTCCGATTCGACCTCGAAAACCAGCTCGTCATGGACCTGCATGATCATCCTTGCCCCCGCACGCGAGGAGATCAGCCAGTCGTCGACGGAAATCATTGCGCGTTTGATGATGTCCGCGGCCGTGCCCTGCATTGGTGCGTTGATCGCGGTTCGCTCGGCATACTGTCTTCTCTGGGTGTTTCTTGAGTTGATCTCGGGCAGATACAGCCGGCGGCCGAACAGGGTTTCGACATAGCCCTGCTGCCTGGCCCGTTCCCGGGTCTCCTCCATATAGGCCTTCACACCAGGGTAACGCGCAAAATAGAGATCGACATATTCCTGCGCCGCGGCGCGCTCGATCCCGAGCTGCCGGGCAAGTCCGAAGGCCGACATCCCGTAGATCAGACCGAAATTAATGGCCTTGGCTGCCCGACGCCGCTCGTCGTTTACCTCCTCGGCAGAGACCCCGAAAACCTCGGCAGCGGTCGCACTGTGAACGTCGAGACCGGCGCGAAAGGCCGCTTGCAGGCCCTCGTCACCGGAGAGATGGGCCATGATCCTCAACTCGATCTGGGAATAGTCCGCCGCCAGGATGCGGTGTCCGGGTGGTGCAATGAAGGCCTGGCGAATCCTTCTTCCCTCTGAGGTTCGGGTCGGGATGTTCTGCAGATTGGGGTCCGCGGACGAAAGGCGCCCGGTGGAAGCCACGGCCTGGTGATACGAGGTGTGCACCCTCCCGGTACGAGGCTCAATCATGGACGCCAGTTTGGTGGTATAGGTCGACCTGAGCTTGCTGAGCGACCGGAACTCCAGCACGAGTCGCGGCAGGTCGTACTCGACCGACAGTTCCTGCAGCACGTCCTCGGCCGTGGACGGCTGACCCTTGGGCGTCTTGCGCAGGACCGGAAGCCCGTGTTTCTCGAACAGAATCGTCTGGAGCTGTTTTGTCGAGCCGATGTTGAACGATTCACCGGCCGCCGCCATCGCTTCCTTTTCGATCTGCGCCATGCGCCCGGCGAGTTCCTCGCTCTGCTTCTCCAGGAGGGCGCTGTCGACCAGCACACCGTTGCGCTCGACGCGTGAAAGGACCGAAATCAGCGGGATCTCTATCTCTTCGTACAGGTGCCGCTGGGCATCGGTCTCTCTCAGCCTGGGCCAGAAGACTTCGTGCAGCCTGTATGTCATGTCGGCGTCTTCCGCCGCATAGGGGGCTGCCCTGGCCAGGGGGACCTTGTCAAAGGTAACCTGCTTTGCACCCTTGCCGGCTACGTCTTCGAAGTGAATGTTCGTGTGCCCCAGGTGCTTTTCGCACAGGGTATCGAGGTCGTGACGGCTGGCCGTGGAATTCAGCACGTAGGACTCGAGCATGGTGTCGTGGGTGATGCCGCGCAGTGAGACCGCATGATTGGCCAGTACGCTGGCGTCGTACTTGAGGTTGTGCCCGAGCTTGGCGAGCGCCGCATCCTCGAGCAGCGGCTTGATGACTTCCATGACCGTGGCTTCATCGAGCTGGCCGGGTTCAGACGGATCGTCGTGTCCAAAAGGCAGGTACGCGCCTTCCCCTGAAGCAACCGAAAACGACATGCCCACCACCCTGGCCTCCATGTAGTTCAGACTGGTCGTTTCGGTGTCAAAGGCCATCAGGGTTTGCCCGCGGAGCCGGGAGACCCATTGCCGGAGTTCATCAACGGAAAGGATGAGCGAATACCGCGCCGTGTTCCCGGGCTCGTCGCCTGCCGCCCCGTCGCCCGGCTCGAGTTCCTTGAGCCAGTTCCTGAACTCCAGTTCGGTGTAGAGCCCTCGCAATCTTTCCTGGTCTGGGTCCCGGAGGTCCAGGTCGTCCGGCGTCATGCCAACGTCCAGTCCGCTGTCTATGGTTGCCAGTCGTTTCGACAAGGGCAGGCCCGGCGCCGCCTCGCGAAGTTTCTCGCCGGCCTTGCCCTTGACCTCATCCGCACGTTCGAGGAGCGCGTCCAGTGACCCGTAGGTCTTCAGCCAGCGCGCGGCGGTTTTGGGTCCCACACCGGGTACACCGGGGATGTTGTCGACCTTGTCGCCCATCAGGGCCAGGTAGTCGACGATCTGCTCTGGCGCCACCCCGAACTTGTCCTCCACGCCCTGTGCGTCCATGCGGGTATTGTTCATGGTATTCACGAGTGTGACCCCGTCCCGCACGACCTGGGCCATGTCCTTGTCGCCGGTTGATATGACGACCTGCATCCCTTTCTCGTGTGCGGCCCTCGTCAATGTGCCGATCACATCGTCGGCCTCGACACCCTCGATCCGGAGCAGCGGCAATCCCAATGCCTCCACCAGTTCCAGCAACGGCTCTACCTGCTGACTCAGATCGTCCGGCATCGGCGGTCGATTGGCCTTGTAGTCGGGGTAGAGGTCGTGGCGAAAGGTCTTTCCCCTGGCGTCGAAGACGACCGCCATCTGCGCGGGCCGAAAATCCGACATCAGCTTCTTCAGCATGGCCGTGACCCCGTATACGGCCCCGGTCGGACGTCCCTTGCCGTTGCTGAGTGCCGGCAGGGCGTGATACGCGCGATAGAGATACGAGGACCCGTCGACGAGAACGAGGGGCGGATGATCCGGTGCGGCTTTCGGCATGGGTCGGGGGGCCGGGAGGTGTGTCAGGGAATCGCGCTGAATCATACCGCTTCGACGTTGACAAACACAGCCGGCGCGGGGTCTGGCCCCCGCATACCCTGCTCAATTTCCCCCTGCGTTCTGCTAATATTCCGCGCAATCAGGGCACTGGCAACAGAGATTGAGGGACATCACTGAGTGATCGATACGCTAAGGAAGGCGCAACGGGGCCTGGACGGGATCAATGCGTGGATCGGACCGGCCATCGCCTGGTTCACCCTGGCGACGGTCGTGGTGACGTTTCTCGTCGTCGTGTTGCGTTACGGATTCGATCTGGGCTGGATCGCCATGCAGGAATCCGTGACCTATCTGCACGCCACCGTGTTCATGGTCGGCGCCGCCTACACGCTGCAGCGAGATGCCCATGTTCGAGTGGATATCTTCTACCGGAAGTTTGGCCCTCGCGGACGCGCCTGGGTGGATCTCCTCGGTACAGTGCTGTTTCTCTTCCCCCTGTGCGTGTTTCTAATCTGGTCCAGTTGGGACTACGTCAGGGTCTCCTGGCTCCTGCAGGAAGGATCGCGCGAAGCCGGCGGTCTTCCCGGAGTCTACCTGCTGAAGACCCTCATTCCGTTGATGTCGGTACTTCTGATTGTGCAAGGACTTGCCATCCTGGCCGGGAGTCTCGTCACCATCGCCTCACGGGAAAAAAAGGGAGCCTGACCCATGATGGCGCTGGCACTGTTCGGCTGCGTTGTACTGGTCCTGCTGGCGGGCTATCCCGTGGCATTCACACTGGGCGGGGTGTCACTCCTGTTTGCCCTGGCGGGCACGGTCGCGGGCGGTTTCGATCCGGCCTATCTGCAGGCGCTGCCCAGCCGCGTCTTCGGGATCATGAGCAATGTGACGCTGATCGCCGTGCCACTGTTCGTTTTCATGGGGGTCACCCTGGAACGTTCGCGAATCGCCGAGAACCTGCTGGAATCGATGGAACGCCTGTTCGGCGCGAGGCCCGGCGGGCTGGGCATTTCCGTCACCCTGGTCGGGATGCTGATGGCCGCGAGTACCGGAATCGTCGGCGCCACCGTAGTCACGATGGGTCTGCTGTCCCTGCCGACGATGCTGAAACGCGGCTATGATCCCCGCATCGCCAGCGGCACGATCTGCGCCTCGGGCACCCTGGGCCAGATCATTCCCCCGTCGATCGTACTGGTCCTGCTGGGCGACGTCATCTCCTCGGCCTACCAGCAGTCACAGCTCGACCGTGGCATCTTTGCACCCGAGACCGTTTCCGTCGGCGACCTGTTCGCCGGCGCCATCCTGCCCGGTCTGTTGCTCGTCGCGCTCTACCTGCTCTACATCGTGGCGATGGCGAGGCTGCGTCCGTCGAGCATGCCGTCGGGACGGGAAAGTGAAACCGCCGAAAGGACCGACGTAATGGATATGCTGAGGGCCTTGTTGCCCCCGCTGATCCTCATCGTCCTGGTCCTGGGCTCCATCATCGGCGGATTGGCCACGCCGACCGAGGCGGCGTCGGTGGGAGCCGTCGGGGCCTTGCTTCTGGCCCTGGTCAACCGCCAGATCGATCTGGACCGCCTGCGGGAGATCATGCGCTCGACGGTGCGCGTCACCAGTATGGTGTTCCTGATCCTGATCGGCGCATCGGTGTTCTCGCTGGTTTTTCGCGGCTTCGGCGGCGACGACGCGGTGCATGAATTGCTGACCCGACTACCGGGCGGGAAGTTCGGCGCCATCGTTGTCGTGATGCTGATCATGTTCACGCTCGGTTTCGTACTCGATTTCATCGAGATCACCTTTGTGGTGGTGCCGATCGTCGGACCCGTCCTGCTGGCGATGGGAATTGACCCTGTCTGGCTTGGCATCATGATCGCGGTCAACCTGCAGACCTCCTTTCTGACACCGCCGTTCGGGTTCGCACTCTTTTATCTTCGCGGCGTCGCACCGATGGAGGTCACCACCTCGGACATCTATCGCGGTGTCATGCCATTCATCGCAATCCAGATCATTGCCCTGATGCTGCTGGCGGCATGGCCTGAACTGGCGACGTGGTTGCCATCAGTGATCTATGGCGCGCCGGACGGCGCATAGGGTAGTCAGACCGGAACCCGTGCAGGGCCGGGAACGGAAATCCCGACATGAGCCCGGAAGAAGTGGGTATATGCAGGGAAGGAAATCAGTTTGTCGTTGGCGTACCAGCCGCCACGCGCCACACTGCTAGCGGCGTGTGCGGAACTTTTGCAGCATCCTGAGTTGCGCCGCGGCCTCGGCAAGCTCTGCCAGTGCCCTGGCTTCCTCGAATTCGGTCTGCTTGCTGGCCAGGACATCTTCCGCGTGCTGCTTGGCCTCCATGGCCTTGGCTTCGTCGAGGTCGTGGGCGCGGATGGCCGTGTCGGCCAGGATAGTCACGACATGCGGCTGAACCTCAAGCATCCCGCCGGAGACATAGAAGTAGGCCTCCTCCTCTCCCTCCCGCTGAACCCGCACCTCTCCGGGTTTCAGCCGGGTAATCAGCGGCGAATGACGCGGCATGATGCCGACCTCACCCATCTCCGCCGGTGCGAAAACCATCTCGACAGTCCCTGAAAAAATCTCTTCTTCGGCACTGACGATATCGCAATGCAATGTAATCGCCATAATATTGTTACCCGCTATCCTGACCGAACCCGATCGTCAGAGGGTCTCTCCCTTCTCAACGGCCTCTTCGATGCCTCCGACCATGTAGAAGGCCTGTTCGGGCAGATGGTCATACTCGCCATTCGCGATACCCTGAAAACCCCGTATGGTGTCCTTCAGGCTGACGTATTTCCCGGGCGAACCCGTAAACACCTCGGCGACGAAAAACGGCTGGGAAAGGAAGCGCTGCATCTTTCGGGCCCTGGCGACGACCAGCTTGTCGTCCTCGGACAACTCGTCCATGCCAAGAATGGCAATGATGTCCTTGAGCTCCTTGTACCGCTGCAGCGTGCCCTGCACCGCACGGGCCGTGTCGTAGTGCTCCTGTCCCACCACCAGAGGGTCGAGCTGCCGACTGGTCGAATCGAGAGGATCGACCGCGGGATAGATACCCAGCTCCGCAATCTGGCGCGAGAGGACGAGCGTTGCGTCCAGATGCGCGAATGTCGTGGCGGGGGAGGGATCGGTCAGGTCATCCGCGGGGACGTAGACGGCCTGGAACGATGTGATCGATCCGGTACGCGTCGACGCGATGCGCTCCTGCAGGACGCCCATCTCCGCGGCAAGCGTCGGCTGGTAACCCACCGCGGACGGCATGCGCCCCAGCAGCGCGGACACTTCCGTTCCGGCCAGCGTGTAGCGGTAGATATTGTCGATGAACATCAGTACGTCGCGACCCTCGTCGCGAAAGTTCTCAGCGATGGTCAGGCCCGTCAATGCCACGCGAAGACGGTTTCCCGGCGGTTCGTTCATCTGTCCGTAGACCAGCGCGACCTTTTCCAGGACGTCGGACTCCTTCATCTCATGATAGAAGTCGTTACCTTCGCGGGTTCGCTCACCGACCCCTGCGAAGACCGAGAACCCGCTGTGCTCGATGGCGATGTTCCGAATCAGTTCCATGAGCGCCACGGTCTTGCCAACGCCCGCACCACCGAACAGCCCGATCTTGCCGCCCTTGGCGATGGGCATGATCAGGTCGATGACCTTGATGCCGGTCTCGAATATCTCGATCGAGGGAGACTGTTCTGCAAAGGTGGGCGCCTTCCGGTGGATGGGCTTGCGCTCCTCGGTGGCGACGGGTCCGGCTTCGTCGACGGGTTTGCCCAGTACATCCAGAATGCGACCGAGTGTCGCCTGGCCCACCGGCACGGAGATTGGCGCATCGGTGCCGTTCACCGCGACCCCACGTTTCAGGCCGTCCGTCGAACCCATTGCGATGGTACGTACCACCCCGTCGCCCAGTTGTTGCTGCACCTCCAGTGTCAGTTCTTCACCTTCTACGAGCAACGCATCGTAGACCTTCGGCAGGGCGTCACGCGGAAATTCCACGTCGACCACCGCTCCGATAATCTGCACGATTTGTCCTGAACCCATGCTCAAATCCTCACGATTGAATTCGTTTTCTGTTTCGCGGGACCCATGAGGGAACCGCTGATTCTGTTACTGAACTCGTCAACGGAAATCCGCGCCGATGCAGCCTCCCGTTGACGGGAGGCGAAAGCCCGACTCCCCACTCCCGGACAACTCCGCCTAGACCGCCGCCGCGCCGCCGACGATTTCCGACAATTCCTGCGTAATGGACGCCTGACGGGCCTTGTTGTAGATCAGCTGAAGTTCGTCGATCAGCGAACCGGCGTTGTCGGTGGCTGCCTTCATGGCCACCATACGCGCGGCCATCTCGCATCCGATATTCTCCACTACGCCCTGATACACCAGCGACTCGACGTATCGCATCAGCAGACCATCAAGCACTTCCCGGGAGTCCGGTTCGTACAGATAGTCCCAGTGATGCTTGAGTTCCTCGTCGGGTGAACGCGCAACGGGAACAAGGGTCTTCACCCTGGGCGTCTGCGTCATCGTATTGACGAACACGTTCTCGACCAGGAACAGGCGGTCGATTTTTCCCTCGTCGTAGGCGTCGAGCATGATCTTGATTGGACCAATCAGGTCCGAGATACGCGGGCGGTCTCCCAGATGCTCCGCCTTTCCCAGAACCGGCGCGCCGAAGCGACGGAAAAAGGAATTCGCCTTTGTACCGATGAGGCAGAAACTGATTTCCGCACCCTTCTCCTTCCATTCGGTCACTTCACGCAGGGCGGCCTTGAACAGATTGATATTCAGCCCGCCGCACAAACCGCGATCAGTCGATATGACGATGAACCCCACGCTGTTCACGGTTTCCCTCTCGATGAGATAGGGGTGACAGTACTCGGGATGCGCCATGGCGAGATGGCCGATGACGTTGCTCATCTTTTGCGCATAGGGCCGCGACGCCAGCATCCGCTCCTGCGCCCTGCGCATCTTGCTGGCGGCGACCATCTCCATCGCCTTGGTGATCTTCTGAGTACTCTGGATACTCTTGATCTGTGTGCGAATCTCTTTTTCGCCGGACATTACCCGAAAGTCCCCTTTCCGCTAATACGATCGACTGACTGCGACCTGAGAATTGCCACGGCTACCACACGCTTTCCTTCTTGAAGGCGTCCAGCGCGCCCCGTATCGCCGCCTCGATCTCGTCGTCATAGTCGCCGCTCTCGTTGATCTTTTCCATCAGGTCAGCGTGTTCGGCATTCAGGTAGGAGTGCATCGCCGCCTCGAAATCGACGATCTTGGCGACGTCCACATCGTCGAGATACCCCTGGTCGGCCGCGAACAGCGACACTGCCATTCCACCCACGCTGAGCGGTGAATACTGCTTCTGCTTCATCAGCTCGGTAACGCGTTCACCCCGTTCGAGCTGCTTGCGGGTCTGCTCGTCGAGGTCGGAGGCAAACTGGGAAAATGCCGCCAGCTCGCGGTACTGCGCGAGGGAGAGGCGCACGCCGCCGCCGAGTTTCTTGATGATCTTGGTCTGCGCCGCGCCGCCCACTCGCGATACCGAAAGACCGGCGTTGATGGCAGGTCGAATACCGGCATTGAACAGATCCGATTCGAGGAAGATCTGACCGTCGGTGATCGAGATCACATTGGTCGGTACGAATGCAGACACATCGCCGGCCTGTGTTTCGATGATCGGAAGGGCGGTCAACGAGCCCGTCCGGCCCTTGACGCTGCCCCCGGAGACCCGTTCAACATAGTCGGTGTTGACGCGGGCCGCTCGTTCAAGCAGTCGTGAGTGCAGATAGAACACGTCACCTGGATACGCCTCACGGCCCGGTGGCCTGCGCAGCAGCAGCGACACCTGACGATAGGCCCACGCCTGTTTCGTCAGATCATCATAAATAATCAGCGCATCTTCGCCCCGATCGCGGAAATACTCACCCATGGCACAACCGGCATAGGGGGCGATGTACTGCAGGGCGGCGGATTCAGAAGCGGTGGCGGCAACCACGATGGTGTGTTCCATGGCGCCATGCTCCTCGAGCTTCGCCACGACGTTTGCCACCGACGAGGCCTTCTGGCCGATGGCAACGTAGATGCACTTGATGCCGGTTCCCTTCTGATTGATGATCGTGTCGATCGCGATGGCGGTCTTTCCGGTCTGGCGGTCACCGATGATCAACTCGCGCTGGCCACGCCCGATCGGCGTCATCGCGTCGATGGACTTGAGACCCGTCTGTACCGGCTGCGACACCGACTGACGTTCGATGACACCCGGCGCGATCTTTTCGATCGGCGAAAACTGGTCCGTATCCGCGGGCGCCTTGCCGTCGATCGGCTGGCCAAGGGAATTGACGACGCGTCCCAGCAGATTCTCTCCCACCGGAACCTGAAGGATGCGCCCGGTACACCTGGCGGTGTCACCCTCGGAGATGTGTTCGTAGTCGCCGAGCACCACGGCCCCGACCGAATCCCGCTCCAGGTTAAGCGCCAGCCCGTAGGTGTCACCGGGAAACGCTATCATTTCACCGGCCATGACGTCGGCGAGTCCCTGGATCCTGACGATACCGTCGGTTACCTCGACGATCGAACCTTCGGTTCGGGCCTCGGCAACGACATCGAACCGCTCGATCCGCTGTTTGATTAAATCGCTGATTTCTGTTGGGTTTAGCTGCATTCCAGAATCCTCTCGTAGCCCGGGGAGGGACTAGCGGGTCAGTGCGCCCGAAAGCCGTTCAAGTTTTCCGCGTAGCGATCCGTCGATCACCAGGTCACCCGCCTTGATGACGGCGCCACCAAGCAAGCCCGGGTCGATGCTCACGGTGAGTTTTACGTCCATTCCCAGGCGTTTTCTCAATGCTTCGCCGATGGCTGTCAATTGATTTTCGTCCGGTTCCCGCGCAGAGATCACCTGGGCCTCGATCTGGCCAGCCTCGTCTGCCCGGTACTGCTCGTAGAGTTCGCGAACCTCGGGTAACAGCCCGAGTCTCCGGTTCTCGGCGAGAAGACGTACGAAATTGGCACCCTGTTCATCGACCCGGTCCTCGCAGATGCCAACGCACAGCTCGCCAACCTGATCCGTGGTCATCTTGGGGTTATCCGCAACGGCCTGCAGGTCGGGGTCTTGCGAAACCACCGACATGAACTCGAGCATGTCGGACCATTCCTGGAGACGCCGGCTGTCCATTGCGATGGAAAATGCGGCGCGTGCATAGGGTCTTGCTACGGTGATCAGCTCGGACATTCGTATCTACTCAAATCTGGGCGGCGAGTTCGTCGAGGAGCTGGGCATTGGCCGTCTCGTCGACCTCGCGCTCCAGCAGGCGCTCCGCGCCCTGTATCGCGATCTTCGAAACCTGCTGCCGTAGCTGTTCCCGAGCCCGGTTCATCTCCAGCGTGATATCGGCCTGGGCGCCCTGCTTGATGCGCTCGGCCTCTTCACCGGCCGCGACCTTCGCCTCTTCGACGATCTCGCCGGCCCGCTTCTGCGCCAGATTGATGATCTCCGCGCCCTGTTTCTTGGCTTCCAGGAGACGCTCTTTCGCCCTTTGCTCAGCCAGTTCCTTTGAGTGCTGGCCGCGCTCGGCAGCCTCCAGACCGTCCGCTATCTTTCGCTTGCGATCCTCGAGGACCTTGAGCATCGGTTCCCAAAGCACGCCTTTGATGAACCAGACCAGAACGGCGAATGTCAGTATCTGCCCTATGAGCGTTGCGGTGATGTTCATTTCAGCCCCTCGATTCTTTTAGCGCTGCGTGCCGACCGGTTATGGTCAACCGCCGAGTGCGCTCTGGGCCGCGCCGATGAAGGGGTTCGCAAAAATGAACCACATGGAGATACCCAGCACGATGAAGGGGAATGCCTCCATGAGGCCCCCGGTGAACAGCATCTGGCCGGTCAGCTGCGGGCGCATCTCCGGCTGCCTGGCGATGCCCTCGATGAACTTGGAGCAGATCAGACCCCACCCCAGCGCGGACCCGAGTCCGGCGGCGGCAAGGATGACTGCGACACCGAGTGCGGTGTAGGCGTAGATCATAGCGACTTCAGCTGGGCTCATGAGACTGTCTCCTCGAATGAAATGGGAACTGTTAGTCGATTGCCGGAAAATGACATACCAGGTTACGCAGGATTTTCGTTCGCTTTCAAGGCGTGGCAACAGGCGCATAGTCGAACTATGTCACTGTTGCCACAACAAAGAAGGCGGGCGAAAAGATAAGCAGGCTGGTATGTCATTTGACAGAAATCGCCTTAGTGGTCGTCCTGTTGCGCGAGTGCGAGATACACGATCGTCAACAGCATGAAGATGAATGCCTGCAAGGTAATCACGAGGATGTGGAAGATCGCCCACAACCCCCCGAGCAGCACCTGCCCGGGCAGGACATACCAGGAAAAGGATATCAGCGCGATCAGCAGGAACAGCAATTCCCCGGCAAACAGGTTTCCGAAAAGACGAAGTGCGAGGCTGACCGGCTTCGACACCTCCTCCACGGTCGTCATGACGATGTTGAAGGGAATGAGATACTTCCCGAACGGGTGAAACAGGTACATCTTGATGTAGCCCGTCAAGCCCTTGGTCTTGATGTTGTAGTAGATGATCAGGGCGAAAACGCTCAGCGCCAGCGCAAAGGTAGTGTCCAGGTTGGTCGTGGGGACGACCTTGAGATAGACGTGGTGCGGATCGGCACCGAACACCCGCTCGCCGATCACCGTCGCGATCCACGGCAGCAGATCGACGGGAATCAGATCCATGGCGTTCAGCATAAAAACCCAGATAAAGATGGTGAGGGCAAGTGGCCCGATGATCGGACTGCGCCCGGGGAAGATGTCCCGTATCTGCTGATCGACGAATCCGACGATCGCCTCCAGCACGTTCTGCGCCCCGGAGGGCTTGTCCGGGTCGAGATTCTTGCCGACCTTCCAGGCGATCCACATCAACAGCCCGGCCAGCAGCCAGGTGAACAGCAGCGTATCGATAAAGATCACCGAAAAATCGATGATGTTGCCCGGCTGGTGGGTCTCCGGGTCACATCCGAGGCACCAGTTGGTCAAATGGTGCTGGATGTATTCAACCGGGTTCGCCGTTGCCGGCTGGCTCGGATTGCTCACGCGTGACTCCCTGAACTGTTCTTCACTTCTGTTATCGTTCCGGACCCGCCGACAGCGCCTGACGCCCGGCAGTCACCAGATAGCCCGCCAGGGTCACGGCGAACCCCAGCAACATCGGACCGGGAGGCAGCTTGAGCACTCCCATCCCGATTCCGAGCACCACCAGCACGAGGACAAATCGCTGCACGGCGCCCAGATACAATGCATACACGCCTTGCGTCGGGCTGGACCTGGCCAGTTCCCCCGCTTGTTCTACGCGTCTCGCCAGAAGGTAGCTGTTCGCCAGTGCAAGCATGCCACCGTATCCGGCGGCGAGCCCCGACGCTGTATCCGCTAGAAACAGCACCACCGCGGCACAGATCACAGCGAGAGCCGCCTGGATGACAAGAGCACCGTTATGCATGGATGCGTGGCCCGGAAGCCCGATATAGCCGGGCGGGTGACAGTGTATACCCCAGATACAGCACGCCAGCGCGGGCCGCCCAGAAGTATAGAGATTCGCTCCCCCGGGTTCAACCGCAATCATCGTGGCGGCCAAGCTCGTTCGATGGGGACTCGTCGCGGAAGCTGACCGCCGGAGGCTCCTAGTGCTCTAGTTGATATGCGCCAGGAGCCCGTCCAGCTCCTCGAGACTGTTGTAGTGTATGACGAGACTGCCCTTGCCCCTGGTGTTGTAACGGATATCGACCCTGGCGCCCAACCGGTCGCCCAGGGAGTTCTCGAGGCGCACGACATCGGGATCGCGGGAGCGACTCCGGGGTTCGGCTTCGCTTGCATCGAGCAACTTCCGTACCCAGGCCTCGGTCTCCCTGACGGACATCCCCTTGTCGGCGACATGTCGCGCGGCCTCTGCCTGGCGTCCCGCCGGCAGGGCCAGCAGTGCACGGGCGTGACCCATTTCGAGCTTCCCCTGATCCAGCAGATCCCTTGCCTCGCGTTCGAGTTCCAGCAAGCGCAGGATATTGCTCACCGCGGTCCTGGAGCGCCCGATACCGTCCGCGGCTTCCTGATGCGTGAGCCCGAACTCGTCGATCAGGCGTTTCAGCGCACCCGCCTCTTCCAGGGGATTGAGGTCCTCGCGCTGGATATTCTCGATCAGGGCGATGGCGGCGGCGGCCTGGTCCGGTACCGACTTGACGAGCGCCGGGATTTCCTCCAGACCGGCCATCCTGGCGGCGCGCCATCGGCGCTCCCCCGCCACGAGCTCATAGCCCCCCGGGATCTCGCGAACCACGACCGGTTGCAGAAGCCCCTGGGCTCGAATCGAGGCGGCCAGCTCCTCGAGCGCCTCGCTATGGAAGTGGCGCCGCGGCTGGAAACGTCCACGCTGCACGGAGTCGATACCCAGGGATCGGATACCTTCTCCCCTGCCCGCCTCCAGGGATTGTTTCTGTACGTCATTGGCGGCGTCGCCACCGACAGAACTCAGAAGGACGTCGACACCGAGGTTTCCCAGACCGCGCCTTTTCTTGACCATAAATCACCTGTCTGATCTGTGGGTGATCCTCCCCTGCTGAGGAGGTACGTTCGGACCGCCCGGCGTCACGGTGACTCAATGGCGCCAATTACTCATCGCTGCCTCGTGGAATTCCGGCCTGCCTATTCGGCGTTCAGCCAGACATTCTCGAGCAGCGGCTGCGGGGGTTCGGATACAGGCGCGGTCCCCTTCCTCAGAAGCTCTCCCGCGAGCGCGAGATAGGCAAGCGATCCCCGACAGGACTTGTCGTAGTGAAGGACGGGGACACCGTGGCTGGGCGCCTCCGCCAGCGTGACGTTGCGCGGAATGATGGTGCGGAAGACCTGCTGTCCAAAATGGGTCGTGAGTTTGTCCGAGACGTCGTTGGCGAGATTGTTCCGTGGATCGTACATGGTCCGCAGCAGACCCGTGACCTCGAGTCCGGAATTGGCTGTCTGCCGGATTCTCTCAATCGTCTTCAGCAGCGACGACAGTCCTTCCAGCGCATAGTATTCGCACTGCATCGGAATGATGACACCGCTGGCGGCAACCAGCGAGTTGACCGTGAGCGTATTCAGGGTCGGCGGGCAATCGATAAGGATAAAATCGAATCGCCCGGCGACTGCCTTCAGCGCCTTTTTCAGGCGGTACTCCCGCGCCACGGCCTGCACCAGTTCCACCTCGGCAATGGTCAATGAGGCATCGCCCGGCAGCAGCCAGTACCCGGCCGGACGGGTCTCGACCAGGGCATCGTCCACCGAGGCGCGCTCCAGCAGCACATCGGAGCTGCTCGCGTGCAGGGAGTTCTTGTCAATCCCGCTACCCGTCGTGGCATTGCCCTGGGGGTCGAGATCGATCATCAGGACGCGTCGTTTCGTCGCGGCGAGCGACGCCGCCAGATTGATGCTGGTCGTTGTTTTTCCGACCCCGCCTTTCTGGTTGGTGATGGCAAAGATCGCGGTCATGAACGGTCGGTACCTGAAATTTCCAGCAGGTGGCGCTCCGCGTCAAGTTGAGGCACCCGCAGTCTGTGTGTGGCCGCTATCATAAACCCTTCCGGCAGGCAGTCGAGTTCATCTTCCGGTATGCGGCCTTTCATCGCCAGTATCCTTGCTCCCGGCACCAGCAGCTTACGGACCTGAGGCAGGATCCGCCGCAACGGTCCGAGTGCCCGACAGACGACGCAGTCAAAGGTGATCCCGGGCCCGACGTCCTCGGCGCGCGACTGCACGACCGACACGTTTTCCAGCGACAACTCCATCACCGCGTGGGTCAGAAAGCCAGCCCTCTTTGTATTCGGCTCCAGCAGGGTCCAGTGCCGTTCGGGTTCGATGAGCGACAACGGGATGCCGGGCAGCCCGGCCCCGCTGCCCACATCGACGGCGCGCTTCCCGGTTACCCAGGGGTGAATGGACAGGCTGTCCATCACGTGCACACCCACCATTTTCAGCGGATCGCGTATCGCGGTCAGATTGTGGACCCGGTTCCACTTCCGCAATAGCAGCAAGTAGTCGGCAAGCCGCGCGATGCTATCCGGTGGCAAGGATCGCAGGTCTAACTCGTCGAGCCCCGAGCGGAGCGCCCCGGTAAGGGCATCCGCGCTCAGGGCTCGATGGCCTTGTCCGTCAGGTTTGACAGTGCCCCGGACATCTTCTTTACCACACCGTCGCGGTCGGTGATGCCATGCCTGCCGGCAAGATACTCCGGATCGTTGTACGCCAGGTACACCTTGTCGTCCGCGCCTCGCCAGACGACGATCTTCATCGGCAGGTCGATGCCGACGGTGGGATTGGATTGCATCATCGGTGTTCCAAGCTTGGGATTACCGAACACGATCAACGTGATCTCTCCCAGTTCGAGCCCCGCGCCCTGCGCGTTGCTGCGGTGGTCCACCACCGCAAATACCCGGATACCCTTCTTCGAAAGCAGTGACTCGACCCGCTCTACCGTCTCGTCCACGCTATGCGGACTGACCTTGGTTACCAGTCCCGGTGTGGCCCATGCCACGGAAACCAGACTAAACAGCAACAATGCGACGACGATTCTGGACGACATGGTTCCTTCCCCCTCAAGCGGATTTTTTTATCCTGGTCTGTTTCGATTTCAAATGGACGAGCAGGATCGAGATAGCGGCGGGTGTCACACCCGGTATCCTCGAAGCCTGTCCGATCGTGGCGGGTCGCGTCTCCGTCAGCTTCTGCCGGATCTCGTTCGACAACCCGTGGATCCCGGAATAGTCGATTTCACCGGGCAAGGCAAGACCTTCCTGTCGTGAGGCCCGACGGATCTCCTCACGCTGGCGTTCGATGTATCCAGAATATCTGGCCTCGATTTCCACCTGCTCGGCAACCTGGTCGTCCGAAACACCCGGTCCCGCGCCCGGCAACCTCATCAAGGCAGTGTAGTCGACCTCCGGGCGGCGCAGCAGTTCCTCGAGCGAAAAATCGCGGCTGAGCTCGATATCCAGCCCGGAACGGGATGTTGGCACGACAAGAGAGGCGGGAGACAGCCGGGTGTCGCGTAGCCGCTGCTTCTCCCGCTCGATCGCGTCGATCTTGCGTTCGAAGCTTGCCCAGCGACGATCGTCGATCAGTCCGAGTTCACGCGCCGTCTCCGTCAGGCGAATGTCGGCGTTGTCCTGGCGCAGGACGAGACGATGTTCGGCGCGACTGGTGAACATGCGATACGGTTCGAGCGTGCCGCGGGTCACCAGATCGTCGATCATTACACCCGTATACGCCTCGTCGCGCCGCGGGACCCACGGCGCCTTGCCCGCAGCCCCGCGCGCCGCGTTTACGCCGGCAACCAGTCCCTGTGCGGCGGCCTCCTCGTATCCCGTCGTCCCGTTGATCTGTCCCGCGAAGTACAGCCCGTCGATATCCCGCGTGCCGAGGTCCGCGCCCAGCCCGCGAGGATCGTAGTAGTCATATTCGATGGCGTAACCGGTGCGTGTGATGGCGGCCCGCTCGAAACCCCTGATGCTGCGGACCAGCGAGAACTGGACGTCGAATGGCAGACTGGTCGAGATGCCGTTGGGATAGATCTCGCGGGAACGTAAGCCCTCGGGTTCGATAAAGATCTGGTGCGAGTCGCGCTCGGCGAAGCGTACGATCTTGTCCTCGATAGAGGGGCAGTAGCGGGGGCCTGCTCCCTCGATCGCACCGCTGTAAATCGGCGAACGGTCCAACGCCGCGGCGATGATCTCGTGGGTCCGCGGGTTGGTGCGGGTGATGTGACAGTGAACCTGGGCCGGATGTTGTCCCGGATCGCCGAGGTAGGAGAACACGGGTCTCGGTTCGTCACCGGGTTGTGCGGTCAGGACATCGAAATCCACCGTTCGCCCGTCGATGCGCGGTGGCGTCCCGGTCTTCAGTCGTCCCACCCGCGGGGAAAGTTCACGCAACCGGCGCGCCAGCGTCTCGGCTGGCGGATCACCGGCCCGGCCTCCGGGATGCCCCGCCTCGCCGACGTGTATCTTCCCGTCCAGAAAGGTGCCAACGGTCAGCACCACCGCCCGCGTGCGAAACGTCAGTCCCAGCCGGGTGACCACACCGGCCACGTGATTTCCCTCGACGACGATGTCGTCCACGGCGCTCTGAAACCACGCCAGACCCGGCTGCGACTCGATCGCATCGCGGATGGCCGCCCGATAGAGCTGCCGGTCGGCCTGGGCGCGAGTCGCCCGCACGGCGGGACCCTTGCGGCGATTGAGCACCCGGAAATGGATGCCCGCGCGGTCCGCCGCCTGCGCCATGACACCACCCATGGCGTCGATCTCCTTGACCAGGTGGCTCTTGCCGATCCCGCCGATCGCGGGATTGCAGCTCATCTGGCCAATGGTGTCGATATTGTGGGTCAGCAGCAAAGTCCTGGCGCCGGACCGCGCCGAGGCCAGTGCCGCCTCGGTGCCCGCATGCCCGCCGCCGACAACGATGACATCGAACGCTTCGGGGAAGTTCATGAAAAGGTCAGCCTGGATAGGGGCAGCAGAGCGCGGGCAGGGCGGCGGGTACCTGCGGTACCGGGACGCACCTTCATGCCGAAACCACCTCGCCCTGATCCTGGATACACCGAACGCCTCCGCCGCACGACCCCTGATGTGGCCGCTATCGTTCGACGGGATTCTACTTGAGTCGGTGGAGTCCCTCCAGGCATGCTCATATCCAGCCCGCCACCGGCCGTTACTTGCCGATGCAAAACGTTTACACGCGTGGTAAGCCATTGATCCTGTACTGGTTCGTGTTGGGTCTCAGGGCTTGGTGTACATACCGGTGTACACACCCTGCTAGAATTCTCCCCAGTCAGAACCGCTCCGCTGGTCCTCCTCCGACCGTCGGGGACCGCCAGACAGTCCCCCCCGGGTCAACTCCTGTCCGGTAGGCGCCTTCGTCTCGTTACGGTTTGGCGGGACTGCACGATCGGTACAGGCTCCCCGTGGGCCGCCCACCCGATGAAAGGCAACATACTGCGGGCCGCTGCGCGGTAAATGGGGAAGATTACGATCCAAGTGTGCCTCCCTCCAGACACACAAAAGGCCCTGCACCTTTCGATGCAGAGCCTTGGATCAGAGGCCCCAGTCAGTTTGTCATCACGAACTGGAGCCTGCTACCCACAGGTAGTCTTACAAGCCCGATTTATCGGGAACGTCTGTATTATGGTTCCTAAGGCGATTTCTGTCAAATGACATACCATCTTGCTTGTCTTTTCATCCGTCCTCTGTGTTGCGACAACCGTTACATAGATCGACTATGCGCCTGTTGTCGCGCCTTGACGACGAACAAAAATCCGGCACAATCTGGTATGTCATTTTCCGGCAATCGCCTAAGTGCTGATGAATCAAGGTGGATCCATCAACCCTAGGGCAATCATCACACCTCGATGGATCGCCTTTAAGTCATCAGGGATTACCGAATTCGCTACGTAAACCCTCTTTCCGCTTGAATTTCTTCCCACCATTACACGATCTAGCCGATCTAGCGAGACGGTAACGAGCATATCGCACTTCGCCCATGTCTCCTTCAAAGCCAGTTTTCTCGGCAACGAACGGGGGTCCATCCGACAATGGAACAGCTCATCTCCGGAGCCTTGAATCCGGTATTGAAGTCACAGATCAGCACAGTGCCGGGATTTGGGTGGAAGGCCAGAGGCATCTTTAGCGGACCAGTGCCTCATCATCGAAAACCTGGTCAAGCTGGCTATTGGTGGTCACGGCCAAAACCTTCTTCCGAACGGCATCGTTTCCAACATCCAGCCGGAAATACCGCTCCACCCCATCGACTCCCTTCTTTTTGCGGATCAGTTGAATCCGGTCGAATAAGGCCCAGTGCTGTTCGGCGAACTTTGCCAGGCCCAGCGCCTTGGCGGCATTGTCTTTCAAACTCGGATCGTGGGGTTCCAGGATGTCGAACAGAAAACCCTTTGAGTCCTGCCGCACCACCAGCAGATCGGGGAACATGGGTTTCACGCTTCCTGCGTCCTCGTAGGGAATCTCCAGGGACCAGGGCTTTCGGTCCACATTCCTCAGCCAACCGATCACCGACGTATCGGCCAGTTCCTCCTGCAACACCTCCTGTTCCCAGGTTCCAAGATCAGCGCGGAACTTGTTGTCGTCTTCAAGGAAAAGGTGCCTGTCGTACTCCGGGGCTTTTGGTGAACGGCGAAAGTCGATGGTTTCCGGCAAGGCCCAGGGGATCGTTTGCGGAACACTGGTCGCAAGGCGCAACCGCTGAAAATGCTGTTGGCGCTGTTCTTTCAGCTTGGCAATATCCCGCTTGTGCTTTGCATAGAGCGCATCGAATTCGCCCTCCGCAAAGGCTTCCAGGCGCTTCATCCCCTCGTGGTCCTGGGCCAACACAACGGCTTCCACCTTCACTTCATCGGCGTCCCGCTCCCCCTGGGCTCTCCAGTAGTCCATGTGCACAGCCCGTTGCCCAGTAACCGTCCCGCCTGCTGAAAGTGTCGGTCAATGTCGGCGGAAGCCGCCTCGATGGTGTACTCCCCGTCATCCTCCGCGACGCCGGTTCCATGCTCCACGGCGATGGTTTTCAGGTCGATCCCGGTAATCTGCCTGGCCCTATCATCCAGCGTCCCGGCATCCCGTAACCGTTGCACTTCCTCGCCCATCTTCCCGACGATCTGCGCCTTTACCGTTTCCTGTGCGTCCTCGTCGATGCGGTCATGGGTAAGGCCCCGACCCAGCCCCATCAAGCGGCGTAGGGCGCTTTGCTTGCGCACGGCGTTGACCCGATAGGTCACCAGTTCGCCGATGGCCTCGAACACCTTCTCCATGCCGTCGCGGCGATACAGGGTCACCAGTTCGCGGCTGGTGCCGGTCTCGGACGGCGGCACGTCTTCGACGTTCTTCAAGTCCTGAATGACGGATTCCACCGTGGCCTGATCGTAATGGGGAAGGAATAGATGAACGTCATTCAGGGCGGCATCGGCATCCACCCGCCTTGCCAGTGGCGTGCGCACCATGCGCCCGAGAAGCTGTGCGATGTAGGTATGGTCCTGCGCCCGGCGGAAGGACATCATCACCTCGGCGCGGGGGCAGTCCCAGCCGGTGGACAGGCTCATCTTGAACAGCACCACCCCGATGTTCTTTTCTTCCTCGATACGGGATGCCTCGATGCGCCGTACCCGGTGGCCATCCACATCCAGATCGCCAATATCGTTGAAGGTGTGCGCCACCTCCCCTTCCCGCAACCGGCGACTGATGGCACTTTCCAATGTCGCCAGACTGGTGCCCAGGTTGGTCTTGGTCAGCTTCTCGTCGTTGCCATCCTCCACCTGAACCACCAGGATCGGATAGACCACCTTTTCATCCTGATTCTCGCAGTAGTCCGTCCAACGCTTCTCAATGCCCTGCCAGCGGTTCGCGGCTTCGGCAAGCAAGGTCATTTCCGCCTGGCTGGCGGAATCCGGATAGTGGATCAGAATGCGGTCTTTCAGCAGTCCCGATTCCCGCACATCTTCAGCCTGTATATAGGCCTTGTGCACCGTATGTGTGGTGCCCGATAGCAATTCCTCGAATCGGCCATGAAGTAGATATGACCGCCTTCCAGCCGTTCGGCATCGAAGCTGGCATCAATGGTCACCAATTGGCGCACCCGGATGCGGTCCGACTTGCCCTCGATCTTCAGCCGGGTCTGTTCATTCAGTTCCGGCATGTCCGATATCCACAGGATGGCGGCATCGGATTGGGCATCGAAACCCGGCTCGCCGAAGAAGATGTCCTCGAACAACGCGGTCATGACGATGGTCTTGCCCGCCCCCGTGGGCGCGGAGAAGGAGACCGCCTGTGGATTATCGACCGAGGCCAGCCGCCGGGCCGCTATCAGCTTGGCGCGCAGTTCGGCCAGGGCGTCTTCCTGGAAATCGAACAATCCGACCTTCATGGTCCTTATCCCTCTGCGGAAATCCGCTGAAACGCAAATTCCCGAATATCGGCCTGAACCGAGGCATGTTCGATGGTCATGTTGACCACATTGCCCCGCACATCCAGATCGATATAGAGGTTCTCGTTGATCTCACGGGTCTCCACCACCGCATGGTCGGAAAACTCCATGTGCGCCGTGTCGGTATCCTCGAAATATTTAATCTTCATGGTCTGACTCCTGAAAACTGCGGTCGAAAAAGGCGTTGTGGATAGTCTCGCCATCTTCCAGCAGAATGATCCGCAAAAACTTTCCCGCCTCTTCGATGAAACCCCATTTACGAATCCTGCCATCCTGCTGCACTTGCGTAGCCAAAGGCTCACGATTTACAGCCTCGACCCACTCCAGCTTGATTTCAGCCCGGTCAGGGCGCCGGCGGGTATAGAGGAAATATTGGGTGAACTTCATCCTGCCTCCACCTTGTTGATGACGAAGTTCTCCAGATAATCCCGGTAGAGCTGGATCACATTCGGGACCTTCACCGATTCGTCAGGAACGAATCGGGACGCATCTTGTGCGCCCGAAGGGGACGCGCCATGGATGGTGCGGATCAACTGCCCGGCCATTTCCTGAAAGGCTTCCTCCGAATCGGTCACCAGATAGGCATGGGTGAGGTTGTTGGTAACGGAAATGCAGCGGCGACGACCGCTATCCTGGCGGTTGAGGCGCATCACCGCGTGGGCGGTTGTCCCAGAGCCGGAAAAAAAATCCAATACGGTTGCATGAGGCTTGTCAGCAACGAAGTACCTGAGCGCATCCTCAACTGCATACAAAGACTTCGGGAAAGGGAACTTCCTACCGGGAATAAACTTAGATATCAATTTTTGTGCCATGCGACTGAGCATTGTGGCTGTCACGCATCCACATCGTAGTAGGGATCGCCTTTTGCCCCTCAATGTAACGGGCTCGGACCGATCCATCTGGATTTTTCCCTACGATCTCTGCTAACCCATCTTCCAAGGCTTTCACTTTACCGCTTGTCAGGTAGTAAACGCTGTAACCCTGACTACCGCGACGAGTATTTTTTGTTACCTTTACAAACCCTTTGTCGTGTAATTTTTTTAGGCTACCGGGATTTAAACCCCAAGTCATTTCTGTGCCGTCTGGCTTCAGCGGAAATAATGTCAGACATCCTTTGATCGATGGTGCCGTTGAACGAACTACGCCTGTCGGAATAGGCTCACCGATTTTCCTGAGTTTTCCAGCCTCCAAGTCAATATAAATTGGGTAGAACTGATCTGGGCCAGGCTTGGGTCCACCACGCCGAGAAGGCATTTCTCGACGTTGGAGAAGATTCCACGGCACTTCGCTGTTTGCTTCATTAACCGTATCTGGCGAAATACGAGATTCTCCAATCAGCACGAAGAACAGATATTCATTTACTCTCGTAAATTCGTTTACTCTGATCGTTCCGGTCGCATTGATCGCTGAAGTGACCATTTGAATATTTGCATCCGGAAATATCTGCTCCAACAACAGACCAAGCCGAAGGTATTCCTTCTCGTCGAAGGTGACAATTAGCACGCTGTCCTTGGGATTCAGCAGCCGCTTGGCCAGCCGCAACCGCCGCTGCATCATCGCCAGCCACTTGGAATGCCGCCAGGCGTCGTTGGCGTCCACGTAGTCATTGTTGTACTTCCAGTCCCGCGCCCCCGAGTTGTACGGCGGGTCGATATAGATGCAGTCCACCTTCCCGGCGTAAAGGTATTCAAGCAGTTGCAGGGCGTGGTAGTTGTCCGCCTCGATCAGCGTGTGCCAGGGGGCATCGTCCGGCCCGTTCTGCACCTTGTCCACCGGCGCCAGGGCAGGGAAGATCGGCTCGCCGAACTGGCGCACGACCACCAGGTCATCCACGGGAATCTTCCGCGTCTCGCCACTGCCGATGTTGCGGCAATGGGCCTCACCGTCACGCACGGACAGCACCCGCCACAGGTCGGTTAACGGCCCGCCCCGCATTCCTACCTTGCTGTGCTTGCGCACCTGGGCGCTGTAGATCGGGGTCAGCTCCGGTAAGTGATCCTCGAACACCAGGCCGAACTTCTTCTCCTTGGTGATGCGGTTGGTCTCCATCCGCAGACGCTCGCGCAGCGCCTTGTCCTCGATCTGGGCAATCAGGTCGTCAATCGCCGCCATGGCTCGGCTCCTTGCTGTTTTCGTTGTTGGTTTTTCTCACTCCTCTCCTTCTCCGGGCTTTGATGTCGGCTCTTCGATTGGGATGCCATTGCGCCCGCAATAGTCCCGGATCAGCCCCTCCACCATGTTGGCAATGGAGCGGTGCTCCTGCTGCGCGGCCAAGCGCAACGCATTCTTCAGCGCGGGATTGATGCGAAAAGTCAGCGAGGCGGTATTGGTGGTTGGAATGGCTCCCCTCGGCAGTGTGCGGCAGATGCACTGTAGTTTAGTAGCCCATGAAACCAGAAGTGTGAACCGGGGAGGCCAATCCTCTTGAGAGGTAGAACTCGGTGGCGGCGAATACTGATGCTACGGTCGGTTAGTGTTCTGGCACTACCGTTCGAACCCGTGGTCGGACCGGAGCACCCGCT
>JAYENI010000213.1:0-56660 GCA_034722015.1 Pseudomonadota bacterium
GCAACGTGCTGACGATCTGTCTGGGGAAATCGACCTACGCCAGATGCGGGATCATCGTCAACGTCACGCCCCTGGAACCCGAGTGGGAAGGCCACGTCACACTTGAATTTTCGAATACGACAACGCTTCCGGCCAAGATTTACGCCAACGAAGGGGTGGCGCAGATGATCTTCCTCGAATCCGACGAGGTCTGCGCGACCTCTTACCGGGACCGGGGAGGAAAGTACCAGGGACAGACCGGCGTGACCTTGCCGAAGGCCTGAACGACCTGAGGCGATTTCTGTCAAATGACATACTATCTTGCTTGTCTTTTCATTCATCCTCTGTGTTGCGACAACCGTTCCATCGTTCGACGATGCGCCTGTTGTCGCGCCTTGATGACAAACGAAAATCCGGCGTAATCTGGTATGTCATTTTCCGGCGATCGCCTGACGCTACGAAGCGATCAACGCGTTCAACCGTTTTACGCGCTCCGCTATTTCCTTCTGATCACTGATGGCCAGAATCTCCCGGCACGAATCCTGTAGCGAATCGATCCGGCTCCTCGTGATCACCTGCCGCACCTCCAGCAGCGAGGACGGTGGCGCGGAAAACTCCCTGAGACCCATCCCGAGCAGCAGCCGGGTGTAACGCGTGTCACCCGCCATCTCCCCACACATCGAGACCGCGATCCCGGCCTGTTTTCCGGCATCCAGCGCCATGCCGATGAGCGCCAGTACGGAGGGGTGGAGGGGGTCGTAGAGGTAGTTGACCTCGTCGTCCAGGCGGTCGATGGCGAGGGTGTACTGAATGAGATCATTCGTGCCGATCGACATGAAATCGAGCCGGGCGGCGAACGCGGGAGCCGTGAGCGCCGCGGCCGGCACCTCGATCATGGCGCCCACCGGGATGCGGTTGTCGAATCGGCGGCGCTCGCGACGCAGTTCGCGCTTGACCTGCTCGAGCAGCGCGAGCGCGGCATCGAGTTCGGACACCGAGGTGAGCATCGGGAACATCAGGCGGACGGGCCCGTACGCGGCCGCCCGGAGAATGGCGCGCAGTTGCGGCTTGAACGCATCGACGTGCTTGAGGCAGCGCCGGATGGCCCGCAGGCCCAGGGCGGGGTTGGGGCCCTGGAGATCTTTGGGCACGCCGCCGCAATCCTTGTCGGCGCCCAGGTCCAGCGTTCGTATGGTCAGCGGCTTGCCCGCCAGCGCACGGACGACACGCCGGTAGGTGCGTAACTGCTCCTCCTCGTCGGCCGGCCGGTTCCGTTTCAGATACAGGAATTCCGTGCGGTACAGGCCGACCCCGTCGGCGCTGACCTGCTTGAGTGAACGGATCTCTTCCTGCAACTCGATGTTGGCGTGCAGGGCGATGTGTTGCCGGTCGAGCGTCACCGTAGGGGCCTTGCGCATGGCGAGGAGCGCCCGGCGCTGCGCCTGCTGCGCGCGTAGCTTGCGCCGGTAGCCGGCGGTGACACCGCGGTCCGCGTCGGCGAGGACCATTCCCGAAGCGCCATCGATGATGACGGTTTCGTTGTCCTGGAGAAGCATGGTGGCCGTGTGGACACCGACCACGGCGGGGATCTTAAGGCTGCGTGCGAGTATGGCGGAATGAGACAGCGGCCCGCCGGTTTCCGTGATGAATCCGGCAATGCGATTGTGCTGGAGATAGACGATGTCCGCCGGACCCAGTTCCTCCGCCACAACGATACGGTGGGTCAGGCTATGTGAATCGCCGTTGCCTCCATGCCCTTGCAGACCGCGCAGTATGCGCTCAAAGACATAGTTTACGTCGTCGCGCCGGGTGCGCAGATAGGGGTCCTCCATCTGATCGAAGACCGAGACCAGGTCATCTCGCTGGATCTTCAGGGCCCATTCCGCGTTGCACCGGCGTTCGCGGATGATATTGACCGGCGCCTCGGATAGCATCTCGTCGTCGAGCATGAGCAGGTGCGTGTCGATAAACTCCGCGACATCCCTCGGTGTGCTCTCGGGGATCGCGTCCCGGAGCCCGCGCAGCTGGTGCGACGCCTGTTGCACGGCCCGCTGGAATCGCTCGATTTCGGGTTCCACCTGATCGGGTTTGAGTCGGTGTTCGAACACGTCGGAGGTACCATGGTGCAGTCTGGCAAGCCTGCCGATGGCGATACCACGCGAGACGCCGATGCCGCTCAGTCCGAGTGTCATGTTTCAGTGGGGCGGTGGGCGCCCGTCGCAGAGGCGTGCCAGCGGTGCGGGGTGCATCGCTCGGGACGGACGATCGCGCGGAAGCAGGACACGCACCTATTCCTCTTCGCCGAAGCGCTGGCGCACCAGTTCTTCAAGCCTGTCGGCCGCCTCCACCTCGTCGCTTCCCTCGACGCGCAACGAAACCGACGTTCCGCGGCTGGCCGCGAGCATCATGACGCCCATGATGCTCTTTCCGTTCACCATTCGGCCGCCCTTTCCGAGTTCGATCTCGCTCTCGAAGGTCGAGGCAAGGTTGACGAACTTGGCCGCGGCCCGGGCGTGCATCCCGAGCTTGTTTACGATCTTGAGGTCCCGATTCACCATGTCGTGGTTCAGGCGGATTCGCCACTGTCGCACAGGAGGATGCCGTCATGCCCCCCCGTGATCGCCTTGTTGACGAGTTCATAGAGGTTGAGCGTAGGATAGTTCAGAACGCGAACCAGCATGGGCAGGCTGATGCCCGCCACGGCCTGGACGGCGACCCGGTCCACCAGTCGGCTTGCGATATTGCTCGGAGTGGACCCGAACATGTCGGTAAGAACCAGCACTCCCTGTCCCTGGTCGAGGCGCTGGCAGATATCGAGCGCCTGAGCATGGATGTCATCGGGTTCGCAGGATCCGCTGATTTCGACAAGTGCAACCTGTAGTGGACAGAATCCGAGCATCGATTCGGCGGTCTTGAGCAGTGCGTCGCCGATGCCTTCGTGTGTGATGACCAGCAGTCCTACGGACACGGTCGTGACGCTCCCGGAATGGCGTTGTCGATATGTGTCTGTCCTGTCACGTAATTCTATACCCCGGATCCGGTTATTGCCGGGTCCGGGCCGATTTTTCCCGGCGAGAACCGTTGAAACGGGCGACGCCGGTCGTGAATCCGCCCGACAGTCCGGACCGGGTGACGGTAATTTCGACGGGTCGTGGACAAGCGCTCGTTTCAGAGGTTTCCAAGTTCCCTGTGGCGGGAAATTACCATCAGGGTGTCATTCGATTTGTAGCGCTCTGTCAGGCGCTCGACCAGGTAGACCGAGCGATGCTGCCCTCCGGTACAGCCGACGGAGACACTGAGATATCGCCGGTTTTCCGCGGCGAACCGGGGGACCCAGGTGTCCAGGAAAACGTTCAGGCTCTCGAACATCTCCTCCACCGTCGTGCTGTTTTCGAGGAAGTCCCTGACTTCAGGGTCCTGGCCCGTGAGCGCACGCAGGGCGGGTTCCCAGTAGGGGTTGGGCAGGCAGCGCACGTCGAACACGAAATCCGAATCACTGGGAACCCCGTGCTTGTAACCAAAAGACTGGAAGAGCAGGGACATGCGTGTCGATCCCCGCTGGCCGACGCGATCGCGGATGATGGCGCGAAGCTGGTGGAGGTTGGTCTTCGTGGTGTCGATGACGAGGTCGGCGTTCTGCGCGACCTCCGCCAGCAGCGAGCGTTCCAGGTTGATTGCGTCAACCAGGGGTAGACCCTGGCGCGTCAGCGGATGTTTGCGACGGGTTTCGCTGAAGCGTTTCAGCAGGGCCTCGGTGTCGGCCTGCAGGAAGATGACCTCGATGTCGACGCCCGATTCGCGGATCTTGTTCAGCAATACCGGGAATTGTCGCAACTCACCCGTTCCGGCACGGGCGTCGATACCGATTCCCGCCTTGTCGTAGAGGTGAGGTTCCTGGGACCGGAACTGGCTGACGAAGGCCTTCAGCAGCCCGGGGTGCAGATTATCGATACAGTGAAATTCCTCGTCTTCCAGGGTGTGCAGCGCCACGGTCTTTCCAGACCCCGACAGACCGCTGACGACGACGAGTTCCATCATGATGTGGTTGTCTGTCTATCCTCGTGGCCGGCTACAGCCACCGGTACGGGAAACGACTCGGGAGAGGCCCGTCTCCCGAAATGCCAGGACATCCGGAACCCGGATTCCGGGTGTTCAATGGCTGATTCGCCCGTGTCCGCGTGATGACGCCGGATCGCGCGGGAAAAGGGACGTTTGGTCAAGACATTGCCCGGCGTTGCCGCGCGGCGAGATCCTCGGTGGCGTTGTAACCGTTGCGCCGGAGAAGGTGGTTTCTGACAGCGGCCTCCACCAGGACGGCAAGGTTACGACCCGGTGCGACGGGCAGCGTAAACACCGGGATCTCCAAGCCAAGCACGCTACGTGTCTTCTGGCGGGTCTGCAGGCGGTCTTCGGTCGTCAGGGTCTCCGCGCCGGCAATCTTCAAATGGATGATCAGGCGCAAATACTTGCCGTTCTTGATGACGCTGTCACCGTACATCGCGCGTATGTTGAGTACCCCGAGACCACGCACCTCGAGAAAATCCTGCAGCAGCGGGGGACAGCTGCCGTTGATGATGTCAGGTGCGATGCGCGCGAACTCGGGTGCGTCGTCCGCGATCAGGCGGTGACCACGTGTCAGCAGTTCCAGCGCCAGTTCGCTCTTGCCGACACCGCTGTCCCCGGTCAGTAGCAGACCAATGCTGAGGACTTCAAGAAACACGCCGTGCAGCGTAATGCGTTCGGCAAGCTTGTGCGTGAAGTAGTAGCGCAGGTGATTGATGACTTCATTGCTGGACAGCGCGGTGCGAAGCACCGGGACCTCGTAGTGTTCGGCCAGTTCACGCAGCCGGTCGGGCGGATATTGCCCGTCTGTCACGAAGATGGCCACCGAATCGTCCTTGAACAAGCGTTCGCATGCGTTCTTGAAGGTGTGCTGGTCGAGATGCCGAAGATAGTCAAGCTCCGTATTCCCGAGCACCTGTGCCTGATTGGAGTGGATCAGGTTGAAGTGTCCGATCAGCGAAGGGCGGGTCCCCTCGGCCGCGGCCGCCGAAGAGAAGACACGCTGTGCGCCCTGTTGGCCGCCGACCCACTCCAGCCCGAGCCGCATGGAGAGATCGTCATACAGGCTCTGTATCGTCAGGGGGGCGTTCATGGCGATAACAAGGTTCCCGGTCGGGTATCGCGAACGGCGTCGCCCGCGCCCGCGGACATGCCTGGCCCCGGTTGGCCATTCGGGACCGGGGGACAGTGTCGTGGAATCGCCTTAGGCGGCGAAGCTTGATTTGTCGTTGCCAATGACGGTAAGGAAATCGTCGGGGCCGCCGGCTCCGCGCAGTCTCTCGATACAGTTATCGTCCGCGAACAGCTCCGCCAGGCGGGACAGGATTGCCAGGTGCTCGTCGGTGGATTCCTGCGGAACCACCAGACCGAACATGAGATTGACCGGTATCCCGTCCGGCGCATCGTAGTCGATTCCCTCATCGAGGCGCAGCACGGCGCCGATGGCCGACGGTACGCCTTGCAGGCGTCCGTGCGGGATTGCGACGCCGTGGCCGAGACCGGTGCTGCCCAGGCGCTCGCGGCCGTTGAGCGCATCGAAGATCTGTTCGGCGGTTACCTCGGGGGTCGCACCCGAAAGCATTCCGGCGAGGATCTCCAGTGCCCGCTTTTTACTGCTCGTCTGCTCCAGAAGCGAGACGCGTTCCTTTGTCAACAAATCTGAAAGCATCATATCCAAAACATGGTTCAGGGTTTGTCAGCCCAGATTGCGGTGGGAACCTTCGAGCCGGTGGTGGTCCTTGAGTTTTTCCTTGTGGCGGACGACCTGCCGGTCCAGCTTGTCCACGAGCCCGTCGATGGCGGCATACATGTCGTCCTCGACCGCATCGGCGAACAGTCGGTTTCCGCTGACCAGCATGGAGGCCTCCGCCTTGTGCCGGAGTTTCTCTACGGTGAGGATAACGTGTGCGTCGATGACGCGGGTGAAATGACGCTCGAGACGGTCGAATTTGTCGTGAACGTAGTCGCGCATTGCGCTGGTGATATCGATGTGATGACCGGTAAGGTTGATCTGCATATTGTCACTCCTTAGCTGACTGGCAATTTTCCGTTCGTCGATTCCGGGCCGGCAGGTTCGTCCATTGAACCGCAGCCGCTCCGCATTTCGGTGCACGATACACGCTTCGGGTAACAGCACCTTGCGTATTCGGCGTTTTTCCGTCGGGCTGCTGTATCAGGTAGTCCGGTGTTCCTCTTGTCCTGTCTCTGAATGAAATCCGTCAGTTTCCCGCCATTCAGGCCGGGCGTTTTCTCTCGCTGGAAGACGGGATATTGACGGCCTCGCGGTATTTTGCAACGGTCCTCCTCGCGACATTGATCCCTTTCGCCTCCAGTATCGACGCGATCTTGTTATCGCTCAATGGTTTGTTGGGCGCTTCCTCGGCGACGAGTTTGCAGATCATGGCCCGAATGGCCGTTGCCGAGCACGTGCCGCCGTCCGCGGTACCAACATGGCTCGAGAAAAAGTGCTTGAATTCGTAGACCCCGCGCGGCGTGTGCATGTATTTCTGCGTCGTGACCCGGGATATCGTGGACTCGTGCATCTCCAGCTGTTCGGCGATATCTTTCAGCACCATCGGCTTCATGGCTTCGTCGCCATAGTCGAAAAACGCGCGTTGACGATCGACGATGGCGCTCGCCACCCTGAGCAAGGTGTCGTTACGGCTCTGCAGGCTCTTGATGAACCAGCGCGCCTCCTGCAACTGGTTCCGCATGTAGGTATTGTCCGCGCTCTGGTCGGCCCGTTTGACCATGCCGGCGTACAGCGAATTGATCCGCAGCTTCGGCGCCGTTTCCGGATTCATCTCCACGCGCCATGCCCCCCCTGCCTTTCGCACGACGACGTCCGGGATGATGTAGCCCGGACTCCCGCTGCTGATCTGCGCGCCCGGCCGGGGATTCAGCGACTGGATCAGATCCACCGAAGGTTGCAGCGTTTCCTCGGCCACGCCGAGCAGGCGTGCGAGCCGCTTGAAGTTCCGCGCCCCGAGCAATTCCAGGTGATTCTCCACGATCTTCCGGGCGGTCTTCAGACCCGGGGTTTCCGGCGGGAAATGCCATAATTGGGCAGCCAGACATTCGGACAGGTCTCTGGCGCCGGAACCCACGGGGTCGAATTGCTGGATCAGATGCAGAACGGCCTGGATTTCGTCCGTTTCCAGATCGAATTCTCTCTCCGTGTTGGACCGTATTGACTCCAGTGTCTCGCTGAGGTAACCGTCGTCGTCGATGGCGTCGATCAGGGCCGTCGCGACGGCGCGGTCCCGGTCAACCAGGCTGGTCAGGCGCAGCTGCCAGAGCAGGTGTTCCCTGAGACCTTCGCTTTCGCCACTGCGGTTGTCCATCGGGTCGCGCTCCGATTCGGGCGCGTATGCGGTGCTGCTTTGGTAGACGTCCTCCCAGCTGGTCTCGACGGGGGAATCGACTTCCCCGTTGCTTCTCGCGTCTTCGGTCGGGAATTCGTTGTTCGTGGACGCCTCGGCGGCTTCTCCGTCTTCGGTCGCCCCCTCGGAAGATTCGTCCACGTGTTCCAGCATCGGGTTCTGCTCGAACGTCTGCTGGATCTCTGCCTGCAGTTCCAGGGTAGAGAGTTGCAACAACCTGATGGCCTGCTGCAACTGGGGCGTCATCGCCAGATGCTGGCCAACGCGAAGTTGTATGGAGGGTTTTAGCATCTGCTCAACGGCTGCCCGTTACCTCTGCGCCGGGCGTCTCAACCGCAAGCATTCTTCGTGACGTCATGTTTGGGAATATCCGACCCTTCTGGATCCGTTGCGGGTTCTGGCCCCGTTCGGCATCTGTTTTCCTTGTCTCTACCTGGGATTATAGGGCAAGCGCCTGCCGGAACGAAAACCCCGGATCCGAGGTCTCGGCCGCCGCGCAAGGGGCAGCGGGTGCGCGTCTGTGCTCTGAATGCAGAATTGCCTGTAAATTCAATATGAAGCGGTTTCTCCCTTGCGGGATTTCTAGCAGACATACAGATTATTTGGCGGGCACCCCGTGGGGCAGGACATGCGTCCGGGGTCGTCGTGCCGGGTTTCCCGCGCGATCCTTGGCCGATATCCCGCCAACAGCGGTTTCAACGGGGGGCGCTACAGGCTGAAGTTCTCCCCGAGATAGACCTCGCGGACGCGCTGGTCCGCGAGCACGGTCTCCGGTTCCCCCTGGGCGATGACGCCACCCTCGTTCAGGATGTAGGCGCGTCCGCAGATTCCGAGGGTTTCGCGAACGTTGTGGTCGGTAATGAGGACTCCGATGTCGCGGTCCACCATGTGGGAGATGATCTGCTGGATGTCGATGACGGAGATCGGATCGACGCCCGCAAACGGTTCGTCGAGCAGGATGAAGGCCGGTTCGAGCGCAAGGGCGCGCGCGATCTCCACACGTCGTCGTTCTCCCCCCGACAGGCTGATTCCCTTGCTACGGGATATGTGACCGATCTGCAGTTCATCCAGCAGGCGCTCCAGCGCGGTGCTTCGTCCCCTGGCGTCCAGCTCGCGACGGGTCTCCAGGGCGGCCAGGATATTGTCCCGTACTGAAAGATTGCGAAATACCGAGGCCTCCTGAGGCAGATAGCCCACCCCGAGTCGGGCCCGCACATGCATGGGCAGGTCGGTAATCGCTCGATCGTCCAGCAGGATCTGCCCCTCGTCGCAGCGGATGAGTCCTACGATCATGTAGAAGCAGGTGGTCTTGCCAGCCCCGTTGGGCCCCAGCAGACCCACCACCTCGCCGGCCGAGACGCGCATGGACACCCCGTCCACGACCTGCCGGTTGCGGAATCGTTTGGTGAGTCCCTCGGCGCTCAGGACCGGCACGGGCAAGCCGCGGTTGCGGTTTCTGCCACGCGCGAGGGGCGGGGGAGTGATTTACCTGGAGCCATCCTTCTTTCCCGGCAGGATGACCATCCGGACCCGGCCCTCGCCACCGGGCTCTCCCGCGTCGACGACCTCGGTCGGAATGTGGTAGTGAATCCGCTCGCTCTCGATGGTGTTGTCCGTCTTGGTTACCGTGGCCCGGCGCAGAAGCAACAGGGTCTCGCTCTGCGCCTCGTATTTCATGTACTCGGACTGCGCGTCAAGGGGTTCCCCGTCCTCGCGCATCATGTGAAACGTGGCCAGGTCCCCCTCGGAGACCAGCTCGGAGACCTCTCCCCCCTGAAGAATAACGGTGACGATGTCCCCTGTGAGGACCCTGCTTCCCTGTACGGCGCGTACGTTGCCCCGGTAGATGGCGGTCTCGCTCCGGTCGCGAAACTCGACGCTGTCCGACTCGATCTCCAGCGGTTGCTCGCGGTCGCTGTCCATTCCGTGCGACGGCACGGGCCCCGCCAGGGACAGTGTCGCCGCGACGGCTGCCAACCGGCAGTGTCTTCGGAGCGTGGAGCGGTGCGCGAAGGGTGTCTGCATGGGTTTCAACGGATCGAGTGTGTGCGGCGTCAACCGGATGGCGGATCCGGCAGGTAAGTGCTCTTCACGTCCCGGTGGAGGTTGACGATCCCCAGTTCCATGTCGATGTCTCCACCCGTGCCCTCGATCCTGTAACCCCTGCCGACCGTCAGGACGGGTTGGTCGGTACGGCCCTCGTGCCGTTCGGGAAAGACCTGGATGTCGCGGGTGTAGACGGTGTAACCGCTGCGCTCGCCGTCATCGGGCTGCGTGACACGTGCCTTGCCCAGTAACCTGACCTCTTCACGATCGGCGGCCAGCCAGGCGCGTTCCGAGCGTACCGTCATCGGGGGTTGACCAGGATTGAATACGTGCATTTCCGGTGAATCGAGCTCCATGGTGTCGTCGTCGGCAAAGCGTATCATCGTCGGGGCGTCGATCCGGTATGCCGGGAGACCGTCTTCGCCGAAGACCTTCAGGACCACACCTTCCATCCGCATGGACGCCACATGCGGCGTGTCGCCCGGGGGGGTGAAGGCCATGTCCATACGCAGGTGCTGAAGCCAGAGCGCCAGACCGAACACGCCCGCCGTCAACAATGCGTAGAGCAGGCCCTGTCTAAAGCCACCCATCGGAGACGGGCGCGCGGTTACCCCGGTCATGCGCGCGGCATGTCCGGCAAGTCACTTGAGGTAGCCCCCGAGCGTCTCGTTGAGCACGCCCTGGGCGTCCATGATCAGTTCGCAGACCTCGCGCCCCGCACCTCTTCCGCCCGCGCTGGCGGTCACCCAGTGCGCATGCCGTTTCACCAGGGGGTGTGCGTCCTGGACGGCGATCGCCAGTCCGACACGGGTGAGTACCGGCAGGTCCACCACGTCGTCGCCGACGTAGGCGGTCTGTTCGGGCTTGATCCGGAGTTCCTTCAGCAGTTGCTTGAAGGTGGGGAGCTTTTCACGTCGCCCCTGGTAGACGTGATCGATGCCCAGGTCCCCCATGCGGTGTTCCACCACCCGCGAAACGCGCCCGGTGATGATGGCGATCTGTACCCCGGTCCGCTGCAACATGACGATGCCGTGGCCGTCGCGCGAATGGAAGGCCTTGTACTCCTGCCCGTCGTCGCCGACGAACAGCGAACCGTCCGTCAGGACGCCGTCGACATCGAAGATGACCAGCTTGATCAGTTTCGCCTTTTCCAGGATGTCCTGCATCGCCGTCCCCTTGCCCGCAGGGCGAAGTGAAATGGTGGTTGCCGAGCGCGCAGTATAGGGGTTCCAGACAGATTTTTCCGGGGTTCGAGCTGACTGTGGCGGTGTGAGTCGTGCCGCTGGACGGGGTGGGGCGAGGCTCCCCCCGTGCCGCCTAGATGACGCCGGCCCTCAGCAGATCATGCATGCTGAGCGCTCCGATCAATGCCCCGTCGTCATCGACGACGGGTAACGCGTTGATCTGATGGTCTTCCATCAGCTTGAGCGCCTCGACCGCCAGCTGGGTCGGGCGCGCGGCGTGCGGGTGGCGGGTCATCACATCGCCGATGGGCGTGTTATGAACATCGATGCCGCGGTCGATTGCCCGGCGCAGATCGCCGTCGGTAAAGATCCCGATCACAGACCCGGATTCGTCGACGATCGTCGTCATCCCGAGCCCTTTCTGCGATATCTCCAGCAGGGCGTGCACCAGCAGCGTATCCGCCTCGACCCTCGGGATCGCGTCACCCTTGTTCATCACGTCCGATACGTGCAGCAGCAGGCGGCGGCCGAGGCGTCCGGCCGGGTGAGTGCGCGCGAAGTCCTCCGCGCTGAATCCCCGCGCCTCGAGCAGGGCAACCGCGAGCGCGTCTCCCATGACCAGCGTGGCGGTAGTGCTCGAGGTGGGCGCGAGGTCCAGGGGGCAGGCCTCCCGCGAGACGCTGACGTCGAGACACACATCGGCCTCCCGCCCAAGCCTCGAGCCGCAGTTCCCGGTCAGCGCGATCAGGGGCGCATCGAGACGCTTGATCAGCGGGATGATGGTCAGGATCTCGTCGGTCTCGCCGGAATTCGACATCGCGATCACCACGTCTTTCGCGGTGATCATGCCCAGATCGCCGTGGCTGGCCTCGCCCGGGTGGACGAAGAAGGCCGGCGTGCCGGTGCTGGCGAGGGTCGCCGCGATCTTGCCGCCGATGTGTCCCGACTTGCCCATGCCGGTCACGATCACACGCCCCTCGCAGGCGAGCATCAGGTCGCAGGCGCGGGTGAATCGCCCGTCGATGCGCCCGGCGAGCGCCTGTATGGCCTCGGCCTCCGTGCGAACCACGGCCAGCGCCAGGGTGCGCATGTTCTCGTGGTGCGAGACCGCGTCGTCCTTCGGTGAATCCATGTCGGCCCGTGCTGCGGAGGAATCCCGGGACTCTAGCAGATCGTTTGTGCGTGGAACATGGGGCGGTCGCGGTGCTCAGGCAGGGCGCTGGTACTGACACAAGGCCTCTCCGCCTGCACGTATGAACCCAGGGGCTTGCGCGGCTTCGTATCCCGGTCAAAGACCCACTAGCCGATGCAGCACCACGGCGAGTTCCTCATCGGAGGTTCCGGGGTGTTGGGTCTTTTCACGTTCCTTTAATCAGCTAGTAGTTCGTCCGGGCGTGGAATAGCGGGAAAGTCGTTGTCCTTATGTACCCCACCCAGCGCGAGGGTGCGTGGCGATGGCGACGGCACCCTCCCTGTGGAAGTCACGGGACAAGACCCGACCCACTGTCCCCCCGCGTGGCAGGAGCAACAATCGGGACGGTGATTGTGCCGAGTATTTTCGATGAAATGGTGGGCGTGGTGACGGACGAGATAGACCGGGTTTCACCTGAGGTCGTGATCATGATGGGCGAGTTTTGCGGGCGCAGTCATGATTACCGTGGAGCGTCTCGCTCAAAACCTGATTGATGCGACACGCTACGATATGGGTGACGAATCGGGCTCACGGCCGCAGAATACGTCGGTCGTGGCTGGAGGGCCGGTTGCGTATTACGCTACATTGCCGATCCGGGCCATGGTCCAGGCGATGCGCCGGACGGGTATTCCCGCCGATATCTCCGACACTGCCGGAACCTTTGGCTGCAACCTGCTTATGTACGGAGTGCTCCATCATATTGCCCAGCGCGGCCTGCCCATCCGGGCCGGCTGGATCCACCTTCCGTCGCTACCTGCCACCGCTGCACTCGAAGTCAATCTAGGCATGCCCAGTATGTCGGTGGAAACCCAGGTTGACGGTCTGAGGGCAGCAGTTGCCGCAGCAGTGGGAAACGAAAAAGACATCAACGACCCGATTCGCTCACGGTGGCAATAATACCGACGGATCGGCGTGGGAGGCGGGCAGGAAGTTGACGCAGGTTCCGGACATCGGTCCGATCACGGCGAGCGATAGCGAGAGTGTGGTCAAGCTTTATGTTTGACGATTCGCGAAAGAGAATAATCGTTGTCAGGTCTTTCCTCTTGCTCGATCCCGAATTCTCACGCAAGCACCAGGTCCGTTTTCGCAAAGTCGTGACCCACGCACAAGAGCGGTTCGTCGGCGAGCCTGGCTGTGGCGTACGACATGCAATCACCAAAATTCAGCCCCGCCGGATGACGCCCTTTTCCAAACCGCAACCAGGCGTCCGTGGCAAACCCGTAGTGGGAATCACCAAAGGGTACCGTCGTGATACTGCCCTCCTGCAGGAATCGGGCAAGCACCGCTCTGGCGTCCCTGCCCATTCGCGCCGAGAGAACAATCGCGGTTTCGGTCAGCGTCGGAACACCGACCCCGGCTCGTTCCGCCTGTCCGAGTTTCTCGATGAGCTTGTCGACGCCCGGTTCTTTCAGAAAAATGGCGATGATAGCGGAAGTATCGATAATCACACGCCGTCCTCGCCATACCCAAGAATCGCTTCTTCTTCGGGACGGCCAAGCCTGCGACCGAGTTCCTTTTCGGGAACGACGCTCCAAACCTCTGTCTCGATAAAACGTCGGAGACGTGTCGCCCGATCCTCCGAGGCGATACGAAACGAGAGTTTGCTCTTTCGCTCATCCAGCGCCCGCCGGACTGCCTCTGTTTTGCTTTCGCCGGTTATCCGGATAATCTCCTCGACCAGCTTTTCAACCTCACGGTTCTTTATGTTCAATGCCATCGCTCAACCTCGTGCAGCGGAAAAAGAAGGTCTTTTGGTTCAATGGTGTAAAAATTCTATCAGTGTAGAATAATGAGGGCCACAAAGACACATAGTTCCGTCTGATTACCCCTCAGTCTCAGCTATCCCCGAGACCAATATCGGTCTGGAATCCATGGAAGTCGGGGTGAGGATCTGATGGGCCTCCTACAGCAGGGCGAGCAGGTTGGGAAGCGGGCGCCGGTATTGATCGGGCGTGGTTAACACATCGGGTGGTTGCGTATTTTGTAACGTGAAGTGGCAGAGAGCGCCGGAAATCGTTACGCGAGGGCCCGGGTTCTGTATCCGGGTCCCATGAGTCCGCCTGTGCCGCAGTGCCAGCCGTAACTCCGGCCCACACGAGCATGACAGCCACTGAAACGATGGTCCGTGCCACAGGAACCTCCCGTGTATTATTCGGGCTTTGAGTGAATCATACGAATGTGTCGAACATGGTACGGGACCTTCGATGTGTCGTGGATCTTTCCTCCTTCCCTTCCCTTCCCTTCCCTTCCCTTCGGAGCGGGTCGGGCCCGCCATCGTGAAGGCGACCCGTGGTCGGGTTCTTCATGACTGAGAACACGGCCGTGTCGCTGGAGATCGGGGCGTTTGGCTGGGATCGCGCTGACTGGGTCGGCAGTTTCTACCCGGCCGATCTGCCCGTGGAGTGGCGTTTGACGTACTACGCCAACGAATTTGACGCGGTCCTGATCCCGGCGGATCTGTGGGAGTCGGAGGCGGCTTCCCATGTCGAGGCCTGGTGCGAGGACGTATCCGGGCGGTTCAGGTTTTTTGCCGAGCTGGGGACGTCACAGGTCGACGGGGCCCGGAGGCGGTGGGTAATGTCCAGGCTGGATGCCCTGGGAGAGACACTGCACGGCCTCGTATTGCGGACGCCGGCGGACGCACCGCACGGTCTTGTACGCGAACTCCGCGATCGTTATCCCGGCAAGGCGCTGGTCGTGGATGATGCCGGTGAGGCGGGGCTGCCGCGCCTTTGGCGGCCCGGGATCCTTGAAGGTGCGGGCCCGATCGGTCTGGCAAGGTTCGACGCGCCACCACAGGCCATGGAACTGCGCAAGGTGCTGGGGTCGTTTCTCACCGCCTCCCCGGGGCCGGAGCGGGCGTTGTTCCTCGATGCCCCGCACGAGACCATCGAGACAGCGGGGACCCTGGCGCGCCTGCTGGGATACTAGCAGGCTGTCGAAAAACCCTCAGGCGGCGCCATTCGGCGTTAAAATAGGGCTCCAAATGCTCATTTACTGAGCGTAAACTGCGCTTCCTCGCCCAATTTTGCCTTGCCTGGCACTCACCTGAGATTTTTTCATCAGCCTGCTGGTGCACCGCGCTTGACACGGACGGACGCTGTCACCGAGACTCGGCCATCTCCAGTCGAAGACCAACCGATGGGTAAACGGGCGCAACGGCCGCAAGGCCGGGATTCGAAGCGCCCGCAAACCGCGAAACTACCTCAACCTAGTGCTCCATCCAGGTGATAAATACGGATTCAGCGTTCCCCTGGTGTTTCGCAGAAAGGCGCAGCGTGCCGGCAATGGCCGCTCCCTTGTCAAACGCTGCAACGCGGCTGCGGGACACTAGGGGAGCGCCCGGGGGGTTAGCTTGTCAGCGCGCCTTGCCATGCGCGCTGACAAGCTAACTGAACTCGCACATCACCTGGATTGAGCACTAGTATGGATGCCGACCAATCCCCCGGCGCAGACGACGCCCTCATCACGATCCGTGACCTCCACTTCGCCCGAGGGGGGATCCGCATCTTCGAGGGCCTGGATCTGGACATCCCGCGGGGCGGGGTGACCGGTCTGATGGGACCCAGCGGCACCGGCAAGACGACGCTCCTCAATCTGATCGGCGGGCGTCTGAAGCCGGATCGCGGCACGGTCCGGGTGGACGGCGAGGTGGTCCACGAGCTGGGTCGTCGCGACCTCTATGCCCTGCGCAAGCGGATGGGCATGCTGTTCCAGAGCGGCGCCCTGCTGACCGACCTGAGCGTCTTCGAGAACGTGGCCTACCCGCTGCGCGAACACACCCGGCTCCCGGAGCCCGTGCTGCGGGAGCTGGTACTGATCAAGCTCGAGGCCGTGGGGCTTCGCGGGGCGCGCGACCTGATGCCGGGCGAACTGTCCGGCGGCATGGCGCGCCGCGTCGCGCTGGCACGCGCGATCGCCCTGGATCCGATGATGATCATGTACGACGAGCCCTTCACCGGGCTCGATCCGATCACCAAATCGACGATCGTCAAGCTGATCCAGGATCTCAATACGACGCTTGGGATCAGCAGCATCGTGGTCTCCCACGATGTCGTGGAGACCATGGAGATCGCCGATACCGTGTACGTCGTGGCCGATGGTCGTGTCATCGAGTCAGGAACGCCGCACGAACTCTGGAACAGCCGCTCGGAGTGGGTGTGCCAGTTTCTGAGGGGCTTGCCCGACGGTCCGGTGCCGTTCCACTACCCCGCGCCCGATGACTATGCGGATCTGTGGCCGGAGGCAACGAAGTGACCGGCCTGTTCCAGGCGCTGGGTCGCTGGGCCCTGGGCAAGTTCGAGAGGCTGGGTCGTAGCAACCTGTTTCTGTTGCGCACCCTGGCCAGCGTGCCGGGGCTCGCGTTGCGGCCGGGCCTGGTGGTTCGCGAACTTTTTTCGGTCGGTGTGCTGTCCCTGGTCATCATCGTGGTGTCCGGACTTTTCGTGGGCATGGTGCTCGGCCTCCAGGGCTACGTGACGCTGGTGCGTTTCGGCGCCGCGGAGTCGCTGGGAGTGGCGGTGGCGCTCACCCTCGTCAGGGAGCTGGGGCCGGTGGTCAGCGCCCTGCTGTTTGCCGGGCGCGCGGGGTCCGCCCTGACCGCCGAGATCGGGCTGATGAAGGCGACCGAACAGCTGGCGGGCCTCGAGATGATGGCCGTGGACCCCGTGAAGCGTGTGGTCGCCCCGCGTTTCCTTGCCGGCTTCATTTCCTTGCCGATGCTCACTGCGATCTTCAGCGCCGTCGGCGTCGGTGGCGGGTACTTCGTCGGCGTCGGATTGCTGGGGGTGGACTCGGGGGCCTACTGGTCGCAGATGCAGGCGCAGGTGGACTTTTACGAAGACGTGATGAACGGCGTGATCAAGAGCCTGGTGTTCGGTTTTGTCGTGTCATGGATCGCGGTCTTCGAGGGCTATGATGCGACGCCGACCTCGGAGGGCGTGGGTCGGGCCACGACCCGGACCGTGGTCAACTCGGCACTCGCGGTGCTGGCGCTGGATTTTATTTTGACGGCCCTGATGTTCGGGAATTTCTGAGTCCGGGGCCGGATCACGCCGCTCCTGGGGGGCGGTGTCTTGACAGCTCGTGATCGAGAGTAGCCCGGATGCAGCAAAAGCGGAATCCGGAGAGCGGGTGCGATGACAGGGAAGGGAATCCTGGATTGCGCTGCCGCTCCATCCAGGCTACGAGTGCCTTTACGACACCCTCGGGCGGTGAGTGTCCCAGGAGGGTTACACTTCGCAATTGCGACCTCCGAGCCGGGACGGAATAATGCGCGTTGGCAGGGTAGGATAGATGACGAATCGAAAGATCGAGGTGTTGGTGGGCGTATTCGTGGCAGCGGGTTTTGCCGCGCTGCTTGTTCTCGCGATGCAGGTCAGCAACCTGTCGACATTCAGTCCGGGAGAGAGTTATACCGTGACGGCGCGGTTCAACAACATCGGGGGGCTCAAGGTTCGCTCGCCGGTCACCGTGGGTGGGGTCCGGGTAGGCCGCGTATCGGCGATCCGCTATGACCCCGAGGTGTTCAGCGCGATCGTATCGATGTCGATCGACGCGAACCAGGACTACTTTCCCGTCGATACCGGCGCCAGCATCTACACCTCCGGGCTGCTGGGAGAACAGTATATCGCGCTGGAGCCGGGGGCCGAGGAAGCGGTATTGAAAGAGGGCGACGCCATTCAGATTGCCCAGTCCGCGGTCATTCTGGAGCAGTTGATCGGTAAATTCGTACTGAATTCGGCAACGAAATGAACCACCGCATTACACGAATCTTCTGCGTGCGGTTACTGGCCGCCACACTTGTCATCCTGAGCGCGGGGAGCGCGCGGGCGATTCCTGCGGAGGAGTCGCCGACAAGGCTGGTCATGGAAACCTCCGAGCTCGTGCTGAAGGTCATCCAGGAGGAGACGAGCGCACCGGAACCCGACCTCGCCCGGCTGTACTCCCTGGTGTACGACGCCATACTGCCGGTCCTCGATTTCGACGGTTTCGCCAAACTGTCGCTCGGGCGCCACTGGCGCCGCGCCACGCCCAGCCAGCGGACGCAATTCACCGAGGAATTCAAGGGCATGCTGGTCCGTACCTATACGAAGTACCTGCTGGACTATGCGGGGACGCGGGTGCGGCTGGCACCGCGCCAGCCCGCGCCGCCGGGGCCGAAAAGGCAGATCGTAAAGGTCATCATTTCCCTGCCCGGAGAGGCGCCCCTGGAGGTCAATTACCACTTTCGACGCGTCAAGGAGGAATGGAAGGCGTACAACGTGGTGATCGGGGGATTCAACCTTGTTCAGTTGTTCCGACGCGAGTTCGGCGAGGAGATCGACCAGAAGGGGCTGGATGCGGTGATCGAGCGTCTCGCCACCACCAACGTCGAGAATGCCCCCGGAGCGCAGGCGGGCGGGTCTTGAGCCGGGAGCCGAGTGGCCTGACCTGCCGGGGCGATTCGCTCGCGTTGTCCGGGTGCCTGGACGCGGCGTCCGTGCCGGCCCTGTGGCGGTTTTCGGAGCAGAAGCTGTCGCAGTGTGTCGGGCGTGAGGTATCAATGGACCTGACGGCCGTGGATCGAGTCGACAGCGCAGGGCTCGCGTTGCTCGTCGCATGGGTCAGGCTGGCGAAAAAACGTCAGGTGACCATTCGATTTCTCAATGCCCCCCGGCAATTGCTGGCCCTCGCCAGCGCCAATCGTCTCGAGCACCTGGCGTTCATGCTCGGTGACGCGGGGGAACGTGATGCCGCGCGGGCCTGAGCATCCGCACCCCGTGGCACGTCGGTCCGGATCGCATCTATCCCGAAAAGGAGCGTCATGGAAAAACTGCTGATCAGGGGTGGTGTGACGCTGGAAGGCGAGGTCAGGATCTCCGGGGCGAAGAACGCCGTTCTTCCCATACTGGCCGCGACGCTGCTCGCGGACAGTCCCTCCATCATCAGCAACGTCCCGCACCTTCAGGACGTCACCACCACCATGGAACTGCTGGGCCGCATGGGGGTGTCGCTGACGGTCGACGAGCGCATGAACATCGAGGTGGATCCCGGGACCATCACCGAGTTCAGGGCGCCGTACGAGATGGTCAGGACGATGCGCGCCTCCATCCTGGTGCTCGGCCCGTTGCTCGCCCGGTTCGGGGAGGCCGACGTTTCCCTGCCGGGAGGATGCGCAATCGGATCGCGACCGGTCGACCTGCATATCCATGGTCTCGTGTCGATGGGGGCGGACATCAGCGTGGAAGGCGGGTACATCCAGGCGCAGTGCAAGCGCCTGCATGGCGCACGGATCGTCATGGACAACATTTCCGTTACCGGGACCGAGAACCTCATGATGGCCGCGTGCCTGGCGGAGGGGACCACGGTAATCGAGAATGCCGCCCGGGAGCCGGAAGTCACCGACCTGGCCGATTGCCTCATCAGCATGGGGGCCGATATCGAGGGCGCCGGTGGCGACACGATCACGATCCGGGGTGTGACATCCCTGGCCGGTTGCCGCTACCGCGTGCTGGCCGACCGGATAGAGACCGGCACCTATCTCGTCGCGGCGGCGATAACCGGCGGCTCGGTGACGTTGAGACAGACCCAGCCGGCACTCCTGGATGCCGTGTTGCAGAAGCTCGAGGAGGCCGGCGCCGATATCGATACAGGGTCCGACTGGGTGGCGCTGGACATGAAGGGTCGGCGTCCTCGCGGTATCGACGTCATGACGGCGCCCTATCCGGCGTTCCCGACCGACATGCAGGCACAATTCGCCGCCCTGAACGCCATCGGCGTGGGGGCGGGCACCATTACCGAGACCGTGTTCGAGAACCGGTTCATGCACGTGCAGGAAATGCAGCGCATGGGCGCGGACATCCAGGTGCGGGGCAACACCGCGTTCATCCGCGGTGTAGAGGGACTGCATGCGGCCCCTGTGATGGCGACGGACCTGCGTGCCTCGGCGAGCCTGATCCTCGCCGGGCTTGCCGCGGAAGGAGAAACCGTGGTCGACCGGATCTATCACATAGACCGGGGATACGAGACCATCGAGGAAAAACTGGCCCAGCTCGGCGCCGACATCAAGCGGATCCCGTCCTGATGCCCGGTCGCGACAGCGTTCGGTGGTGCGTGACGCCTGCCCGGCGATGCTGAAGATAGCGCTGTCCAAGGGCCGGATACTCGACGAGACCCTGCCGTTGCTGGCGAAGGCGGGTGTCGTACCGCTCGAGGATCCCGCCAGGAGCCGCAAGCTCATCCTGGATACGGGCGCCGAGGCGGTGAAGCTGGTCGTGATTCGCGCCACCGACGTACCCACCTTCGTCCGCTACGGCGCCGCCGACCTCGGCGTCGCGGGCAGGGACGTGCTCATGGAAAGCGGCGGCGAGGGTATCTATGAGCCCTTGGACCTGCGACTCGCGCGGTGCCGGATGATGGTGGCCGGCAAGGTCGGCGCGGGAGCCGTCGATGGCCGCTTGCGGGTCGCCACAAAATACGTCGCCACGACCCGCGCCTGGTACGCGGCGCGGGGGCAGCAGGTCGAGATCATCAAGCTGTACGGTTCGATGGAACTCGCGCCGCTGGTCGGTCTCGCCGACCGGATCGTCGACCTGGTCGATACCGGAAACACGTTGCGGGCGAACGGTCTGGAGCCGCTGGAGCACATCGCGGATATCAGTTCGCGGCTGATCGTGAACAAGGCCTCCATGAAGACGAAGCATGCCGAAGTCAGGGGGCTGATCGAGTCACTGCGCAAGGCCGTTAAGGCGATTGCCGGAAAATGACATACCAGAATGCGCCGGATTTTCGTTCGTCTTCAAGGCGCGGTAACGGGCGCATCGTCGAACTATTCAACCGTTTCCGCAACGCGGAAGACGGGCGAAAAGACAAGCAAGATGGTATGTGATTTGACAGAAATCGCCTAACGACAGGGATGCGGCATAGCGGCATAAGAGACCGGTTCCAGAAGAAATTTTCCTCTCCCGACCGGGTTAGCCGCTGCCCCTGAAACCGGCTGCGGAAACTGCCGAGCGGAGTTTCCCGGCCTGGCCCGGATTGCACCCGGGAGCGCACCCTGCCATATTTGTCCGGTGTTCCCGTGCGGTCCCGAGCGCGGAGCGGGGACGCGTTGGCGCCTGCAAGTCGAACCGGGCCCCGCTATGAACCCCTGCCGGTAGAGCAATGATGATACAGACCGACGACCTGAGAATCCGCGAGATCCGCGTAGTCAGTACACCCGCCGAGCTGCACGAGGAGTATCCCATCACGGATGCGGCTGCCGGGACGGTCGCCCGGACGCGCTCGGCGATCCACGACATCCTGAACGGCCAGGACGAGCGGCTGCTCGTGATCACCGGCCCGTGTTCGATCCATGATCCCGATGCGGCGCGCGACTATGCCGCGAAGCTGCAGGTCGCGCGGGAGCAGTACGCAGGTGACCTCGAAATCGTCATGCGGGTGTATTTCGAGAAACCCCGCACCACCGTAGGGTGGAAGGGGCTGATCAACGATCCCGACCTGGACGGCAGTTTCCAGATAAACAAGGGGCTACGGTGCGCGCGCAGTCTGCTTCTCGACCTGAACTCGCAGGGGATGCCCGCCGCAACCGAATACCTGGACCTCATCAGCCCGCAGTACGTGGCGGACCTGGTCAGCTGGGGCGCCATCGGCGCCCGGACCACCGAGAGCCAGGTGCATCGCGAACTGGCCTCCGGGCTGTCCTGCCCCGTGGGTTTCAAGAATGGCACCGACGGTGATCTTCAGGTGGCGATCGACGCGATCCGCTCGGCCTCCCAGCCGCACCATTTCCTTTCCCTGACCAAGGCCGGTCACTCGGCGATATTCTCGACTTCCGGCAACGAGGACGGACACGTCATCCTGCGCGGTGGCAGGGAGACGAACTATGACGCCGCCAGCATCGATGCCGCGTGCGAGCGGATCAAGGGCGCGGGATTGCGTCCACAGGTCATGGTCGATTGCAGTCACGCCAACAGCCGCAAGCGGCCGGAGAGGCAGATCGTCGTCGCCGAAGACATCGCGGCGCAGCTGGCGCAGGGGGAGACCCGGATACTGGGCGCAATGCTGGAGAGCCACCTCGTGGCGGGTCGCCAGGACGCGATACCCGGCGTTGAATTGCAGTATGGCCAGAGTATCACCGATGCCTGTATTGGGTGGGACGATACCGGTCCCGTGCTGCAGGGTCTCGCCGAAGCGGTGCGCAAGCGCCGTACATCCGGCAGTCGATTGACGGCATGACGATGGGTATCGGGATCGCGCGCCTGAGCACCCGGCAACCGGACTTCAACGGAGAACTCGACCGCCTTCTGGCCTGGGAATCGGTGTCGGGTGACGAGGTGCTGGAGACCGTTCGGGGGATACTGGAGGATGTCCGGGTTCGCGGCGATGCCGCCGTGCTGGATTACACGAAACGTTTCGACAGGGTCGAGGCGGACTCCGTGGCCGATCTGGAGATCCGCGCGCAGTGCCTGCGGGACGCCGTGGCGAGGATCCCCGCGGTGCAACGCGAGGCGCTGGAGGTCGCGGCGTCAAGGATTCGCGCCTATGCCGAGCGCCAGCGTCTGGAATCCTGGGACTACGAAGAAGACGACGGTACGCTGCTGGGACAGCAGGTCCGGCCACTGGACCGCGCCGGGCTCTATGTGCCCGGCGGCAAGGCGGCCTACCCCTCCTCGGTACTGATGAATGCCGTCCCCGCCAAGGTGGCGGGCGTGCCGGAGCTGGTCATGGTCGTGCCGACGCCTGATGGCGAGGTCAACGATCTGGTTCTCGCGGCGGCCGGGATAGCCGGGGTCGATCGGGCCTTTGCCATCGGCGGCGCACAGGCGGTGGCCGCCCTGGCCTTCGGCACCGCGACCGTCCCGGCGGTGGACAAGATCGTAGGCCCTGGAAATGCTTACGTGGCTACCGCGAAGCGCCTCGTTTTCGGGCGCGTGGGTATCGACATGATCGCCGGGCCGTCAGAGATTCTGATCGTGTGCGACGGCAAGACGAATCCCGACTGGGTGGCGATGGACCTTTTTTCCCAGGCCGAACACGACGAGGATGCCCAGTCCATCCTGTTGAGCCCGGACGAGAAATTTCTCGACAAGGTCGCCGCCCGGATCACGGACCTGATCGGCGAGATGCCCAGGGCGTCGATCATCGGCAGATCCCTCGGCCGGCGGGGTGCGTTGATCGGCGTCAGGGACCTCGATGAGGCCGTGGCAATCACCAACCGGATCGCGCCGGAGCATCTGGAACTGTCTGTCGAGGACCCGCAGTCCCTGGTCGTCGGCGTCAGGCACGCCGGGGCGATTTTCCTGGGGCGCTTCACCGCCGAGGCGATCGGTGACTACTGCGCCGGTCCGAATCACGTCCTGCCGACCTCCGGTACCGCGCGGTTCTCGTCCCCGCTGGGGGTATACGATTTCCAGAAGCGCAGCAGCCTGATCGGCTGTTCCCCGAAGGGCGCGGATGCGCTCGGGAGAACCGCCGAGGTGCTGGCGCACGGTGAGGGCCTGACCGCGCATGCGCGCTCCGCCGGGTACCGTGTCGGCAAACCGGCCTGATTCCCCTGCACCCGCATGACGCGGGATGGCTGAGACGACGAATTCCCCGCTGACTTCCCGGGACCTTCCCCCGACGGATCAAACGACATGCGGCAGATTGCGGCGGGCGATTCCTCCCGCGATATGACGGTGTACGAATAGGTATGGCACAAGACGACCCCCTGAGCTGGATCCGACCCGAGGTCAGGCGGCTGGCCCCTTACCATGTCGTGGACCCCGGTGACGCGATCAAGCTCGACGCGATGGAGAACCCCTACCGGCTCCCCGTGGACCTCGAACAACCCTGGCTGGAGCGGCTGCGCAAGGTCCCGATCAACCGCTACCCGGATCCCGGCGCGGAGGGCGTCCGGTCGCGTCTCGCCCGGGCCCTTGGGATGCGGGAAGGGAACGCGATAGTCCTCGGCAATGGTTCGGATGAACTCATCCAGATCATTGCCCTTTCGGTAGCGGAACGGGGTCGTGTGGTGCTGGCCCCCGGCCCGAGCTTCGTGATGTACCGGATGATCGCCGCATTCACCGGGATGCGCTTCGTGGAAGTACCATTACAGGCAGAGAACTACACGCTGGATATGCCGGCGATGCGGACCGCCATCGAGCGTTTTCGTCCCGCCGTGGTGTTCCTCTCCTACCCCAACAACCCCACGGGAAATCTCTGGCGTCGCGAAGAGGTCCTTGAGATCCTGGAACTGTCGCCCGGAATTGTCGTGGTGGACGAGGCCTATGCCCCTTTTGCTTCGGACACGCTGGTTGATGTGGCCGGATCCCGGCCCGGTCTTGTCGTCATGCGTACGCTGTCGAAGATGGGACTTGCGGGACTGCGGCTTGGTCTCGCGGTGGGGGACGCACCGCTCATCGGCGAGTTCGACAAGTTGAGATTGCCCTACAACATTAACGTGTTGACCCAGGCAAGTGTCGAATTTGCGCTCGACCACGCGCCCGTATTCGAGCGGCAGGCGGAAAGGATCCGCGCTGACCGCGGTGAACTGTTCCGCCGCCTGGCCGCAATGGACGGCGTCCGGCCCTATTCGAGCGAGGCCAATTTCATCCTGTTCCGGGTCATTCCCGGCATTGCGGCGTCGGTGCACGCCTGCCTGCGTGAGCGCGGTGTGCTGATAAAAAACCTGGCCACACTGCCCCAGCTTGAAGACTGTCTGCGGGTGACTGTCGGGTCCCCTGAAGAGAACACGGTCTTCCTCGATGCCCTCGGGCACTGTCTCGGCTGAATCGATTCGCGGGTGCGCCCGACGGCATGCCGAAAAAGACGAGGAGAGCGGGCCCTCTCAGGCGATTGCCGGAAAATGACATACCAGATTGTGCCGGATTTTCGTTCGTCCTCGAGGCGCGACAACAGGCGCATAGTCGGACTATGTAACTGTTGTCGCAACGAAGAGGACGAACGAAAAGACAAACAGGATGGTATGTCAATTGACAGAAATCGCCTCAGTAGATCTTCGGCCGCTCGGCGATGGTGACGGACTGTCGGAACGGGCTCCCGCGCCGGTGCCCGGATATCGTCACGATGTCCCCTGGCCGGTGACGGGCAATCCTCTGGAAGGCTTCCCTGGATGTCGCCAGTTCCTCGTCGTTCATGCGCATCAGAATGTCGCCTGGTCGAAGACCGGCGGCTTCCGCCGGTCCGCCCCGCATGACCTCGGTGACCAGTACGCCCTGTGACGCTCCCAGCCCGAAGGATTCGGCCAGCTGGTCGGTGACGTCCTGGGCCTGTACCCCCAGCCATCCCCGCACGACGCGGCCGTTCTCGATGATCTGGGTCATGACGTTACGGGCCAGCCCCGCGGGAATCGCGAAACCGATGCCGTGGGACCCGCCGGAGTTGGAGAAGATCGCGGTATTGATCCCGATCAACTCACCCCTGGCGTTGATCAGCGCCCCGCCCGAATTGCCGGGGTTGATGGCGGCGTCGGTCTGTATGAAATTCTCGATCGCGCTGATGCCGACCTGGTTGCGGCCGGTCGCGCTGATGATCCCCTGGGTCACCGTCTTTCCGACACCGAAAGGGTTCCCGATCGCCAGTGCGACGTCACCCACTTCCAGTCTTTCGGAATTGCCCACGACGATCGCCGGCAGGTCCCTGGCGGCCAGTTCGAGGACGGCAAGGTCGGTTTCCAGATCGGTCCCGACGACCCTTGCCGTGATGCTCTGCTCGTCTCCCAGAATGACGTAGATCTCGTCGGCGCCATCGATGACGTGGTTGTTTGTCAGGACGTATCCCTGCTTGCTGACGATCACGCCGGACCCGAGGCTGTTCTGGACACGGGCGTCCGGGGTTGCGTCCCGGTCCTCAAAAAGCTGCCGGAACTTCGGATCGAAGGAGAGTAGCGGTAACTTTCGGCTCACCGTCTTGGTCGTGTACACATTGACGACGGCCGGCGAGGCCAGCCTGACCGCATGGGCATAGGAGTACGGGCCGCTGGAAGGCGGGTGGGTAACCTTGTCTTCCGGGGAAACGAGTTCCACGACGGGACGCTTGATCCGGGCGTCATCCGGAATCAGGTAAAGCACGACGAGCGCCGCGATCACGCCGACGATGGCGGAGCGCAGCAGCAGGCTTTGAAACGATTGCAGGTGCATGATTCTGATACCCTATCATGGAACCCGCGGTTGCCTGAAATGGGGGGTGGCTCATCCACCGGATCGCGCCGGTGTCACCAACCCCGGACCGGAAGCCGCGCCATGGCAAATCTGAACACGATTGTCGCCTATCTCGACGATTACCTCGATATCGATCGATTCCAGGACTATGCGCCCAACGGCCTGCAGGTCGAGGGGCGGCCCGAGGTTCGCTTTGTCATGGGCGGGGTGACCGCCAGCCGGGCGCTCGTGGAGGCGGCCGTGCGTGAGGGCGCCGACGCACTGCTAGTGCATCACGGTTATTTCTGGAGGGGGGGTGACCCGCGTGTGCGGGGGATCATGCGCGAGCGGCTGAAACTGCTGCTCTCCAGCGATATCAGCCTGATCGCGTACCACTTGCCCCTCGATGCCCACCCGGACGTGGGTAACAACCGACAGCTTGGCGAACTCCTGGAAATCGAGATTACCGGGCCGCTGGATTCCGGGGGAGATCTGACCCGGGGGCTGCATGGGCGATTTCCCGAGCCCCTGGCGCCGGACCGTGCACGGGCTTTGCTGACCCGCAGACTCGGCCGTGAACCGTTGCATATCGCCGGTGGCGACGGCCCGATCCGGACGATCGGGTGGTGCACGGGCGCGGCGCAGGGATTTCTCGAACTGGCCGTCGACAAACATCTGGACGCCTATGTCAGCGGCGAGATTTCAGAGCGCACGGTTCATCTGGCGATCGAGTCGGGCACCCACTATTTCTCCGCCGGGCACCACGCAACGGAGCGTTACGGTGTTCAGGCGCTCGGCGCGCATCTGGCCGACAAGTTCGGGCTTCGATTCGGGTTTGAGGAGATTCCAAACCCGGTCTGAGCGCTCGGCACGCGTGTGGATCACTTGACCCTAAACGCCGTTTCGGCGATCCTTGTCAGATTCTGGCGCCGCGAATAATGCGGTGTTTTTTCGAACGAAGGGGAGACCGCCGTGCCTGCCCCGGGCGGGTGGCGGCTACGTAATTTTCGCTCGGCCCACCCGAACAAGCCCGGGAACGGTCGTCGTTCCTCGCCACACAGGCAGACGGGTGTCCCCGTGAACCCTGCCGGTTGTCGTGAGCCGTCTCCGTGTCGAACAGATTCAAATTCTTCGTTGATTGACTTGCAGGAGATCTCTAATGGCAGAACAAGGCGTTGATCTGCGCCGACGCCGCATGCTGACCACCACCGCGAGCGTCATTGGCGGCGCCGGTGTCGTGGCGGCAGCGTGGCCGTTTCTGGCGTCGATGCGGCCAAGTGCCAGGGCGCAGGCGGCCGGCGGACCGGTAGAAGCCAGTGTTGGCCAGCTCGAGCCCGGGCAGCTGATCCGTGTGGAGTGGCGTGGCAAACCCGTCTGGATCGTGAGGCGCACCGAAGCGATGCTGGGAAGTCTGGATCGGGATGCCGAAAAATTGAGGGATCCCGATTCCATTATCGCCTCCCAGACGCCGGTATTTGCCAGGAACAAGTTTCGCTCCATCAAGCCCGAGTACCTGGTACTGGTCGGTATCTGTACCCACCTGGGGTGTTCCCCGACCTTTCGGCCGGAGATCGCACCGCCTGACCTGGGTCCCGACTGGATGGGAGGATTTTTCTGTCCCTGCCACGGGTCGCGATTCGACATGGCCGGCCGCGTCTACAAGAGTGTCCCCGCTCCGACCAATCTCGAGGTGCCGCCCTATCGATATCTCAGCGATTCCAGGCTGATCATCGGCGAAGCCGTGGGGGTGTCGTGATGGGACGGATGTTGGCCGGACTTCTCGGATGGGTGGACGCGCGGTTTCCGCTTTCCAAACTCTGGAACGAGCACCTCGCCGAGTACTATGCCCCGAAGAACTTCAATTTCTGGTATTTCTTCGGCTCGCTCGCGCTACTGGTGCTGGTGATCCAGATCGTGACCGGGATCTTCCTCACGATGCACTACAAACCGGACGCGGAATTGGCGTTCGGTTCGGTCGAGTACATCATGCGCGACGTGGACTGGGGGTGGTTGATCCGCTACATGCACTCCACGGGTGCATCGGCGTTCTTCGTCGTCGTCTACCTGCACATGTTCCGGGCGCTGCTTTACGGCTCGTACAAGAAACCCCGGGAGTTGATCTGGCTGTTCGGCATGTTCATTTACCTGGCGTTGATGGCCGAAGCGTTCATGGGTTATCTCCTGCCCTGGGGACAGATGTCATACTGGGGCGCCCAGGTTATCGTGAACCTTTTCGGCGCGATTCCCGGCTTCGGGCCGGACCTGGCGCTGTGGCTGCGAGGCGATTTCGTGATCTCGGACGCCACCCTGAACCGCTTTTTCGCGCTACACGTGATTGCGGTCCCGCTGGTACTGGTGTTCCTGGTGATCGCCCACATCATGGCGCTGCACGAAGTGGGCTCGAACAACCCCGACGGTGTGGAGATCAAGAAGCTCAAGGGAGACGATGGCATACCGCTCGACGGGATACCGTTTCACCCCTATTACACCGTCAAGGACATTGTCGGCGTGGTGGTCTTCCTGTTCGTGTTTGCCGTGGTTATGTTTTTCGTGCCCGAGATGGGCGGCTACTTTCTGGAGCACGCCAACTTCATACCGGCCGATCCGTTGACCACACCCGAGCACATCGCGCCGGTCTGGTATTTCACTCCGTTCTACACCGTGTTGCGCGCGGTACCCGATCCGTTCGGTGGGGTGGTGGCCATGGGGCTCGCGGTAGCCATCCTTTTCGTGCTGCCCTGGATCGACAGAAACCCGATCAAGTCGGTGCGCTACCGTAGCGTCCTTCACAAGACCAATCTGATCCTGTTCGCAGTGGTGTTCATCATCCTCGGCATTCTGGGTACCAAGCCCGCGACGGCTGAACTCGGTGAGATGGCGGTTCGTTTCAGCGAAGCGTACTTTCTGTTCTTCATCGCAATGTGGTTCAGCAGCACAAGGCGTAGCGCGAAGTTCGGCATCACCACCGCCGTCGTCCTGTTGGGTATCGTGACCCTTTACGACCTCTCGCGGGTGAATCCGGAGACCCAGTCGCTGGTGCTTTACGGCTGGTTTATTCCGGCTGCCTATATTTTCGTCATGTTCCTGTTGCCGGTGTTTACTAGTCTCGACGAGGAGAAAGTGGTGCCTGAGAGGGTGACATCATGAAAAGGATCGTTCTGATCTTTCTGGTAGTGCTGTTCCCGGCAGGGGCCGTTTCGGCTTCAGCTGGGGGGGCGCAATTTGACCATGCAGCGGTGGACGTCGGTAACAAGGCGTCCCTGCAGCGCGGTGCGAAGTATTTTTTCAACTACTGCATCAGCTGCCATTCGGCCAATTTCAGCCGCTACAACCGGATCGCCGCCGACCTCGGTTTGTCTGAGTTGCAGGTGGAGGAGAACTTCATCTTTACCGACTCCACCGTTCGCGACCACATGAGCGTCGCCATGCGGCCGAAAGACGCCAAGGAGTGGTTTGGCACGGCGCCCCCGGACCTGACGCTGGTGGCCCGTGCGAAGGGTGCGGACTGGCTGTACACCTATCTGCGGACGTTCTACCTCGATGAGGCCCGCCCCTTCGGCGTCAACAACCTTGTCCTCGAGAACGCCTCCATGCCTCACGTGCTGTGGGAACTGCAGGGATTGCAGAGAGCTGTCTACAAGGAGGCTGGGGAAGGTCATGGTGAAGAAGGTCACGGAGGCGGGAAACCCGTTCTCGACCATCTGGAACTGGTTCAGCCCGGTTCGATGTCACCGGAGCAGTACGATCGGGCAGTGCTGGATCTCGTCAATTTCATGCTGTATCTCAGCGAGCCCGCGCAGATCGTGAGGACGCAGATCGGAATCTGGGTGCTGAGCTTTCTGGTGTTGCTGTTCGTCGTCACCTACCTGCTCAAGAAGGAATACTGGAAAGACATCCATTGAGTCCGGCAATCGCCTAACGAGGGTCGGGACCTGATCCGGGGAGCCGCTTGATGACAGGTCCGTTTACGGGATGCCATCGGAGGTTTTCCGGGCACCTTGCCCCGGGAACCACCGGTCAGGTCCCCGTTCCGGTGACCGGGTCAGCAGCGGAAAAATTTTCACGTCGGGGCGGAGCCGAGGCGGTATAGAACCCGACGTGCCCCCCGACCCACTTTTCAAACACGGAGACGTTGAATGGCGCTGGTTGCCAACAGACGTTCGGTTATGACGTTGTTTTCCGATCCATCCTGTGCGCAAAGTCATCGGACGCGTATCGTCATTGCGGAAAAAGACATCACGATCGATGTTATCCATATCGACCCGGACGAGAAGCCCGAGGATCTTTCCGATCTCAATCCCTACAATTCCGTGCCGACCCTGGTCGACAGGGACCTTGTGCTCTACGACGCGCGGGTCATCATGGACTATCTCGACGAGCGGTTTCCTCATCCCCCCCTGATGCCGGTCGATCCGGTTTCCCGGGCCCGCTCGCGGCTCGCCCTCTACCACGTCGAGCGGGACTGGTATGGTCTGATCCCCGATCTGACCGCCGGGAGTGATCGAAAGACCTCCGCCGCACGCAAGGTCCTTCGAGAAAGCCTCCTCTCCTCGGTCGATATCTTCCGGGCGAAGCCGTTCTTCCTCAGCGACGAGTTTACCCTGGTGGATTGCTGCGTCGCCCCGATACTCTGGAGACTAGAGTATTTCGGGGTTGACCTGCCGACACAGGCAAAGCCCATCAAGCAATACGCCGACAGGGTATTCGCGCGTCCTTCGTTTCGGGAGAGCCTCTCGGAGGACGAACTCGAGATGCATCCCTGAAGATGGCGGTCGGGGTCGTGCCGGCATCCTGCCCCCCCGATGTCCTGCCACGGTAGTGACCATGACATCCAGCCGACCGTATCTGATTCGCGCGATGTACGAATGGATCGTGGACAACGAGATGACACCCCATATTCTCGTTGATGCGGACGGGGAAGGGGTGCTCGTGCCCCGCGAGTACGTGGAGAATGGCAAGATCGTCCTGAATGTCGGCCCGATTTCGGTCCAGGGCCTGATCCTGGGCAATGATGAAGTGACATTCAGCGCGCGGTTCTCCGGAAAATCCGTGCGCATGCAGGTCCCTGTTGTCAGTGTCCTTGCCGTTTATGCCCGGGAGAACGGCAAGGGAATGATGTTCGGAGAGGATGGCAATGAACCCCCGCCCTCGCAGGGGCCGGAACCGGACACCCCTCCGCGCCCGCACCTGAAGGTCGTCAAGTAAGGCGATTGCCGGAAAATGGTATACCAGAATGCGCCGGATTTTCGTTCGTATTCAAGGCGCGACAACCGGAGCATAGCAAGCTATTTGACGGTTGGCGCAACGCAGAAGACGGGTGAAAAGACAAGCAGGCTGGTATGTCATTTGACAGAAATCGCCTAAGGCGATTGCCCTATCCGTTCCCCGATGCCGCGTCGACCGGAAAAACCTTCGCGGGATTCAGTATGCCGCGCGGGTCGAATTGCGCCTTGATGCGACGCATCAGATCCAGGGTGACCGAGTCGATCTCCCGGTCGATGTAGTCGCGCTTTGCGATCCCGACGCCGTGTTCTCCCGAGAGCGTCCCACCAAGCTTCAGCACCAGATCAAATACCTCGGCGAGGCAGCGCTCCGCGCGTTCCGTGATGCCGTCGATATCCGGGTCGATAAGCAGATTGACGTGAATGTTCCCGTTACCGGCATGTCCGAAATTCACGATCGGTATCCGGTGTTTTTCGCTAAGGACGGTGAGTCCACCGATCAGCGAGGGGATCTCCGACACCGGAACCACGACGTCCTCATTGATCTTTTCGGGTGCTATCGTGCGCAGTGCAGGCGAAAGGGCCTTGCGGGCCGCCCACATTTCCCGAACCTCGCCCTCGTCGCGAGCCGCCCGCATGCGCAGGCAGCCTTCGATCTGCCCGGCTTGCATGATCGTCGCGGCGGCGGCGGCTACCGCCTGCTCGCTGCCATCGACCTCGATCATCAGCAGCGCCCCGGCACCGGTCGGAACATCGACCTGCGCATAGTCCCTGATCATGTCGATTGCGCATGCATCCATGAATTCCAGCGATCTCGGTACCGCAGGCTGCGCCATGATTCTGGAAATGGCCTCGGCCGCGGTGTCAACACCGGAATAGACGGCCTGCAGGGTATGAACGGTTTCAGGCAGGGGAATGAGTTTGAGTGTGGCCTCGGTGATGACCGCAAGCGTGCCCTCCGACCCGATCAGCAGACGCGTCAGATCGTATCCCACTACGCCCTTGGTGGTACGCACGCCGGTGCGTATCGGGGCGCCGAGGCCGGTCACGGCAAGAAGGCCCAGTGTGTTTTCCCGTGGGGTGCCGTATTTAAGCGCGCGTGGACCTGCGGAGTTATAGGCGAGATTGCCGCCGACCGTGCAGTAACCCGCACTCGTGGGATCAGGTGGCCAGAAAAAACCGTGTTTCGACGCCGCGTCCTGGACCGCCTGGTTGATGGCGCCCGGCTGAACCCGGATGATCCGGTTTTCGGGGTCCATATCCAGGATCCGGTCCATCCGCTCCGTGGACAGGACGAGCCCCCCGTTCAGTGGCACGGTCGCCCCGGTCGTGCCGGTGCCCCGGCCTCTGACGACGAGACTCACTCCCTCCTGGCAGCAGCATTCGACGATGCGGGCGACCTGTTCGTGATCGTGGGCGAACGCGACCGCGTCGGGCAGCGCGTGTTGACGGCTGTTGTCGTAACCGTAGGCCCAGCAGTCTTCCGGGGCGGTAATGATATTGTCCGCCCCGGCCGCTGTCCGCAGGCGGTTGACAAAGTCCGGGGTCAGGGCGTCCATGCTGCGGCAGTCGCGGATTGATGCCGGCAGTCCGTGTTCACTCGCCGAGAAGGTGCCGGTCCACCAGATCGCAGAGGCAATGGATGATCAGGAGGTGGACCTCCTGAATGCGTGCGGTGGAGTCGGCGGGTATCCGGATCTCCAGGTCATCCGGCTTCAGCAGGTCCGCGAGCCTGCCGCCGTCCCGGCCGGTCAGTGCGATGACCCGCATGTCCCGGTCGTGCGCCGCCGTCGCCGCCTTGAGGACGTTGGACGAATTGCCGCTCGTAGTGATGGCGAGCAACAGGTCCCCGGGTTGTCCCAATGCCTCGACCTGTTTTGAAAACACCAGCTCCCATGCATAATCGTTCGCGATCGAAGTGAGCGTCGATGAGTCCGTGGTCAGCGCGACGGCTGGAAGTCCCGGACGGTCGCGTTCGAACCGGTTGAGCATCTCCGAGGAAAAGTGCTGCGCGTCTCCGGCAGAGCCGCCATTTCCGCAACTGAGAACCTTGTGCCCGCCGAGCAGGCAGTCCACAACCATTCCGGCGCCTTCAGCGACCGTACCGGAGAGTTCGGACCCCGCGGCCTGCTTGGTTTCGATGCTTTCGGCGAAAATTTGCAGCACGCGCGCCGAATCGTTCATGGAGGAGTTTCCTTCTAGGATAACGATTTAGAAGCATGAAGTAAGTGAAGGGTCATAAACCCATCGGCGGCAGGGGATGTCTACCACGCCGACTCGATCGCATTGCTCAGCCAGTCTATCCGGTTGCGGGCACGGACTCCAACCACATCGATTCGCGTCGGACACCGCAGTTCGTGGCGCTGCAGGTAGTGCGACGCGGCGGCAAGGATCCGGGACTGTTTGCGGGCATCGATACTGGCCAATGCGCCCCCGAAACCGGGGTGGCTGCGGAATCTCACCTCAACGAAGACCACGGTCTCCGCGTCACGCATGATGATGTCGATTTCACCCATCCGGCAACGGTAATTGCGACCCAGCAGTTTCAGGCCGCGCCGCTGCAGATATTCGCAGGCCCATTGCTCGGCCAGCGCACCTGCCTCGAGGTGTGACTTCATGGCCCCCCGGTTTCGCCGGTGACCGGAACCGGTGCCGGCGGCAAGGTCCGGGGTTCCATCGGGACCGGTTCGCCGCCCTTGAACTGCACCCAGCTGAGTTGCCGGTAGATGCGGTGGCCGGTATCCAGGGAAAGCGCTCCGGTAATACCCTGAAGCTTCTCGTAGGGGCGGTCGGCCAGCCACCGCAATGACGGAAGTACCTGATAGGCGTCAAACCCCAGTCCGACCAGTCGCGGGTACTTCCGGATTTCGCCGGGATTGGTCTCCTCCAGCCTGACACGCAAGGCACGGGCCTGGTCGTCATCGCTGATCGTGAGTGGCATGTCGGCAAACATGATGCCGTTCAGGTCCTGGTCTGCGGCGATGCTTGCGGCCCCCGCATAGACGCCGGATGTGGCATAAACAGGGAGATCACCGGCGAAGTGAAACCGGAACTGGGGGTTCAGCAGGCGCGCCTGCCGGGGAGATGCGACGATCAGTATGGAATCCACGTCCTGTCTGCGGCGGGGTTCGAATTTTACATCACGGCGCAAATTCGCCTGCAAGGTCCGATGTCGCTGCTGGCTCTGGTCGATCAGCAGGGCATGCTGGATCTGGGCGGCAAAATCGGGCTGCGCCGGATCATAGGTCTCTACGGCCAAAATGTTCCCGCCAAGCTCTTCCAGGCGGGACTGGAAACTTTCGCGCAGGCGGGTCCCCCAGCGTCCCGCAGGCACGAAGACCACGGTATTCCGGTTTCCGTCGATCGACACGCGTTCCGCTGTCTGGCGCGCCTCGTCTTCGGGAAGGAGTCCGAACTGATAGAGATTCGGTGGGGCCGTCTGGTCCGCCTCCAGGTAGTTCAGGCTCAGCACGACGACCGGAAGTTCGACGGCACCAGACAGCGCGGAAACGCCCTTCTTGTCCAGGGGGCCGATGACGGCCTCGGCGCCGTCACTCACGGCCTGGCGGTAGATGGCGGGAACCTTGTCCGCCATGTCTCCGGTGTCGTAGATCTTCAGCGCCGTTCCCGGGTTGCTGACGCCCGCGCTGTCGTAGTACGCGGCGAGAATCCCGGCCATGATCGCGGAAGAAGCCGTGGCGTACCGCCCCGTCAGGGGCAACAGTACGGCGATGGACGCGGGCTGGAACTGAAGGCGCCCCCATTCATCGAGAACGCGCAGGGTATATTCCGGTGCCGCCGGGTGTCCCGGGTAGCTCTGGTTCCACCCGTCGATGTTGTCCGCCAGCGCTTCCCTGCTCGAGGCCGGCTGCTTTTGTATCGTCGCCAGCGCCACCCAGCCCGCCACCTGCGAACTGTCGGTCTCGAGGAACCACTCGTTCAATTCGACCGGGCCGACGCCTGTGAGGACATCCCAGATCATCGCATTGTTCGAGCTTCGCTGTGCCTCGTCCAGCGGCATCCTGGAGCGGTCCGCCAGCAACGTCACGCCCTTGAGCGTCTCGCCCTTGCGGATATAGGCCTCGGCACGCACACCGGCAAGATCGGCGGCTGCATCCGGCGCCTCGGCATCCAGCGATTCGGGCAACCTGGCCAGCGCCTCGTCGGGATTGCCGTACAGCAGGTCCACCCTGGCCTCGGCGATGCGGCGGCGCACGAACAGATTCCCCTCCCAACCATCTTCGGGGAGTTGATCCAGGTAGGACTTTGCCTCGGCGCGCGTGCCCGGGGTCAGGAGGGTATCGACCGCTCGGAGCTGTAATTCCCGGGAGGCGGGATACCCGGTGAGCGCTGCCTGTTCCCAGTAGATTCTGGCCGCGCCGGTGAGGTCACCCTGTCCGGCAAGCTGTTCGGCCCTCAGCAGTTCCGGTGAGACCGTGGGCTTGCTCGGTTGGGGCGCGCAGGAAGCGAGCAGGGCGAGCGAAACGATCGCGGCGGCGATGATGTTGGTAAACTTCGGTGAATTCAATTTATCTGTCCATCGCATGCCGGGGCGATGCGCAGGGAAACTGCCCCGGATCGGGCAGTATCGGGACTGATTAAACGGGTGTCAATCCAGACAGGCATTCTCTATATCGTGGCGACGCCTATCGGAAACCTGTCCGACCTCAGCGAGCGGGCGGTGAGCGTCCTGGCGGGCGTTGATATCGTCGCCGCGGAGGACACGCGCCACAGCAGGCCGCTGCTGGCACGCTGCGGTTCACGGGCGCGCCTTGTCAGTCTTCATGATCACAATGAGCGTGACCGGGCCCCCGGGCTTGTCGGGCATCTCCTGGGCGGGGCGTCGATCGCGCTGATTTCGGATGCCGGGACACCGCTTGTCAGCGATCCGGGTTACCGTCTGGTCGCGGCCGCGGCGCAAGCCGGGGTCCGTGTCAGCCCCGTGCCGGGTCCCAGTGCCCTGGTCGCAGCTCTCAGCGTGGCGGGCCTTCCGACCGACCGGTTTACGTTCGAAGGGTTCCCGCCGTCTCGTGCGGCGGCCCGCCGAATGTGGTTCGATCGCCTTGTGAGCGAGGAGCGCACGATGGTTTTCTACGAATCGCCGCGGCGCCTGCGGGAATCCATGGACGACATGTCCGATGTCTTCGGGGAAGCGCGGCGCGCGGTGGTGGCGCGCGAACTCACCAAGGCCTTCGAGACCGTGCGACGCGGTACGCTTGCCGATCTGTCCGAATGGGTCGGGGGTGACGCCAATCAGCAGCGCGGAGAGATCGTTGTCGTCGTCGAGGGTGCGCAGGATCCTGGCGTTGCATCGGCGGAACTGGAGTCACGCAAGGTCATCGGGGTGCTACTGCGCTATCTGCCTGTGAAGTCCGCGGTAAAGGCGGCCGCAGAACTGACGGGCCTCCCCCGCAATGCGCTGTATGACATTGCGGTCCGGTTAAAGGAGGAAGACGCGATGGGCGGCCCCTCGTGAGCCCGGGGAGTCCCCGATCGATATGGTAGACTTCCGCAGGGAGTCGGCCGAACAGTCGCTGCGTCGTAAACGTCCTTAGGGGCGCTGGCGTGGAGGAAAGTCCGGGCTCCGCAGGGCAGGGTGCCAGGTAACCCCTGGGGGGCGCGAGTCCACGGAAAGTGCAGCAGAAAGCATACCGCCGATGGCCCGAATCCACGGAAACCGTTCGCGGCAACCCGTGCGGAGGGTACAGGCAAGGTTGAAATGGTGCGGTAAGAGCGCACCGCGTCGCTGGTAACAGTGACGGCAGGGTAAACCCCACCCGGAGCAAGACCAAATAGGGGAGCTCACGTGCGGCCCGCACGGCTCCCGGGTAGGTCGCACGAGGCGTGCGGTGACGTACGTCCCAGATGAATGGCTGTTCTCGACAGAACCCGGCTTACAGGCCGGCTCCCCCTTTTTAGGCGATTGCCGGAAAATCACATACCAGATTGCGCCGGATTTTCGTTCGTCATCAAGGCGCGGCAACAGGCGCATAGTCGAACTATGTCACTGTTGTCGCAACACAGGAGACGGATGAAAAGACAAGCAAGATGGTATGTCATTTGACAGAAATCGCCTTACTGCATGGCTTGCGGGACGTGCCGGACCCCTGGTGCCGTATCGCAACCCACATTTCCCCACCGCCACCCGTGCCCTGGGCCCTCCAAACGTGCGTAACTTCACGTGGATTGTCAGCATTCAGGGCTAACGAGCTGAAACGCTTTCTATCTCGAGGCGTATTCCACCGCTTTGCCAGAGCGCCATAAGTTCTTGTCTGGTAAGCAAAAAAGACCGCACTTTCCTTGACACATCTCCATTTTGGGGTATATATACGGGTTAGCTGTGGGTAGAAGTGGTATGAAGTGGGGGGATATCCCACGCCCGGAGGAGGGGGAATGTTCCGGGGCAACGCAAGACTCAGCATCGACGACAAGGGCCGCGTCGCGATTCCATCCAGCTACCGGAAGCGGTTGATGGAAATGGAGGGATGCGCGGGCCGGCTCGTGGTGACGCCCCACTGGGACGGTTGCCTCTTGATCTATCCCCTGCCCGAGTGGGAGATCGTCGAGGAGCACCTGAGAAAGCTTCCGAACACCAAACCCGCGGTGCGGAATCTCCAGAGGTTTCTTCTCGGCAACGCCATGGATCGTGATCTCGACGCCCAGGGGCGCTTGCTGCTGACCGCGGACCTGAGGGAGCGGGCGCAGCTCGACGGCCAGGCCATTCTGGTCGCACAGAGCAACAAGTTCGAGCTCTGGGACGAGCAACGCTGGAACGCGCTTTGTCAGGGCGTCCTGGATGACCCCGATGTACTGGCCACGGCCGGTGACGCACTCGAGTCCTTTTCCCTATGAAACCAAGAGCGACCGAATGACTGGCCGCCACGAAGCGGTATTGCCGAGTGAGGCCGTCGACGCGCTGTCCGTACGGTCCGACGGCGTTTACGTGGACGGCACCTTCGGCCGCGGCGGCCACAGCGAGTTGATTCTCTCGGTGCTTGGCCCCGCGGGAGCGCTGTATGCGCTCGATCGGGACCCCGAGGCGGTGCGGGCGGCCGGTGTCCGCTTCGCACACGACGGCAGGTTCCGGATCGAACGCGGCTCGTTCGAATCGTTGGAACGGTTTTGCGACGGATGGGGGATCACCGGACGTGTCGACGGCCTGCTGCTGGATATCGGTGTCTCTTCTCCTCAGCTGGATGATCCCCGGCGGGGATTCAGTTTTCTGCAGGACGGGCCCCTGGATATGCGTATGGATCCCTCGGAGGGTCCGTCGGCGGCGCAGTGGTTGCGGCAGACAGATGAACACGAGATTGCCGACGCGCTGTGGCGTTATGGCGAAGAACGCTATTCGCGCCGCATCGCGAGGGCCATTGTCTGCACTCGGAGCGAGTCGCCGATCGATACCACCGCTGCGCTCGCGTCACTGGTGGCCGGGGCGGTTCCCTCGCGGGAGCGGAACAAGCATCCGGCGACACGCACGTTCCAGGCCATTCGAATCATTGTCAACCGCGAGCTCGACGCACTGAAAGCGGGCCTGGAGCAGGCGCTGGCAGTCCTGCGGGCGGGTGGCCGCCTGGTCGTGATCTGCTTCCATTCGTTGGAAGACCGCCTCGTCAAGCGGTTCATCAGGGCCAATGCCCGGGTGCCGCAAGCGCCCCGGCGGCTGCCTGTGGCGGACACGGGTGCCGGGGCGAAGCTGCGCGCCGTCGGCAAGCTCGTCCGGCCTTCGGAGGCGGAGTGCCGCGCCAATCCGAGGGCCCGCAGCGCGCTGATGCGCGTTGCGGAGGTGCTGGCTTGAGGCGCTGGCTGGTGATACCCGGCGTCGTCCTTGGTCTGGTCATCGCCAGCGCGGTATCGGTGGTTTACTGCAAGCACGAGAGCAGGAAGCTCTTCGCGCAACTCCAGCGTCAGCAGTTGGTGGCTGATGAGCTGGCGATTGAGTGGGGCCGGCTACGCCTGGAGGAAAGCAGTCTGGCAACCCACGGCAGGATCGAAAACAAGGCCCTCAGCCAGCTGAAAATGCGCAGCCCCGGGCCGGAAACAACGGTAATCGTGAGCCAGTGAGCCGTCGTGACAATCCAGCTTCCGTGACATGGCGAAGGATGCTCGTGCTGTCCATTCTGCTCGCTGCGATGGGTGGGCTCGCGGCACGCGCGGTGCAGCTTCAATACTTCGAGGAAGACTTCCTGCGCGGCGAGGGCGAGGCGAGGCACCTTCGGGTGACGAGCATACCGGCGCATCGGGGGATGATCACGGACAGGCGTGGTGATCCACTGGCGGTGAGTACCCCGGTCGATTCGATCTGGGCAGAGCCGGCGGAACTGTTGTCGGATCCCGAAGGAATGGCTGGCGTGGAGAAATTGTTGGGGCTGGGCGATGGAAGCATTCGTGCGAGACTGACCGCACGCGAGGGTCGGGAGTTCGTCTATATCAGGCGTCACGTCAACCCGGATCTGGCCTCACAGGTCGAGGCGCAGGGTGCTGCCGGCATTCATATCCAGCGCGAATATCGTCGCTACTATCCGGCCTCCGAGGTTACGTCGCACGTTCTCGGGTTTACCGACATCGACGACCGCGGACTCGAGGGAATGGAACTGGTTTTCGATGGCTGGTTGCAGGGCGAGCCGGGGGCCAAACAGGTCATCCGCGATCGTCTGGGGCGCACCATCGAGGATGTCGAGCAGATTCGCGCGTCCAAGCCGGGCCGGGACCTGAGATTGAGCCTCGACCGTCGAATTCAGTACCTTGCCTATCGGGAACTCAAGGCGGCCGTACACCGCCACGGTGCGAGTTCGGGAAGCGTCGTCGTGCTCGAGCCCGACACGGGCGAGGTGCTGGCGATGGTAAACCAGCCTTCGATCAATCCCAACAACCGGGACGAGCGTCGCCCCGGACACACGCGGAACCGGGCCGTGACCGATGTCTTCGAACCGGGATCCACGATCAAACCGTTCACGGTGGCAGCGGCCCTTGATACGGGCAAGATCCGCGTCGACAGCGTTATCGACACCGCACCGGGTTGGCATATGGTGCGCGGCCACACGATTCAGGACCTGCATGATTACGGCGCGCTGACACCGGGTGGGGTCCTGATGCACTCCAGTAACGTGGGCGCCTGCAAGATCGGCATGGCCATTGCGCCGGAGCGATTGTGGGACATGTACAGTCGCGTGGGGTTCGGGGCCCCGACCGGGTCCGGATTTGCCGGCGAGTCCGGCGGTGTGCTCAGTGATCCGTCGCAGTGGCGTGAGGTCGAACGCGCGACCCTCTCTTTCGGCTACGGTCTCTCGGCGACACCGCTGCAACTGGCTCGCGCCTACGGCGTTCTGGCGACCGACGGTCGGCTGGTCCCGGTCTCGTTTCTCCCCCGCGATGAACCCGAGCCCGGTGAGCGCGTGCTTTCCGCTGAAACAGCCCGGGCGATACGTGGCATGCTGGAGGGTGTGGTGAGCCCGACCGGCACCGCGGTACGTGCTTCGGTGGACGGGTATCGTGTCGCCGGCAAGACCGGCACGATACACAAGTCCACGGCGGGCGGGTATGCAAAGGACCGTTACGTCTCGGCCTTTGTGGGAATGGCGCCGGCCAGCCGGCCACGGCTCGTCATCGTGGTGGTGATTGACGAGCCGGTTCGTGGCGGTTACTACGGGGGCCAGGTTGCCGCACCGGTATTTTCCCGCATCATGTCCGGTGCACTGCGGTTGCTGAACGTGAATCCAGACGGTGCAACACCCGTCCAGGCGCGTGGAGACGATCCGGAGGGCAAGGCATGATGCCCGCGATGCGCTCCGACACCCAATGGCGCCTCTGCGGATTGCTGCGGGGTCTGTCAACGGTCTCTCCCGTGGATGATGTGCCGGTCGAAGGCCTGTCGATGGATAGCCGACAGGTGCGGCCGGGTGACCTGTTTGTTGCGTGCGCAGGGGATCGGGCCCACGGCCTGCAGCATCTGGACGAGGCGATCTCGCGCGGCGCCGTGGCGATCGCCTGGGAGCCGGCGCCGGGTGTTGAGGCGCCGGCCACGGTGCCCGGGATACCGCTCGCGCAAGTTTCCGACCTTCGGCGCCGGGCCGGTGAAATCGCCGACCGGTTCTATTCGCATCCCTCGACGGAACTGAACGTCATCGGCGTCACCGGGACCGACGGAAAAACCTCCGTCAGTCAGTTCATCGCCCAGGCGCTCGATGAGGGGGTCGGACGCTGCGCCGTGGTCGGGACACTGGGATACGGATTGTTCGACGAGCTGGAACCCGGCGCGCACACGACGCCGGACGCGGTGACCCTGCAACGCGTTCTGAGTGAATTTCGTTCCCGCGGGGCGACCAGCGTTGTCATGGAAGTTTCGTCTCACGCCCTCGATCAGGCGCGGGTCGGAGGGGTGTCTTTCAATGTCGCGGTGTTGACCAACCTGAGCCGCGACCATCTCGACTACCATGGTGACGTCGGCGCCTACCGGGCGGCCAAGGAGAAGCTGTTTTCCATGCCGGGTCTTCGGGATGCGGTACTGAATCTCGATGATGATTTCGGTCGCGAACTGGCGGCAGGCCTTTCCGCGGGTATCGATCGCCTCGGCGTGACGCTGGCGGGCAGCCAATTCCCGGGGATGGAGATCGTCGAGGCAACCGTGGTGGATCCGCGGCCAGGGGGACTGAGCCTGCAGGTCCAAACGCCATTCGGAAGCGGTCGGATCGACAGCGGGCTCCTGGGCCGGTTCAACGCATTCAATCTCCTTGAGTCCCTGGCCGTGCTGCTGAGACTCGGGGTATCACTGGACGATGGCCTGACTCGCCTCTCCCGCACCCGGACCGTCGCGGGACGCATGGAGCCATTCGGAGGCGGGATCCGGCCGCTCGTCATCGTCGACTTCGCGCACACCGAGGCGGCGCTGCGCAACGCGCTTGCCGCGGCGCGCGAGCATGTCCGCGGGAAACTCTGGTGCGTATTCGGCTGCGGGGGTGACCGGGACAGCGGCAAGCGTCCGTTGATGGGGGCCGCCGCCGAGCAGGGGGCCGACCACGTCATCGTGACCGACGACAACCCCAGGTCCGAGAATCCCGCGGCCATTGCAAGCGACATTCTTTCCGGCATACGTTACCCGCAGACGGTGCGAGTCGAGCACGACCGGGGACGGGCGATCCGTGCCGCGATCGACGCGTCGGGCCCGGGGGACGCCGTTCTCGTAGCCGGAAAGGGGCACGAGACCATGCAGACCGGCGCGTCGGGATCAGTAGCGTTCAGCGACAGGGAGACGGTCGCGGAATATCTCGGGATGGCGCCGGCATGACGTGGCTGAGACTCAGCGAACTGGCGGGCATGGCCGGTGGGCGCCTGATGGGGGACGATGCGCCCGTGACGTCCGTGTCGACCGACACGCGCAGGCTGGAGGCAGGGCAATTGTTCGTCGCCCTGGGCGGCCCGAACTTCGATGCGCATGCCCTGATCGAGGCGGGCGCCGCCGGACAGGCGGCCGGAGTCCTGGTGGGCAGGCGCCTTTCCGCGTCCCTGCCGCAGATCGTTGTCGACGACACGCTCGAGGGCCTGACCCGTATGGCCGGCGCATGGCGGCGGCGGTTTGCCGCACGTGTCGTCGCCCTGACGGGCAGCAATGGCAAGACGACGGTGAAGGAGATGACGGCGGCCATTCTCCGGCAGGCCGGCGCCGTCCTGGCAACGCGGGGAAATCTGAACAACCACATCGGCGTGCCGCTCACCCTGCTGTCGGTCAGGCCGGATCACCGGTTCGCCGTGGTCGAAATGGGCGCGAACCACCCGGGAGAGATCCGGGTGCTCACAATGATTGCCGCGCCGGACGCGGCGCTCGTCAACAACGCCGGACCTGCGCACCTCGAGGGCTTCGGAGACCTGGAAGGCGTGGCACGGGGCAAGGGCGAGATTTTTTCCGGCCTCACTGCAGGGGGTACGGCCGTCATCAATGCCGATGACCCGTTTTACCCTTACTGGATGGACCTGACGCGGAGGCGCGAGACCATCACATTTGGTTTTGCATCCGGGGCCGACGTCAGGGGCGCCTGGATCTCGGGCGCACCGCTTTCGGTCAGCACGCCGTCGGGCGCTTTTGAGATCGACTTGCCGCTGGAAGGCCGCCACAACGCCCTGAACGCGCTGGCCGCCACGGCCCTTTCGCTTTCCGCGGGGGCAACGACGGACCAGATCGTCCTCGGACTGGCGCGGGTGAGACCGGTCGGGGGGCGACTGAATACCCGCGCGGGTGTCGCGGGCGCCGAGATCATCGACGATACCTACAATGCCAACCCGGCGTCACTTGCCGCTGCCCTGGACGTCGTGTCAAACCTTGGCGGTGAGACCTGGCTGGTCCTGGGAGACATGGGCGAACTGGGCGCGGAGGCGGCCGGGCTGCACGAGCGGGCCGGGGAACTCGCGCGTCGGGCCGGCGTGACGCGATTGTACGCAGTGGGGCCGTTGAGTCGGGGTGCGGCGTCCTCGTTCGGCGCCGGGGCCCGGCACTTCGACGACACGCAGGCGCTTGCCGCGTCCGTTGCTCCGGACCTTCGCTCCGGCATTCGGGTGCTGGTCAAGGGTTCGCGCGCGATGCATCTGGAGCGCCTGGTGGCGGTGTTGACGCGAGCCGGGACCGGGGACGAATCGCGTCAGGGGGCGGAAGATGCTGCTTAGCCTGGCCGAGTATCTGCAGCAGTACCACAGCGTTTTCAACGTGTTTCAGTACATCACGCTGCGCGGAATCCTGGGTGTGCTCACCGCGTTGATCATCTCTTTTCTCGTCGGCCCGACAATGATTCGCCGCCTCGCCTATCTCAATATCGGGCAGCAGGTCCGCGAGGACGGACCGAGCAGCCATTTGACCAAGGCGGGGACACCGACCATGGGTGGCGCGCTGATCCTGGTCGCCGTCGCTGTGAGCACCCTGCTATGGGGAGATCTGGGCAGCCGGTATCTGTGGGTGACGCTCCTGGTCACGCTGGCGTTCGGTCTGATCGGTGGCGTGGATGACTATCTCAAATTGCGCTACGGGAACAGCCGCGGTCTGTCGGCGCGCTCCAAGATTTTCTGGCAATCCGTGGTGGCGCTGGCTGCGGCAGTGATTCTCTATACCACCGCAGCGTTACCGGTCGAGACCCAGCTGATCGTGCCTTTTTTCAAGCACGTGGTGATCGACCTAGGCTGGCTCTATATCCCCCTGGTCTATTTCGTGGTCGTCGGCACGAGCAACGCCGTGAACCTGACCGACGGGCTCGACGGCCTGGCGATCATGCCGACTGTCCTCGTCGCCGGGGCGCTGGGTGTGTTCGCCTACGTCAGTGGACACGCGAACTTCGCGGCCTATCTGCAGATTCCTTCCATTCCCGGCGCCGGGGAACTCGTGGTGTTCTGCGGCGCCCTGGTCGGGGCGGGGCTGGGATTCCTTTGGTTCAACGCCTATCCGGCACAGGTGTTCATGGGGGATGTGGGTGCGCTGGCCATTGGCGCGGCCCTGGGGCTCCTCGCGGTGATCGTCCGGCAGGAACTGGTGCTGGTGATCATGGGCGGCGTCTTCGTGATGGAGGCGGTCTCGGTGATCCTGCAGGTTGCCTCCTTCAAGCTGACCGGCCGGCGGATCTTCCGCATGGCACCGTTGCACCACCACTTCGAACTTCGCGGTTGGCCGGAGCCGCGCGTGATCGTCCGCTTCTGGATCATTACCGTCATCCTGGTCCTGATCGGTCTGGCGACCCTGAAGGTCCGGTGAGGGGGCGGGGATCATGTTGATGCAATCGATCATTGATACGCCCTACCTCATCGTGGGGCTTGGTGAAACCGGGCTGTCGGTTGCGAGGTACCTGTATGCCAGGGGGTACCGTTTCGAGGTGGCGGATACCCGGAACGCACCGCCGGGGCTGGATCGCCTGCGCGCGCTGGCCCCGGAGATCCCGGTCTTGCTGGGACCGCTGGACGCGGAACGACTGGCCACTGCCGATACGCTCGTGGTGAGTCCCGGGGTGTCGCTGGCGGATCCGGCCATCCGCTCGGCCCGGTCCCGGGGTGCCGAGGTCATCGGCGATATCGAGCTTTTTGCACGCGAGGCGCGCGCTCCGATCGCCGCGATTACCGGTTCCAACGGAAAGAGCAGTGTGACGACCCTGCTGGCCGGGATGACGGCGGCGACAGGCAGGGAGGTCCGGGCGGGTGGGAATCTTGGCACCCCGGCGCTGGACCTGCTGCCCGGAGGAAATCCCGATCTCTACGTGCTCGAGCTGTCGAGTTTTCAGCTGGAATCGACACCGGGCTTGCGCCCGAGGGCGGCCGTCGTGCTCAACGTGACCGCGGACCACATGGATCGCTATCCCGACCTGAACGCCTACGCTCGCGCCAAGTCAGCCATCTACGAAGGTGCCGACGCGCGAATCGTGAACCGCGATGATCCCCTGGTCGCCGCCATGGCCTCGGGCGCGAACTGCATCGGATTTGGTCTCGGGGTACCGAAGGAGGGCGATTACGGGCTATTGATGACGGGCGCCCGACAGTGGATCGCGCGAGGTCGGGAGAGATTGCTCGGGATCGACGAATTGCGGTTACGGGGATCCCACAATCTGGCCAACGTGCTGGCCGCGCTGGCGATGGGAGAGGCGTTGGGGCTGGAGCTGGACGCGATGCTGCGGGCAGCCGGCAGCTTCGACGGGCTGCCGCATCGCACGCAGTGGGTGGCGGAGTCGGCCGGCGTGACCTGGTACAACGACTCGAAGGGCACGAACGTGGGCGCTACGCTGGCCGCACTGAACGGCATGCCGGGCCCCGGCATCCTGATCGCCGGCGGGATCGGAAAGGGCGCCGATTTTGCCCCGCTTGCATCGGCGGTCAGGGACAAGACGCACGGAGTGGTGCTGATCGGACGTGATGCCGCGGCCCTGGCGGCCGCGCTGAAGGGAGCGGCGCCGATCGAATTGGCGAGCGATATGCGTGATGCAGTGCGGCGTGCTGCGCGCATGGCCCGTCGCGGCGACAGCGTGCTGTTGTCACCGGCCTGTGCGAGCTTCGATATGTTCGAGGGCTACGCCGAGCGCGGCGAGGCGTTCATGGAAGCGGTCCGGGAGCAGATCGCATGAGCGGCGTGGCGCAGGCGGTTCCGGGCGCCGGTCGCAGTGCGGCTTACTGCATCGATCGCAGACTGGACTCGTGGTTGCTCTTCGCCACCGTGGCACTGGCGAGCATCGGGCTGGTGATGGTGGCTTCCGCCTCGATCGGAATCTCCGAGGATCCCCTGTTCTATTTCCGGCGCCAGCTGGTCTTCGTCCTGGGCGGTGCGGTGATCATCGCGCTCGCCTGGCGTGTTCCCCTGAGGGTGTGCGGAAGCCTTGCCGCACCCCTGCTGATTCTCGTCATGGTCATGCTGGCGCTGGTACTGATCCCCGGCATCGGGCACGAGGTCAACGGGAGCCGCCGCTGGATACCACTGGGTGCACTGAACCTTCAGGTGTCCGAAGTCGCCAAGCTGGTGTTCGTACTGTACACCGCGGGCTACCTGGTCAGGCGCCGGGAGCAGGTGTGCGAGCGGTTTTCCGGGTTCGTCAAACCCGTCCTCCTGGCACTCGTTGCATCCGTGCTGCTGATCCTGGAACCGGATTTCGGGGCAGTGGTGGTTCTGATGAGTGTGGTGCTCGGTATGCTGTTCATCGCCGGTGCGCGTCTGTGGCAGTTCAGTGCACTGCTCCTGGCCGCGGCGGGTTCGATGACCGTGATCGCCATCACCTCGCCATACCGCCTGAATCGAATCACCTCGTTTCTCGACCCCTGGTCGGACCCCTACAACAGCGGTTTCCAGTTGACCCAGTCGCTGATCGCGATCGGCAGTGGCGGCTGGGCGGGTATGGGACTTGGCGGCAGCATCCAGAAGTTGCACTACCTGCCGGAGGCGCACACCGATTTTCTCTTTGCGGTGCTCGCAGAGGAGCTGGGCCTGGTGGGTGGTGTCGCCGTGATCGGCCTGTTTGCGCTTTTTGTCTGGCGCTGTTTCGTCATCGCCCGAAGGGCCGAGGTCGCGGAGCTGCCTTTCGCAGGCTGGATCGCCTGGGGTGTCGGCATCTGGTTCGGCTTGCAGGCCTTTATCAACATCGGCGTCAACATGGGCGTCCTGCCCACCAAGGGCCTGACGCTGCCGCTGATGAGTGCCGGCGGCAGCAGCATGCTGGTTTCCTGCGCCGCGGTGGGGCTGGTGCTCCGTGCCTCGAGGGAAGTGTGCGAGTGCTACCCCGTCGGTGCTGAGGGCAGGACGTCGTGAGCGGGCGCCCGGTCATGATCCTGGCGGGCGGGACCGGAGGACACGTGTACCCGGCCCTCGCGGTCGCCCGCAAGCTCCTCAGTATGGAGGTGCCGGTCGTCTGGATGGGGACCCGTCAGGGTCTGGAGGCCAACGTGGTTCCGCAGGCGGGCATTCCCATCGACTGGTTATCGATCAGCGGCCTGCGCGGCAAGGGGGCCTGGACCTGGTTTACCGCGCCCTTCCGTCTGAATCTCGCGATCATGCAGGCGCTCGGCATCATGATCAGGCGCAAGCCGCGCGCGGTCCTGGGGATGGGAGGTTTTGTCGCGGGCCCCGGTGGGGTCGTCGCCTTTCTCCTGCAACGCTATCTGGTGATTCATGAGCAGAACGCGGTTGCCGGGTTGACGAACCGGCTGCTCCGGCCCTTGTGTGACCGGGTACTGGAGGGCTTTCCGGCCGCCTTCGGTAACGCGAAGGCCACTCATGTGGGCAATCCGGTTCGTGCCGACATCGCCGCGATCGCTCCACCGGCCGATAGGTTCGGCGACAGGGTCGGCAAGCCGAGGCTTCTCGTGCTGGGTGGCAGTCTTGGCGCGCAGGCATTGAACGAGGTGGTGCCGCAGGCGCTCGCGCGTCTCGATCCGGCGTCGCGCCCCGAGGTCATCCACCAGGCGGGCCGCCGCAATATCGACGCCGCCGCGCAGGGCTACAAACAGTCCGGCGTTCAGGCGGATGTACGATCTTATATCGAGGACATGGCCGAGGCCTACGGCTGGGCCGATCTGGTGCTGTGCCGGGCCGGCGCCCTGACGATCGCCGAACTGTCGGCGGCGGGTGTGGGCTCGATCCTGGTCCCCTATCCCAGCGCGGTAGATGATCACCAGACGGCCAATGCCGCTTACCTCGAGTCTGCCGGGGCAGGGATCATCGTGCAGCAGCGCGAACTCGACGAGGCGCGCCTCGCATCGCTCCTGCGGGAACTCTGTTCGGACCGGGAGCGGCTGCTTGCCATGGCCTGCGCGGCGCGCGAACTGGCGAGACCGGGAGCGGCGGATACGGTGGCCAACATCTGCCTTGGCGGACGGGAATCGACGGGGGCGACGGCATGAACCCCGAGATGACCATGCACAGGGTCCGACGCGTGCATTTCGTCGGCGTGGGCGGTGCCGGCATGGGCGGCATTGCCGAGGTGCTGGCGAATCTCGGCTACGAGGTTTCCGGGTCGGACATTGCGGAGAACAGCGTCACCCGGCGTCTTACGGGGCTCGGCGTCCGCATCGTCCGCGACCATGCGGCGGCGAACGTGGCAGATACCGACGTCGTCGTCGTGTCGAGCGCGATCACCGATGACAACCCCGAAGTGACGGAGGCGCGTACGCGGCGGATCCCGGTCGTACCGCGGGCCGAGATGCTGGCCGAACTGATGCGGTTTCGATTCGGCATCGCGGTGGCCGGCACGCACGGCAAGACGACGACGACCAGCCTGGTCGCGGCAGTACTTGCTGAGGGTGATCTGGATCCGACCTGGGTCGTGGGCGGACGGGTCAACAGCTCGGCGAGCCACGCGAAACTCGGCGCCGGAAAATATCTGGTCGCGGAGGCCGACGAGAGCGATGCCTCGTTCCTGTATCTTCAGCCCGTTATCGCAGTGGTGACCAATATCGACGCCGATCACCTCGGTACCTACCAGGGTGACTTCCGGAACCTGGTGGCGACCTTCGCGGAGTTCCTTCATCACCTGCCTTTCTACGGTCTCGCGGTGCTCTGCGTCGAGGACGAGACGGTACGGGCTCTCATGGATCAGATCGCCCGCCCCGTACGGAGTTACGGTTTTTCGGAATCCGCCGACGTTCGTGCTGGTGACCTGCAATTCGAGGGTGCCTGCTCCCGGTTCACCGTGCACCTTCCCGGTGGTGCGAGCTTCGGCGTTCGGTTGAGCATGCCCGGGCGGCACAACGTCCTGAATGCGCTGGCGGCGATCGCCGTGGCACACGAACTCGGTGTCGGGGAGGTCGCGATCAGGCAGGCGCTCGATGGTTTTCAGGGGATCCTCAGACGCTTCCAGGACTACGGCGACATCCCCGTTGCGGGCGGCGAGATCCGTCTGATCGACGACTACGCCCACCATCCCACGGAAATCCAGGCGACGCTGGACGCGGTGCGCGAGGCGTGGCCGCACCGGCGACTGCTCGTCGTGTTCCAGCCGCATCGCTACACGCGCACAAGGGACCTGTTCGAGGACTTCGCCACTGTCCTCAACCAGGTCGATACGCTGGTCATGCTGGATGTTTATGCGGCGTCGGAGGACGTCATCCCGGACGCCGACAGCCGCTCCCTGTGCCGGGCGCTGCGCGCCCGCGGCAAGCTGGAGCCGGTCTTCGTGGAGACCATCGACGGACTGCCGGAGGCCCTGGGGGACCTGGTCGAGGGCGGGGACGTGCTGCTGACCCTTGGCGCCGGCAGTATCGGCGCGGCGGCCGCCGCGTTGCCCGGGCGTCTTGCCGCGGGAGGGGGGGCGCAATGATGGCGCGGGAACGTGAGCCGTCGATACGCGGGACCCTCGGTTATGCGGAGCCCCTGCGCGCACTGAACGGCTGGCGCGTGGGTGGCGAGGCGGAATGTCTCTTTCGACCGGCGGATCTTGAGGACCTTCGGTTGTTTATGCGTTCCGGGATGGCGATCGAGCCGCTCACCTGGCTGGGGCTGGGCAGTAACGTCCTCATCCGTGACGGTGGTGTCCGCGGCACCGTCGTCGCACTGCACGGCGCGCTGGACGGGTTGACCCTGACCGGCGCGCGGCAAATGACTGCCGAGGCCGGTGTGCCCTGCGCCAAGGTGGCGCGGTTCGCGGCCCGCGAGGGACTGGCCGGAGCCGAATTTCTGGCGGGAATTCCCGGCACCATGGGTGGGGCGCTGGCGATGAACGCGGGCGCCTTCGGCGGGGAGACGTGGGACGTTGTCGAGGCCGTGACCACCATCGACCGCAACGGGGTGCTGCGAGAGCGCGGCGCGGACGAATTCCGGACCGGATACCGGTTTGTGGACGGACCGCAAGGGGAATGGTTCGTAGCGACGCGCCTCGCGCTCGAATCGGGTGCCTCGCAGGCGGGCAGGGAACGAATCAGGGAGCTGCTGGCGCGTCGCGGCGCCACGCAGCCTACCGGTTTGCCGAGCTGCGGTTCGGTATTCCGCAACCCGCCAGGCGACCACGCGGCGCGTCTGATCGAATCCGCGGGTCTCAAGGGCGTCTGCATTGGCGGGGCGTGCGTGTCGGAAAAACACGCCAATTTCATCGTCAATATGGGCGAGGCGAGTGCCGCGGACATCGAAACACTCATTCGCCACGTGCAGGCCGAGGTGGCGGCGCGGCACGGGGTGGACCTGCTCGCCGAGGTCCGCATCCTCGGGGAGCCGGTGTCATGAACGCCGCTGCGAAGGACTACGGACGGGTGGGCGTGCTGATGGGGGGCTGGTCGGCTGAACGCGAGATTTCCCTGGTGAGTGGACGCGCGGTGCTGGCGGCGCTGGAAACCGCGGGCGTGGACGCCCGCGGGGTCGATTTCGGGCGCGACGCCTGTGATGTCCTCGCCTCGGGCGGATTTGATCGGGTCTTTATCGCCCTGCACGGGCGGACAGGCGAGGACGGTTGCATCCAGGGGCTGCTGGACATACTCGACCTGCCCTATACCGGCAGCGGCGTGGTGGGATCGGCGGTGTGCATGGACAAGGTCACGACAAAGCGGATCTGGAACGGGTCCGGTCTGCCCACCCCGGCCTTTACGGAGTTCGATGCCGGTACCGATCCGGAGTTCCTGGCGCAGCGGGTGGGATTTCCACTGATCGTCAAGCCCGCGTTGGAGGGTTCGAGTCTCGGGATGCGCAAGGTGGATCTCCCCGACCAGGTGTCCGGCGCGCACGAACAGGCCGCGGGTTATCGCTGCCCGGTCATGGCCGAGGCATGGGTCACGGGCACGGAGTACACCGTCGCCATCCTCGACGGCGCGGCGCTGCCAATGATTCGTCTGGAGACACCACGCGAATTCTACGATTACGAGGCCAAGTATCGGGCCATCGATACGCAATACATCATCCCCTGCGGTTTGAGTCCGCGGCGTGAGAGGGAGATTCAGGACCTGTCTCTGGCGGCATTCCGGGTCACGGGTGCTACCGGTTGGGGGCGGGTGGATCTTCTCATCGACGGGCAGGGCGATCCCTGGCTGATCGAGGTCAACACCGTTCCCGGCATGACCGACCACAGCCTCGTGCCGATGGCCGCCGCGGCCGGCGGATTGAGCTTCGGACAGCTGGTTCTGCGCATCCTCGATACCGCGGGGACGGGAAAATGATTCGCCGTCGCAACAGGCAAAGGGGGGCGACGGTGGCGTGCTGTGAGTCCGGGTTCAGTCTGCGAGGCTGCGCCTGCGTCCTGCGCGATGCGCTTGTCGCGGGCCTGGTTATCGCGCTGGTGGTGTGGGGGTGGATGGTTTTGCGGGACCCGGCGATCCTGCCGGTACGAACCGTGGTGATAGAAGGTGAGTATCGATACGTGGACGAGGACGCGCTGCAAGGCGTGGTTCGCGACTCACTGCGCGGGGGGTTCTTTTCCGTCGGGCTCGGCGGGATCGAGCAATCGCTGGAGGCGACACCCTGGGTCGTGAGCGCGTCGGTACGTCGTGAATGGCCTGATCGGCTGCGAATCGAGATTGTCGAGAAACAGCCGGTGGCCCGTTGGGGAGACGATGGCCTGGTGACCGGAAAAGGCGACCCGTTTTTTCCAAAAAGCACGGCGCGATTCCAGGACCTGCCGGTGGTCTACGGACCTGAAGGGGCGGGAAGGGAACTGGTGCGCCGGCTGGGAGAGGTGCGCGAGCTGTTGAGTGTCGCGGACCTGATGCCGAGAGGCCTGATCGTGGACGAACGCCGCGCCTGGCACCTGTGGCTCGATGGTGGTGTCCGGGTGTCCCTCGGACGGGGTGATTCGACCGAAGCGGTCGCCCGGTTCGCGCGCGCCTGGACGCAAGCACTGGCCTCCAGGGCGGCACAGGTAAGTACCGTGGATCTGCGTTACACGAACGGATTCTCCGTGCTCTGGAGGGAAGAATCGGCGCTGGAACAAGAAAACTCAGGAGAGAAACACAGCTGATGACCAGGAAGGGGGAGAAGGGGATGATCGTCGGTCTCGACATTGGCACATCGAAGGTCGTGGCAATTGTCGGCGAGGGAAACGAGGACGGGGGTATCGAGGTCGTTGGTATCGGCTCCCACCCCTCGCGCGGGCTCAAGAAGGGTGTGGTGGTCAATATCGAGTCCACGGTGCAGTCCATCCAGCGCGCGGTGGAAGAGGCCGAGCTGATGGCCGGTTGCCAGATCCACTCCGTATACGCGGGCATCGCGGGCAGTCACATTCGCAGTCTGAATTCACACGGTATCGTCGCGATCAGGGACCGGGAGGTCACGCTGAGCGATGTCGAGCGGGTCAAGGATGCGGCGCGCGCGGTGGCGATCCCCGCCGACCAGCGCGTCATCCACACGCTCCCGCAGGAATACATCATCGACCGGCAGGAGGGGATTCGTGAACCGGTTGGAATGTCCGGGGTGCGCCTGGAGGTCAAGGTCCATATGGTGACCGGCGCGGTGAGCGCCGCGCAGAACATCGTCAAGTGTGTTCGGCGCTGCGGCCTGGAGGTGGACGACATCATCCTGGAACAGCTGGCATCCAGCCATGCCGTGCTCACCGACGACGAAAAGGAGCTCGGGGTCTGCCTGGTGGACATTGGCGGCGGGACCACGGACATCGCGGTATTCACCGAGGGCGCCATTCGTCACACCGCGGTCATCCCCATCGCCGGAGACCAGGTCACCAACGATATCGCGGTCGCTTTGCGCACACCGACGCAGCACGCCGAGGACCTCAAAATCAGGTACGCCTGCGCGCTGCGGCAGCTGGCGAATCCGGACGAGACGATCGAGGTGCCCAGCGTTGGCGACAGGCCGCCAAGGCGGTTGTCCCGACAGACCCTGGCCGAAGTGGTCGAGCCGCGATACGAGGAATTCCTGAGTCTGGTCCAGGCCGAATTGCGGCGTAGCGGCTTCGAGGAACTCTGCGCGGCCGGGATGGTGTTGACCGGCGGCAGTTCGAAGATGGAGGGAGTTGTCGAACTCGCCGAGGAAGTGTTTCACAAACCGGTTCGTCTGGGAGTGCCCCAGTTCGTGACGGGTTTGGTGGATGTCGTGCGAAACCCGACCCATGCGACGGGTGTTGGTTTGTTGTTGTACGGGCAGCTAAGCCGTCAGCTGGAGATGACGGAAAAGCTCTCCGACAAGGGAGTGCAGGCGATCTGGAGGCGTATGAGGAGCTGGTTCCAGGGAAATTTCTGATGGGTAGTCATTAAAGCAAACAAAGACTGAGGAGACGGGCAATGTTCGAACTTGTCGATACATTCAATCAGAGTGCGGTAATCAAGGTAATCGGTGTCGGTGGCGGCGGCGGTAACGCCGTTCAGCACATGGTGTCCACCAACATCGACGGCGTGGATTTTATTTGTGCCAATACCGATTCGCAGGCACTGAAAAGCACCAACGCGAAAACGGTCCTTCAATTGGGTACCAACATCACCAAGGGCCTCGGGGCCGGCGCGAATCCGATGGTCGGGCGCGAAGCGGCGCTAGAGGACCGCGACCGCATCCAGGAGGTCATCGGGGGCGCCGACATGCTGTTTATTACTGCCGGGCTTGGTGGTGGAACGGGCACCGGCGCGGCACCCGTTGTGGCCGAAGTGGCGAAGGAAATGGGTATCCTGACCGTCGCGGTGGTCACAAAACCGTTTCCTTTCGAGGGTAATAAACGTACCCAGGTCGCGATGACCGGGATCGGTGAGTTGACCAAGCATGTGGATTCGCTCATTACGATACCCAACGAAAAGCTGCTGGCGGTTCTGGGCAAGGAAATGAACCTGCTGGACGCCTTCGGCGCCGCTAACGACGTCCTGCTCGGGGCGGTTCAGGGAATCGCCGAACTGATTACGCGCCCCGGGCTCATCAACGTCGATTTCGCCGATGTTCGCACGGTCATGTCGGAGATGGGAATGGCGATGATGGGTACCGGCACCGCTCGAGGCAAGGAGCGGGCGCGTGAGGCGGCCGAGGCGGCCATCGCCAGTCCGCTGCTCGAGGACGTCAATATCTCCGGTGCACGGGGCATACTCGTCAACGTGACGGCGGGTCGGGATCTGGCGATTGGCGAATTCGATGACGTCGGCAATGCCATCAAGTCGTTGGCGTCCGACGATGCAACCGTGGTCGTGGGAACCGTCATCGACCCTGAGATGACCGAGGATCTGCGTGTCACGCTGGTGGCCACCGGGCTGGGTGGCGAGCGGCCGTCGAGTACCGTACGCACATCGTCACTCGCGCATGTGCATGCCCAGTCGCCCCAGGCTTCGGTGGAGGCGGCGTATCGTGAGAAGCCCTCAGTACGACTGGTCGAGCCCGAAGAGGAGCCCATGGCGGAGATCCGGCATGTCGAGCAAACTGCACCGATGCGCCAGGCGGCAGGAGCGCGTGCTGCGGCGCGGCCCGACGGTGGTCGGGGCGACTACGACATGGACTACCTCGACATTCCCGCATTCCTGCGTAAGCAGGCGGACTGAGGCAGAGGGGTTGCGGGATACGCCGCCGCGGTCAGGCGGAAGGACTCCTGGTGGAACCCCGTCGAGCTAACGGGGTTTCATGTAAACAGACGTATTCGCAACAAGTGGGAAATGGAGCGCCGCCGGGTTTGGCCGGCGGCGCGAAGCAGGCCGGGTTTGGCCAGGGAGGAGATGCGGCAGAGCCACAATGATGGGAAAATGCAACACCATTTGTATTTTTATGACATAATTCTGTGTCTATAAATGGTGCCTGGCGATACAATGCGCCGGCGCGGGTGAAATATTGTCGGCTCGCAGGCGACATTGGACGTCGAGCATGTGTATTACCCTCTGGATGGTGTGGATTGCCCTCGATGGACGGGTTCCGGTGAAGACCGGAGTGGATCAGACAAGCTCGTACTTTTTACGGAGATCGTGAAAATTGATTAGGCAACGCACGCTACAGAACGCAATACGCGCGACAGGAGTGGGCCTGCATACGGGCGAGAAGATCTACTTGACGCTGCGGCCGGCCCCGATCAACGTCGGGATCGTGTTTCGTCGGGTGGATCTGGAAACTCCAGTAGAGATCAGGGCTCATCCCGAGAATGTCGGCGATACACGGCTGTCGACGACACTTGCCAAGGGAGACGTCAGCATATCCACGGTCGAACACCTGCTCTCGGCTATCGCGGGTCTTGGCATAGACAACGCTTATATCGACCTTAGCGCGTCCGAGGTGCCGATCATGGACGGAAGCGCGGGCCCCTTTGTGTTCCTGATCCAGTCGGCGGGAATTGCCGAGCAGAACGCTCCCAAGCACTTCATTCGAATCAAGAAAACCGTCATGGCCGAAGACGGGGACAAGTGGGCGCGCTTCGAGCCTTTCGAAGGGTTCAAGGTCGGCTTTACCATCGATTTCGATCATCCCGTCTTTGCGTCCCGAAGTCAGAAAGCCGAAATCGATTTCTCAACGACATCTTTCGTAAAGGAGGTTGCCCGGGCGCGAACTTTCGGTTTCATGCGGGATATCGAGATGTTGCGGGACCATAATCTGGCCTTGGGCGGCAGTCTCGACAATGCTGTGGTTGTTGACGACTATCGTATCTTGAACGAGGACGGCCTCAGGTACGAGGACGAGTTCGTCAAGCACAAGATCCTTGATGCTATCGGTGACCTCTATCTGCTGGGACACAGCCTTATAGGCGCCTTCATGGGGCACAAGTCCGGACATGAACTGAACAACATCCTCCTGAGAAAATTGCTGGAGACGGAAGATGCCTGGGATGAGGTCACTTTTGAAGACGACTCGGAGGGGGCGCCGATTTCCTACGCACGTCCCTTGTGGGTGTCCGAAATTTGATGCCCCATGTGAAGCCCGGGGAATGTAGTCAGCAGGAATATCGGTTTATCAATATTTTCAGATATAGAGTATTACTGCCTTTTCACGGCTCTCCGGGCCAGGCGTTTCAGGCTGCGTGAAAGATCCTGGTCGCTCACGATCCTTGCCGCCGCCTCCAGGGTATCTGCGCCCTGTCCGGGCGGCATTGGGCTCTTGGTCGGAGCTTTCAGGCCTTCCGGCAGGCAGCCAACCTTGACGCGAACCT
>JAYENI010000214.1:0-6647 GCA_034722015.1 Pseudomonadota bacterium
GTCGGATCACGGCGCGGGGGGGTGCGTGGCGGTCGCGGTGTTGAGCGGCGCGCCTGATCCGACCTACGGGTTTTGGGTTTCGTCCAGGTTGGTCCGGTGGGCCTGGGGCGGTGTTGGATTCGGTTCGGGGGGACCGACGAGAGTGGCCTTGTATTCCTCGATCAGCGCCAGGTTGCGTTCTCGCAGGGAGCGGATCGAGAGGTCGTCGAACCAGATGGCGCCCTTGATCTGGTGGTCCAGGGATCGTTGTCCGACGGAGACGAGACGGATTTCCTGACCGCCGCATTTCTCTCCAGGAACGAAGAATTCGGTGCTGAAGTTCTGCCATTCGACGGTGCCCAGGAACCTCGGGGATTGCGCCAGCGGTTGCTTGTCACCCTCGGTGCAACTCACGGTCCACTGGATGCCGCCGCGGGTTGCGAGGCTGTCGGAACGCACGAGGCCGCGCAGGCTGTACCAGCCCGGGGCGAGGTAAAGGGGTTGATACAGGTGACGGTAACGCAGGCGTTCGCCCTGGAAGACGAGGTGCAGCGCCTTCTCACCCGATACGCCATAGGTCTGTCCGCGTGTCACGCGGATGCCGTCGACCGGGGTCAGGTGCCAGTCGAATCCCGCGTTGCTGAACTCGCGCTCGAAATCCCCGTGGTTGAGTAGTCCCAGCGAACGCCGTTCGTCCCTGCCCAGGCTGCTCAGCCACGCGATGTAGGCCTGTGCCCAGCGCTGGTCCTTCTGCAGGCGCGCGATGAACTGCAGACGCTCCTCCGGCGTCAGGGGGACATCGGAAGCACGTCGCATGGCGTAGAGGGCGCTGAGTGTCTCGACGTCGACTGCGCGGCGGGCGGTAAACGCGAAGAAGCGTTCCCACCAGGGTGGTGGGTCCCGGGTCACGGGGCTCAATGCGGGGCGGACCTCGGGGTCTTCGGCGATCTTGAGGAACACCGGGAACAGCTCCCTCTCGCGGGCGGGATTGCTGATCATGGCGGCGCTCCAGTTGCGCACCGCCTCGTCGAGTTGCTCCCGTTCCAGCCAGTAGGCCGCAGCCGCTTCGCGGACATCCGCCTTGGTCGGCATGAGTTCGGTGCCGATGTTCACCAGCCGGTCCGTTTCGCCGGTGTTGTCGCCGGTCGCTTCGAGCCTGGCCAGCGCCAGCACGGTACGGCCGTTCGCCGGATCTCCGCCTATGGATTCCCGCAACAGCCGCAGGGCGGCCTCGGGGTCGTCCTCGGTCAGCGATGTCCCCAGGGCCTGCAACGCGACCGGGTTGTCACCGTACCAGGTGAGTGCCTTGTCGGCGGAGGCGGCGGTGTCCGTGCCGGGGTCTTTGGAATAGAGTCGCGTCATGCCATTCGCCGTGATCCGCCAGACGAGGATGGCAGCGATGATCAGCAGGGAGATTCTCAGAAGTTTGGAGGTATCGGCGGTTTCGCTCATGGACTGTGTCGGGATGGTGGGCCGGGTGTCGTTGTAGGTCGGGTTAGCGCAGCGTAACCCGACGATTGGTGGCGCGACCTCGTCGGGTTACGGCGCGGTTGGGGTTGATTGGAAAATTCATGTTTGGGGGTGCGCCTGACCCGACCTGCCAAATCTTATACCCCTCACCCAAATACCTCTCCCGCCGGGAGAGGTGGATGTTTAATAGCTCCTTCCCTCTTGAGGGTGAAGGTTGGGATGGGGGTGGGACTCTGGTGTCGGATCAGTGCCGGTTGATAGTCTCGACCCCCCTCCTGGCCTCCCCCCTGCCAGGGGGGAGGAAATCGATTTTTCACGAGGCCAGTTGTTCCTTTGGGGTTTCGTCGCTGACTTCGTTGCCGTATCCGTAGTAGTAGTTGTAGCGGTAGTTGTAGTCGTAATCGTATCCGTAGCCGCTGCTGCCCTGGCCGTATTTCGTCAGGATTCCGCCGATGACCGTGGTCTGCACGTTGTTCAGGCGTTTGAGCGCGGCTTCCAGTGCATTCTTGCGGGTTACCGCCGCCTCGACCACGACCACGCTGGCTTGCGCCACGTTGCCCAGGATCAGGGCGTCGGCGAGACCCAGGACCGGGGGGCCGTCGAGGATGACGTTGGCGAAGCGTTCCGCGGACAGCTTCATCAGGTCCGCCATCTTTGCGCCGCCGAGCAACTCGGCGGGATTGGGGGACTGCGGCCCGCTGGTGATGACGAACAGGTTCGGGATGTCGGTCGCCTGGGTGATCTCCGCGGGCTTGGCGGTGCCGGCGAGGTAGTGGGTAAGACCGTGGGTGTTCGGGAGTCCGAATTCCTTGTGCAGCGAAGGATTGCGCAGGTCCGCATCGACGAGCAGAACCGTTGAGCCGGTCTGGGCGCAGGCGATGGCCGTGTTGATCGCCGAGGTGGTCTTGCCCTCGGCGGGTCCCGAGCTGGTGAAGTGCAGCAGTTTCGGCGCGCCGTCGGCGGTGGAGAACTGGAGCGACGTACGCAGCGACCGGAAGGCCTCGGCGAGCCCGGACCGGGGATCGTCGTGGGTCAGCATCGCCAGGTTGACTTCCTCTGCGTCCTCGCGGTTCAGTTTCACCAGCGGCACGATCCCGAGGACCGGTTTTCGCATCAGGTTTTCCATGTCCTGGCTGGACTTGATGGTGTCGTCCAGGTGCTCGAACAGGAACGCCAGTCCGATGCCGCCCATCAGGCCGAGGACGATCGCGAGCAGGAGGTTCTTCTGCAGGTTGGGTTTGAACTGCGCCTTCGGAACCTCGGCGGGATCGACGACCGAGATGTTGTTGGTGCCGACGCCGGCGACGACGCCGACCTCTTTCATGCGCTGCAGCAGTCCTTCGAAGAGTTCGCGGTTGGTGTGGACCTCGCGTTGCAGCGCCTTGAAGTCCGTGGTGTGCTCACGCAGGCCGAGGATCTCGTCCTTGGTCTGGTTCATCCCGGCCTCGATCGCGGCCTGCTCGCGGACCTTGGAGAGATAGCTCTGCCGCACCGCGAACTCGACGTTGTCCATCTCCGCGTCGATCTTCTGCTGCACCCGGTCGATGCTGGCCTGGAGCTGCTCCATCTTCGGATAGGCCGGCTTGAACACCGTCCGGTTTTCCTGGTATTCGGATTCCAGTCCGGCGAGGGTGCTCTTGAGTCCCTGGATGACGGGGTTGTCCAGGGTGCGGATCAGTTCGCCGTCGGTGCTGTTCATCTGCTGAAATTCGGACTCGAGCGCGATCCGCTGCGATTCGGTGTTCACGAGTTGCTGACTCAGGCCCATCAGCTTCGCCTGCAGGATGCTCTCCATCTTCTCGACGTCGACGATGCCGTGCCGGGTCGTGTAGCGGGCGAGTTCGGCCTCGGAGTCCTCCAGGTTGGCGCGGACCTGTTCGATCCGTTCCTCGAGGAATTTCTTCGCATAGATGGTCGCCTCGAAGCGCCGCTCCAGCGAGGTCTTGACGAAGGCGTCCGCCAGGGTGTTCAGGATCCGGGTCGCCAGGACGGGGTCGGTACCGTCGAAGTTCAGCGTCACCAGCCGGGAGTTGCGGACCGGCACGACCGAGAGTCCGTCGGAGACCATCCAGGAGGCGTCGGCGGGTTCGTCGGGGGTATCGTCTTCTGGTGCTTCTGGTTTGAACAGGCCCTTGATGCTGTCCAGGAGCGAGCCGCCGGATGCCTGCTGGTTCTCGAGTCTCTTCGCCAGTCCCAGTTCGTCGGCCACGCGCCTGGCCAGGGTGCGGCTCTGCAGCAGCTCGTACTGCGTCTGGTAGAAGTCGTCGTTCCAGCCTGTTCCTTCATCCGGGGCGACGCTCTGGTATTCGACGATCTTCGGCGTCTCGCGGTCGATCTTGAGCGTGAGGGAACTTCGGTAGATCGGTGTCTGCAGGAAAGTGCCGATGACCGTGGCCGTCACGGCAATCAGGAGGAACAGGATGATGGTCCACTTGCGCCGCCGGATGATGTTCCAGTACTCGCGCAGGTTGATGGCGTCTTCTTCGGGTTCCTCGTAGGCCTCGAGGTATCCGCCACCGTAGTACGCGTCGAGCTCGCGTCGGTCCCTGACCACGGCCATGCGGCGTTCGAGCGCGGGATCATTCCTGTCGTTGAATTCGTTGGGCATTCAGATGTTACGGTCTTCCATGAGCTTCGGGAAGGTGAAACAGGGGCCGCGCAGACCGGACAGGGAGGTCCCGCGGTGTTGGATGCGCGCTACGGGACGAGCCATGGCCAGAGGAAGTAAACATTACGCAGCGCCTCGCTCACCCCTTTGCGGAAAACCTTCCCGGTCGATTTCGACACCACGATGTAGTCCTTCGCAAACACCTCGGGGTCGGGGATCTCGCCGGTGGCGATCTTGCTCAGGTCGAAGACGTAGGCCGACAGGTCACCCGCCTGGCCAGGTCGGAACACCGCCACCTCCTTCTCGTTGGCCATCTCGTCGAACCCGCCGCCGATGGCGAGCATCTCGACCAGGGTCGTGCCGCCCTTCAGGGTATACACGCCCGGTTTCTTGATGTAACCGAACAGCGTGACCTTCTGGCTGTTGAACTCCTTGACGAAGATGTCCACCTGCGCGTTCTGGAAAAACCGCTGCTCCAGCTCTTCCTCCAGCAGGTCTTCGGCCTCCATGGAGGTCAGGCCGGCGACGTGGACCGGGCCGATCAGGGGCAGGGAGATATCGCCTTGCGCGTTGATGCGCTCGTCCTTGGAGAACTCATCGGCATGAAGCACCTCGATCTGCAGCAGATCGAACGGACCGAGACGGTAGGATGTCAGCGTCTTGGAATTCTTTGCCATGAATTCCTTGAGGATTTCCAGTTCCTTGCCTTCGAGCTTGATCGGCTGGCCGTCGGCGCTCGCGGTGCTGACCGAGGTCTTGACGGGCACGGCGGGTGCGGCCTTTTCCGGGGGATCTTTCTTGCTGTTCGGCCGGAGGAAGTCGTCGTAGTCGGAGGCGGTGGCGGGCCCCGCGTTGAGCAGGGTCAGGAATACGAGGCACGGCAAAAGAACGACTTTGTACATAGACGCTACTTTTTGGTGTACGAACTGGTAGTGAGTCGCAGATTGCCGGCAAGGAACGACGCACGTGCCGGCGAATCCAGCCCTGCGATATTGTTATTTTGTTTTTTTAGTGACGCCCGGTGTTGCCCCGGGAATTTGTTATTTTTATTCTGCGAGTCTTCTACTACAGAATACGCCTTGCGTCCAGTGAGGTTGATGGAGTGGGAACCCGAAGGGACCGTGGGGTCCGATCGCAATTTTCCCCCGCACCTGTACAACCCGGATGCTAGTCTCCAGAAATGCTGTTGGGGACTTTAGGCGATTTCTGTCGATTGACATACCATCCTGCTGGTCTTTTCGTCCGTCTCCTGTGTTGCGACAACCGTTCCATCGTTTGACTATGCGCCTGTTGTCGCGCCTTGAAGACGAACGAAAATCCGGCGCAATCCGGTATGTCATTTTCCGGCTATCGCCTTAGCTAAATTCTTTCGGGGGTTGGGGTTAGTACGTACACCGGGACGAATCATGCCGTGACGCGATATCAGCCTCGAAATGTGCTGGTCACCGGCGGGGCCGGGTTCATCGGATCGCATTTCGTTCGGCATCTGCTGGCGGGAGACCTGCGTGTCCGTATCCTGAACCTCGACCTGCTGACCTATGCGGGGAGCCTCAGGAACCTGGAGCACCTGCCGGACGCGGGGCGCCACACTTTCGTACGCGGCGATATCCGGGACCGGCCGCTCGTCGATCGGCTCCTGCGCGAGCATCGCATCGACACGGTCGTGCACTTCGCGGCGGAGAGCCACGTGGGCCGCTCGATCGCGGATCCGGCGGATTTCATCGCGACGAACCTGCAGGGCACCTTCAACCTGCTGGAGGCGTGTCGCGCATGCTGGCTGGACGAGGAGGGGAGGCGCCCGGGCGACTGCCGTTTTCACCACATCTCGACCGACGAGGTCTACGGGTCGCTCGCGCCCGGCGCCCCGGCGTTTACCGAGCAGACGGCCTACGCCCCGAACTCGCCCTATTCGGCGACCAAGGCCGGGGCCGACCACCTGGTGCGCTCCTGGTTCCACACCTGGGGGCTGCCGGTCACCACGTCCAATTGCTCGAACAACTACGGTCCGCACCAGCATCGCGAGAAGCTTATGCCCACCGTCATCCGCGCCTGTGCATCGGGGGCGCCGATTCCGGTTTTCGGCGACGGCTCCCAGATTCGGGACTGGCTGTACGTCGAGGATCACTGCGCCGCAGTCGACACGGTCATCCGGCAGGGCCGCGTCGGCGAGGTCTACAATATCGGCGGCGACAACGAGTGGGTGAACATCGATCTGGTGCGGGAAATCTGTGCCGTCATGGACGGGTTGCTACCCGCGGGAGCACCGCACGAGCGGCTGATCGAATTCGTCGAGGACCGCCCCGGGCACGACTGGCGCTACGCGATCGACGGGACGAGAATACGCGAGGCCTTCGGGTGGCGACCGGACAGCGATTTCGGCGAACGGCTGGCGTCGACCTGTCGCTGGCATCTGGACCATGCGTGTGATTCGCGTCAGTCGTAGTTGTAGGTCGGGTTAGCGATAGCGTAACCCGACGTGTGACCGGCACGCTATCCGGCTAGCTGGTGCGAGTCCAGCCATGGCCCTTGGGAGAAGGGAACATGTAGGCGAAGGCAAGGGTGCCCGAAGAAACTCCCCTCGCGCCTTAGG
>JAYENI010000215.1:0-2890 GCA_034722015.1 Pseudomonadota bacterium
GTCATGGGGACTGTCGATTCGATCTCGAGTTTCCACACCACGCTGCGTAAATTCGACGGCACACTCGCTTTCCTGCCCAACGCGCTGGTGATGGCATCCAGGATCCTCAATTACAGTTACATCCCGAACCGGCGCATCGAGATGAAGCTGGTAATTTCCACAGGCTGCGATCTCGAGACGGTGAAGGCCCGGGTGCTGGAACTAACGGCCACCGAAAAGAAGGTGCTGGAGACCCCGGCGCCCGTGCTCTACGCCGTACACGCCGATGCCGCCGGCATCGAGATGATGCTCTACTGCTGGGTCGAGAACGCCGATTTTCTGCGAACCCGCAGCGATCTGTGGCTGCAACTCGTGCAGCTGGCCAGGGAAGACGGTAATATCACCCTGGCCGTGCCGAAGCATGAGATCCAGCTAACCGAACCGGCAAAGGAACAGAGGGTCGAGAGCGGGCAGGTGGATTGAATAAAGTACAGTGCCTGGGGAAACTTCGCGGAAGGGGAGGGGCGCATAGAGAACGACGTTGGAACACCCCCTCCTCGATACACACTCAAGCGATTTCTGTCAAATCACAGTCCAGCCTGCTTGTCTTAGGCGATTTCTGTCAAATGACATACCATCCTGCTTGTCTTTTCGTCCGTCCTCTGCGTTGCGACAACAGTTACATAGTCCGACTATGCGCGTGTTGTCGCGTCTCGAGGACGAACGAAAATCCGGCGCAATCTGGTATGTCATTTTCCGGCAATCGCCTTATCATCCGTCCTCTGCGTTGCGACATCAGTGACATAGTTCGACTATGCGCCTGTTATCGCGCCTTAATGACAAACGAAAATCCTGCGCAATCTGGCATGTTAGTTTCCGACAATTGCCTCAGTCGATAGAAAACAGCCGCTATCAAACCTCTCTTCGCGGATTCAGTGCGAAGAGAGGCTCCTGCCGGTCAACGGTTGTCGACTATTCGCCAAGTAATCCCGCTTGTTCCTCGAATATATTGGCCACGCAGAAGAGGGCGGCGGCATCGGCCTCACTCTGGAAGTACAACGCGGCCAGCCGCGGCTCGAGTTGCGCCATCGCCGTAAACTGGAAGCCCAATTTGCGAAGCTCCGCAACCGCTCCCATGCAAACGTCACTTTCCACTGCGACCGTGCCCGAGGACGAGTCGACCCCTGCCACCAACCACGCATCCACAGACCTTGCCATTGCAACCGACGCGCCAGCCAGCAGGATTCCTGCCACGGCGCCTGTCATCAGCTTCTTGAGCATCTCACTGTCTCCTTTGTTGCCTCCCGGCGTTTCCCGGGTGTGGTTTCCGACATGGCCATGAGCCTGTATGCCCAAGCCCCTTGTTCAATGCTTGTCGCTGGTATATGCATAAAATATAGCAGAGGCATCGAGAGTCAAAGAGGTCAGGCATTGACACAGATTATGTGGCGTCTTTGCCCAGGTGTGGTCGATATCGTTGAGCGCCAGACACCACTGATAGTCGTGTGCTGCTCGGCCTTACCGCATATCGGCACAACCAGACTACCGTGCCTGGAAACCACATCTTGTGATGAAGCGCCTGGGGACAGCCCCCCGGCGCTTCTCCTGTAAGGCGATTTCTGTCAAATGACATACCATCCTGCTTGTCTTTTCATCCGTCCTCTGCGTTGCGACATCAGTGACATAGTTCGACTATGCGCCTGTTATCGCGCCTTAATGACAAACGAAAATCCTGCGCAATCTGGTATGTCATTTTCCGGCAATCGCCTTAAGTCATTGAGGAACGCAATTATTAGTGCCGCTGGCTCTATTGCCGAATGCATCCAGCTCTACGTTGCCGACACACTGAATGTTGCCGTTCACAGAATTTCTCCCAACATACGCCCCGACATTATTATTGACGGTCAGATTGCCTTGTTGGAGTGTATTGCCCGCAACTATAGCAGTTGTATTCCCGCTGACTGTCAGATCGCCCGCCAAAATGTCGACACGTAAAATCGTGGCATTTTGTTCTATGGTATTTGGCCCCCCCGTTGTCGTACCTGTCACCGTGACGGGACCACCGACGTCAACCCGCTGCAAATCGATCGAAGGACTGTTTGTCACTTCGATTTTTCCCTCGACTGTGGTCTCGAAAACGACACAGGGCTGCCCGCTGATGACGATTTCCGGTACGGTTGTAAATGCGATACGCCCTTCCGGGCAATCCACCGCCATAGCGACACCCGTGACACCAAATAACTGGCAACCGATCGCAGTACCTAAAAAAACCTTCTTGAATTTCAATGTCTTTTTGAACATCTTACTTTCCCCTCTTTTGTTACCCGGCTTTCCTCGAGTATTTTGGGCCTCGAAAACTTCCTTTTTACTGAATATAGCACCTGAGAGACAGCACCTGAGAGACAGCACCTATAGACATGAATTGACATGAATCAATCAAGGATCGGTTTCATTGGGTGCTATTGCCACCCTGTCAAGCGTCACGCCGGGTTCTCTTCTCGCGACTCCGGTTCCGGGAGGACTCTCGCCGGTTCCCGATCCGCGTTAACGGGGCATCCATCGTCGGCGATGTCGGACCGCAGACGATGGAGAGATGCAGATATAATGTGAACCTTGGGATCGGGTTCGACTAGGCAGTATCGGCAAAAACCCGGAATTGGCACAAATCATTCATGCAGATTCACACCTATCGCGATTTCGACGCCTTCGCCGCTGATGTTCGCGACGTTGACAGCGTCATGATGCTCCAGAACCCGACACACCGTCACTGGAGCATCAGCCACGTCGATCTTCCCGGGATTCATGTTCAGCTGGGTCGACTGGGAAGCGGCAATATCGTCGAGGGCCAGTCGTGGCCGCAGGGAACCCTGATCTATCTCCCCCTCACGGAGGACTGTCTGTACTCGGCAAA
>JAYENI010000215.1:2990-6587 GCA_034722015.1 Pseudomonadota bacterium
TCGATCTTCCCGGGATTCATGTTCAGCTGGGTCGACTGGGAAGCGGCAATATCGTCGAGGGCCAGTCGTGGCCGCAGGGAACCCTGATCTATCTCCCCCTCACGGAGGACTGTCTGTACTCGGCAAATGTATGTCCGGCAGGTCATGAGCGCGGCCGCGAGTTGCGCCGGATTCGAGTCCGCACCCGCAGCGGGGCTGGTCGAGGCGGAGTTGCTCAAACTCGCCCGATTGATTCTCGGGAAACAGCAGGAAGGTACGCCTGAACAGGAGGGTCGACCGAGGGTCTCCAGACCGACGATTATCCGCCGTTCCAGGGATCTGTTGGAAGCGCGCGCCGGAGAACGCGTTTCCGTGAGAGAACTCACCTCGGCGGCCGGGGTGTCCGAACGCACACTGCGCACCGCATTCAACGATTACTTCGGCGTGGGGCCGGCACACTATCTTCAGCTGCGGCAGCTGCATCAGGTTCATCGTGCGCTACGGGCCGCCGGTCCCGGAAGCCGGTCCGTCACCGACGTACTCGTGCGACACGGCGTGTGGGAATTCGGGCATTTCGCTTCGCGCTACCACCGGCTGTTTGGCGAGACACCCTCCAAGACATTGCGTACGAAACATCGACGCTGATCCGCGCAAACGCAATCCCCTCAGACCCGGCTGCCCATGCCCGTTGCCACGGGTCGCCCCATCGCCCTGTCAGGCCCCATCCGTCCCCGGACGCACTCCGCGCCGCATTCGTGCCGGGGAGACGCGAACATGCCTTCAGGGTGCCGGCGGGGGCGGATCCGGTCTCGGGGAACTGGGTCTCGGCACGTTCTCCAGCCGATTGGTGCCGACATTCGCCCTTCGCGCGCCGCCGAAGGTCTCCGAGGCGAGGCGTTCGGTGACGGTGTCCATGAAGTACCACTCCGCCTGCGTGTGGCTGCCGTCGATGTCGAGCAGGATGTAACCCCGTTTTTCGAAGTTGGCGAAGCTCAGGTGGGGCTGGGTGCGCAGCGCCGCCGCCTCCGCGAGGCGCGCCGCTTCCGGATCCGGAATGCCCGGCGAGGTGATGCCCGGGCACACGAACTCGACCCCGAGGGACGCTCGCGCGGGATCCCGGGGATCGTACACGGCGGGATCGTAGGGATTGGTGCTGAGTTCCTGGCCCCAGGAGGTATGGATGTCTCCGGTCAGGACAACGAGGTTGCCGGCGCCGACCGCCTGGATCTCCCGGATCACGCGGTCGCGGGCGGGCTGGTAGCCGTCCCACTGGTCGACGTTCAGGGACACCGGGGGCCGCTGGTCGATCGGGAGAAAGATCGGGTCTCCCGGCGGGACCTTGAGCTGGCCGAACATCACCTGCTGTCCGAGTAACCGCCAGGTCGCGCCACGCTCCTGCGACTGGCGCAGTTGCCGGAAGAACCACTCCTCCTGGCGCCGGCCGAGCAGCGAGCGCCCCGGATCGGCAATCGTGGCGGTGTCCGCCGGCCCGCTCGCCTGCTGGTCACGCCCGATCAGGCGGGTGTCCAGCATGATGAGATCCAAGAGATTACCGAACCGGAAGCGCCGGTAGACGCGCCGGTCGCGCTCGACTTCGTCAAACACATTGAAGTCGTCGTAGAGCCTCGAGGGTCGGATGGGCATCCACTCGAAGTAGGCCCGCTGGGCTGCCGCCTTGCGGTCGCTCCAGGCACCCTCGGTCTGCGGTTGGTGGTTCTCCGCACCGTCCCGGTAACTGTCGTCGGCGAACTCGTGGTCGTCCCAGATCGTGATGAAGGGATGTTGCCGGTGACACTCCTGGAGATCCGGGTCCGTCTTGTACTGCGCGTGTCGCGTGCGGTAGTCGGACAGGGTGACCATCTCCCGGTTCGGCATCGGGATGCGCTCGGGCGCGAGGAGGCTCCCGTCACCGTACTCGCCGTTCGCGTACTCGTAAACGTAGTCGCCGAGATGGAGCACCGCGTCGAGGTCCTCCCGCCGGGCGAGAAGGGCGTAGGCGTTGAAGAAGCCGTAGGGCCAGTTCGAGCACGAGACCATGCCGAGGCGCAGCCGCTCGACCTCGCCCTCCGGCAGGGTCCGAGTCCTGCCGATCTTGCTGGCCTCGCCGAGCGCGATGAACCGATAGTAATACGTGGTCGCGGGGCTGAGCCTTCGGGCGAGCACCTTGACCGTGAAATCCCGCTGCGGGCCGGTGACGGCCACCCCTTCGGCGACGGGCTGCGTCAGGCCCGGATCGGTTGCGACGACCCAGCGGACCGGGACCGGGTAGCCGTGAGAAGAGGGCGTGACGCGCGTCCAGAGGACCACCGATCTCGCCAGTGGATCACCGCTTGCGATGCCGTGCTGGAACGGGCTCTCGTGATTGGGTGCGAGGCCCCAGGCCGAAGAGAAAGGCAACAGGCCTGCCGCTCCCGCGGTGGTGATCAGAAATTCGCGACGCGTGGTCTTCATGGCCAGTTCCAATGATTTGTGAATGTACGTTCCCGGACGGCATTTCAGGATACGCCCGTCCGGCTGTATGAGTTGAGTATAGGAAGCTTGAGGATCACGGCTCCCAAGCTGAGCAAACGACAACACGCACTGATATCCAGAGACTGAAGTTTCCCGATTTTATCGAGCGACGAGCCTCGTGAAGGTTGAGAGTCTACTAACTAAGGCGATTTCTGTTAAATGACATACCATCCTGCTTGTCTTTTCGTTCGTCCTCTGTGTTGCGACAAAAGTTACATAGTTCGACTATGTGCCTGTTGTCGCGCCTTGATGACGAACGAAAATACGGCGCAATCTGGTATGTCATTTTCCGGCAATCGCCTAATGCAACTCGACCCGCGCGACATGGCCGGGCGCTTTTAACAGTCTGCCATCCCGGGTGATCAGCGGCGCCGCCAGGATTTCGGCCAACGCGATGTAGGCGGCGTCGTAGGCCGTGACGTTGTCCCGTAGCTCCCATATCCGGGGAAGGAAAATCGTGTGGGGATAGCGCGCGATGGAGAGGTCATCCAGGTCCGTCAGCGCGTCCGCGCCGCGTTGCGGGCTGATGTCACCCGCTCGGCAATAGCGACGCAATACCTGCGCGACCTCGACGTCCAGCAGGTGGGGGGCGTGGAGTGTGGTAACAGGCGAGAACAAGCGGGCTTCGAGTTCATCCGCGGCGGGCGTGCGAAGCAGGACTTCCAGCACGACCGACGCATCGACGACGATCATCGACGATCCCGTTCCGCCCTGACGGCGTCGGCCGGAGGTTCGCTCAAGGCAACGGCCCCGCGCCGCTGCAAACGCCGCCGAAGCTCGGACAGCGTGGGGCGCTCGGCGATAAGTCCGATCTCGGCAATGAGGTAGTCGGACAACGACATGCCTTCAAGCGCCGCCCGCGCCTTCAGTTTGCGATGCAGACCGTCCGGGACATTACGTAGTTGGATCATCTTCGACATGTATTGAGTGTAGGAACATGTGGCGCACATGTCCACATGTTCTCGAACCATGCGCTCCTACTTCGATCAGCGCTTCCGGGCGTGGTGGACAACCGGGAACATAGACATCGACAGGGATCAACTGATCCACGCCGAGAACTACGTCGTAGTTAGCCTCAACGGCAAAAGGCCCGCCGGAAATTGCACA
>JAYENI010000216.1:0-6548 GCA_034722015.1 Pseudomonadota bacterium
ACTGTCCTGATATCACCACTTCATCGCCCTCGGCCAGACCTTGCAGGACCTCGACGTTTCCGCCTTCGCGCATCCCGGTAATGACGTCGACCGGCTCGAAACGACCCTCTCCCAGGGCCTTGACCACGGATTCCCTCTCGCCGGTCACGATGATCGCCTCCCGGGGAATCACGAGGACGTCGCGCCTCGGGCCTCCGTAGATGATCACCTCGGCGAACATGTTTGCCTTGAGCAGCTCCTGCGGGTTCTCGAAGGCGAGGCGCACACGCAGGGTGCGCGACTTCGGATCGAGGTCCGGGTAGATGTAGTCCACCTTACCTTCCCACTCACGGCCGGGATAGGCGGGGACCGTGATCTCCGTCTCCAGTCCCTCGCGCAGCCAGTCGATCTGGAATTCGAACACGTCCACCAGCACCCACACCCGTGACAGATCGGCGATGGTGACGATCTCTTTCTGCGGCGTGACGAACATGCCGTCGCGCACGCCGAGCATGGTGACGACGCCAGCCTGCGGGGAGGTCACGGGTACGGTGTTCTGGGTTTCCATGCGCTTCTCGATTCGCTGGATCGTGGCCTCGGTCACGCCGAGCAGACGCAGCCGGTTGCGCGCCTTCTCGATCCTCGCCTCGGTGGCCGCCTTGCCGTCGCGCTCCAGGGCGATCAGGAAATCGACCTGCGCGGACAGGATCTCGGGGGAATAGAGGTCCCCGAGGAGCTGGTCGCGCCTGACATGATCCCCCTCGGCCCGCAACGACACCCTCTCCATCCAGCCTTCGGCGCGGGGGTGCACGTGCGCCATGCGGGTCTCGTCGTAGTCCACCCGTCCAACGGTGCGGATGAATTGCCACAGCGTCCCTTTTTCGACCCTGCCCGTGCGCACCCCCATGCTTTGCAGGACCTCTCCGCGCACCGTCACCACGGGTCGCCCGCCGGTGTCCGGCTCGAGGCTGCGGGCCACCAGGTCCATGCCGCAGATCGGGCAGTTGCCCGGCTCGTCGCGAACGATCTGCGGGTGCATGGGACAGACGTACCTGGGATCGAGATGCTTGACCGCGTGCCCCGTGGCGGTGTCCCCTAGGGCGTCTTCCAGCGCTTCAGACGGTGCATCGGGGCCCGGGGTGCGGTTACAGGCGGAAAGCAAGGTGCACAGGAGAAGGACCGTCGTGACGCGGCACAGGAAGATCGCGGGCGGGGAACCCCGACCGGGTACACCGGAATGTCGAAAGCGCATCGATGGGTCTCCTGTTTCCTGTTGCGCCGATCCTGTACCCGGGTTGTCGGCGCCCGTCGTCGGACAGGCAGAATTCCGGCAAATCGGGGGGACGATCATACCCTTGAGCGAGGTGACATTAATACACGCCACGCATTTTGCCCGGCCCGCGTCGCCCGACGAAGCTCATCCCCCCTTCACGCGGCAATAGCCGAGCGGAGCGGCTATATTCATCTTAAGATGACGGACGGCGTCCGCCGGAGGACATTGCATCGTGACCGCGATTCGTCGGATCCGCGACCGATTGAACAGGAAGGATGAGCATGGCTGAGGTATTCGTACTCCCGGACAACTTTATCGGTAAGGACGACCGGGAAAAACTGGAAAGTTTTGCAGCGCACGAGATATCGCACGGCAGGGCCACCCGCTGGACGTGGTCCAGACAAGGGAACGGTGACGACCAGCTCGTGATCTATCGGGGCGGAATCAACGAGGAGGCCGTGGCCATCGTCGGGCGCGACCGGAAGGCAGACGCGTTCTTTGCCGGGGACGGCGACGGCAAGTGCTTCGTGACCGGCGCCCTTGATCACGTCATGACGGGACTGGACGAGCGACTCGCGGTGCTGCACGGCGAACGGCCCGGTTGACGCAGGAAGTTCGGAACCGGACAGCCATCTGTCTCGAATGGGACTGATTCACAATCCGGCAACCACCGTGCACCTTTGGTTGCAACGACGACACGCGGTCCCCGGGGGGCATCTGTAATGACCGGGGACACTGCCTCCCGCGGGATAATCCCGCACAACACCATCGTCCGGATGACCGCTCCCGGACGCCGACACGCGGAGTGAAAGTTTCCGACACATCCGCCGGTCGAGACGTGTAAAAATAGGCGAAATTTCGACGGGGGGAAGGTCATGAATCCGGAAACGGGATTGCGATCGCTGGGAACGGACGCGATGTCCCGGTTGCGCTTGTCTTCGTTCGATCCGGACAGGCTCCTTCGCAGGGCCAGACGCAACACGGGACTGAACGATTTCGGCGACGACGCGTTACACGAGTCGATCAGCCGCCTGTTCGAATCCTACCGCCTCGAATCGAGGCTTACCCTGATCGGACGAATCGCCGTACTGCGGGACGCCCAGCGCCTGCTCGAGACGCGGCTGAGGCTCAATGCATTCTGGCGAGAACACCCGGACGTCGGTGCGCAGGTGATCCGCCGACCCATCTTCATCACCGGGCTGCCCCGAAGCGGCACGACGCTGCTCCACGGCCTCCTCGCGCAGGACCCTGCCCACCGGGTGCCGCTCACCTGGGAAGTCATGTTCCCGCTGCCGGCGCCCCGGGTGCGGGATTACGCCACCGACCCCCGTATTCGCAAGACCGACAGGATGCTGGCCTGGCTGGACCGACTGGCGCCGGGATTCCGGGTGATCCATCCCGTGGGCGCGACCCTGCCGCAGGAATGTATCGCCATCACCAGCTATACCTTTCAGTCCCCGCAATTCCACACGACCTGCGCCACGCCCTCCTACCAGGCCTGGCTGTCAGGGCGCGAGCGTTGTCCCGAATACGCGTTTCACAGGCATTTCCTGCAACATCTGCAATGGCGCCGCCCCGGTGATCGCTGGGTTTTGAAGGCGCCCTCACACCTGCACACACTCGACGCACTCCTGGCGACGTACCCGGACGCCACGATCGTGCAAACCCACCGGGACCCCGCTGCCGTCATCGCGTCGGTCTCGAGCCTGACCGAGGTCCTGCAAGGGGCGTTCAGCCTCGGCGCGGACCGTGCCGCCATCGGTCGGGAGGCGCTGGACCGGTGGTCAGTGGCACTGGAGAGGGCCACCCGCAGCAGAATGACCGATCCCCGGCGTGAACGGCGTTTCGTGGACGTCCGCTACCGGGATCTGCAATCCGAACCGCTGCGCGTTGTGCGTGAGCTTTACAGCCGACTCGATATGGATTTGACGGGATCCGTGGAGCGGCGCATGCGCCATTTCCTTCGCGACAACCCGAAGGACAAGGTCGGGCGGCACCGCTATACGCTGGGCGATTTCGGCCTCGACGCCGGGGAGGTCAACGAGCGGTTTTCAGGCTATCGGGAACGTTACGACGTAGGCCCCGACGCTGCCTGAACGGTAAACCCCGAAAGGGTAACGGGGACAACCGGGATCAGTAGTCGTGCTCGAAGAAGAAATCGATCGCCGACTCCCCGAAGTCGCTGCCGGTGCCCCGGATCTTCAGCCCCCTCCTGATGGTGTATTCGATGCCTACGGCGTTACCGCCCTGGTCCCGGTTCTGCGGATTGCGGAAGACCCTTTCGTAGGACATGAAGACGTCCTGGGAGATGTAGCGCCCGACCCCGACGCTGCCGGCCGTGTCGCTGTCGCCCAGATCGATGTCGATGGTGTCGAGGCCGACGGCCTTGCCCAGCGACCTTTCCAGGAGGCTGGAAGCGAGACCTCCCGCGAGGCTTTCCGCCTGGCTGGACAGGGAGCCCTGTTCCGAACTGGTCAGCCGGTCGGAGGTCTTGCCGAACATCAGGAGCGACAGGATGTCGGACTCGTCCAGATCGGGTTCGCTGCGAAAGGTGATTTCCGGCCTCATCTTGCCGGTGTCCCTGTCCCTGATACTGCGAACATCGACGGTCACCGTATAGTCCGAGACCCGATGGATCGCGACGACATCGTACAGGGGCTGGATCTCTTCGGTGCCCGTCAGCGTGACGTGGCCCCGCTCGACGGTGAACCTTCTACCGAGGAAGGTGGCGAACCCCCTCAGGGTATCGATCTCTCCCGAGACGATGAAGGGTCCGTCGAGGTCTTTCCCGAGCCTGACCTTGCCGCCGAGTTCCACCGCGGTCCCGTCGCCCTGCACCCAGACATTCCTGGGAAAGTCGATACCGATGTCGGTGCGCAGAAAGGGCAGCGGAGCCACTTCCCGAGTACGGGCCCCATTCCCGGCGGTATCGCTGGAGGTGACCGCGGACTTGCCGGGGCCGAATACGCCCTCGACCGTGAGTTCCCAGGGTTCCACCTTCGGCGCCCCGCTCGAGGGCAGGTTCTGGTAACGAAACCGTCCCCTGCTGACCAGCGCGTCACCGGACACCAGCAGGTCCTCGTCCGTGCCACGCGCCTTGATCTGCGTCGTCACCACCGCCGAGAACGCGGTACTACTCAGCAGCGTGAAGTCGCGCGCGTCGAGGCTCAGGTCGAGTTCCCCGGAGTCCAGCCCGGATCCTCGTAGTTTCGCCCATCCGCTCAGGGTCGCGTCACCGGAACCCGAGGACAGGGAAAGTTTTTCTATGTCGACACGGGTGCCCCGGGCGACCACATGGCCCTGGATATCCGTGTAACGTGCACCCAGCGTCCTCAGTCTGAAAACACCGTCACGCAGTGCGAGCGTCCCGTTGGCGGTGGGCGCCTTCATGGTCCCGCCCAGCGTGAGATCGAGGTCGAGGCGGCCTGCACTTTCCTGCACCCGTCTGCCCAGCACATGCAGTATCGCCAGGTCGAAATCGTCCGCCCGGGCACGCACCGCCAGGGCGCCGTCTCCGCGCAGGTCGATACTGCCGTCGATCGTCATCAGCGTCGAGCCGGACTGTTTCCAGCCGGCCTCTCCCCGGTATATCGCGTCTTCGGACCGGACCTCGGCGTGGATCTCGCCGAGGTCCTTCTGTTCCCACTTCAGCCCGGTGACCCCGATCGTCCCGTCGAGCGCGGGGTGCGAGGCCGTCCCGTTGAGATCGGCACGGACATCGATCGTACCGTCCACGCCCGACGCCGAGGGGAAAAACGCCGCGCCCAGATCCCCGATGTCCAGCCGTTCGATCTCGAGACGGCCCTTGATCCTGCCCTGCGGAGACACTTCTCCCGCGGCTGTGATCCGTTGCTCCCCGTTCGTCAGCTCAGCCCCGCTCAAACGAAACGCGCCCCCGTCCTCGATACCGAGTTCGACCGGACCGGTGTTGCGCCAGGTGTATTCCCCGTGCTGGAGTTGCAGGATATCCACCGTCGCCCATGGCGTTGAAGCCGTCGTGATCCTGCCCGCTATCCCGGTTCCGGAGAGTGCCCCGTCCGTCACTTCCACGGCCAGCCCGCCGGCACTGTCGAAAAAGTCGGCGTCCAGGACGAGATCGCCGATTTCCAGCCCGGGGCCGGACAGACCGGCGGCGGTTCCTCCGAGCCGGACACGGGGTGAGACCATCAGATCCTCGACCGTCGCACTGAGTTTGAGCGGGCCGCCCGACCAGCCGGTGTAGCGCCATTCGGAAAAGTCTGCCTCACTGATCATTTTTGCGGCGGCGGCCGGACCCTGTATCGTCCCGGTCACCGTTCCCTTTCCACCGGCGTCCTTGCCGGCAAACCGGCCGAAGGACGAGACATCACGCAGCTCGATCCCGTAACTCAGGTCGTTACGCCCGGTCTTCGAGACGACACCGCGGGCCGTTGCGGACGCCGCTTCGCTGCTGAAATCCAGGCTTTTCACATTGAGCGTCTCACCCTTCAGCGCGGCGCGCACCGAGCCGTGCAGGCCCGGGACGGCGCTGAACCCGCGTGTGTCGAGGTTCATTGCCAGGCGAAGGTCCCGCGCAGCCGCGGAGAGCCCGGTCCCCTCGAGTTCGAGCGAGGCGCCGGCACGGCCCTGTTCCCCCGGCAGAAACCGGACGATGTCCAGTTCCGAGACCTTTACGGCAAGTGAGTAGGTCGGGTCGCTCGCGCGCAGATCGGCACTCGCCTGCGCATCGATGGTCCCTCCCGCATAGGCCAGGGACGAAGTCAGGTCGGGGGTCCGCGTCGTGCCTTTGACAGCGACGGAACCCGAGAGTCGGGAGGGGATCGTTTCGGGCAGGCCGCTGACGAAATCCCCGAGTTCGAGATGCGGGATTTGCATCTGCGCATCGACGCGCCCATCCGCCAGTATCAGGCTGCCGTGGCCCTTCACCTCGGATTCTCCGGCGCGGGCGCTGACGGAGCCGACGGTGACACGCCCGTTTCTCAGCTCGCCGTTCAACGCGATGTCGGCGGCGGGATACCCTGTCATCTCCGCCCGGGTGGCCAAACGATCCAGGCGGGCGGTGAACTGGCCGGGACGGATCTCCGCGGCGCCGGCCAGCTTCAGGTCCGAGACGGACAATTCACTTTCCGGACCGGACCCCGGCAGGTCTGCGGTCAGCGACGGGGTCTGCAGCGCGATATCGCGCAGCGCCACACCCGCCGATCCGGCGGTGACCGCCTCGCGCAGTTCCGGCAGGTCCCCGGCGGTCCGGAAGTCCGCACGCAGACCAAGCGACGAGCGAAATTCCGCGACCGCGGTGCCGATCCCGAGCCCTTGG
>JAYENI010000217.1:0-6469 GCA_034722015.1 Pseudomonadota bacterium
TCCCCACCACGCTGCTCCGCCATCACCTTCGTCAGCGCCGCCGTCAATGTCGTCTTCCCATGGTCAACATGACCAATCGTTCCTACATTCACATGTGGCTTCGTACGCTCAAATTTTTCTTTGGACATCTGCGCTCACCCCAAAATACGCAATTAAATAGACCTGTTTGCCTGGAGCCCATAACCGGATTTGAACCGGTGACCTCTTCCTTACCAAGGAAGTGCTCTACCGACTGAGCTATATGGGCAGAAAATCGCCCCTGTCACACGACAATCGCCGGGTTGGTGTTTCAGGAACACGCGTCCCCCGGTACACGGTCACCTCCGCCACCTGGCGACCGCCCCGGAGCGACCGCGTCCCGACAGAAGCACCGGGATGGAGCGGGTGATGGGAATCGAACCCACGTATTCAGCTTGGAAGGCTGAAGTTCTACCATTGAACTACACCCGCAGGTGATGCATTCGCGTCAAGACCCGGTGAAAAACGGGTGTATCATCCGCAGCAACCGGCTACTCGACCACCTGCATCCAAGTGGTGGAGGGGGGAGGATTTGAACCTCCGAAGGCTGAGCCAGCAGATTTACAGTCTGCCCCCTTTGACCGCTCGGGAACCCCTCCTGAAAAGGAAGCGGGGAATTCTGCGACAGCTCTAACTTGGTGTCAATAGCGTGGCCCGATTCCTGCTAAAATTCGCGCCCGATTTCTGAGCACAGGTCCGAGGCGGATTGAGCCGACCCCGTGGGGCGGGTCCAGCGGGGCAAGATGGCGCGATACGATAACCAGGCTCAAACAGGCATCAAACCTGTCAGCAGCCCGGGAAGATACCGATTTACCAGGGAATCCACCCATTTGCGCCAGGCACCAGGATACCATCCCGACTCGCCCGGAACGATTCATTTGATGGAGACAGTCTCATATGCAAGTCACGATTTACGGGTCTGGATACGTCGGCCTGGTCACAGGCGCCTGCCTGGCACAGGTAGGCAACCAGGTACTTTGCGTCGATATCGACGCGGACAAGATCTCCAGACTTCAGGCGGGGCAGGTTCCGATTCACGAGCCCGGACTGGAGGAAATGATCCAGGAGAATACCCACGCCGGGCGTCTGGACTTCACACTGGATACCAACGCCGGCGTCGATCACGGCCTGTTCCAGTTTATCGCCGTGGGCACCCCGCCGGACGAGGACGGCTCCGCGGATCTCAGCCACGTCATCGCCGTTTCACGTTCCATCGCGGAGCAAATCGGGGAATACCGGATCGTGGTCAACAAATCCACCGTTCCGGTCGGTACCGCGGACCGGGTCCGTCAGGCCATATCGGACAAACTTGTGCAGCGTGGGGTCGATGTGCCGTTTGATATCGTGTCCAATCCGGAATTTCTGAAGGAAGGCGCGGCGATAGAGGATTTCATGAAACCGGACCGGATCGTCGTTGGCACCGACGATCCACGAACCGCCGAACTGATGCGCGCCCTGTATGCTCCCTTCAATCGCAGCCATAATCGTGTCCTGACCATGGATATTCGATCGGCGGAACTGACGAAGTACGCAGCCAATGCGATGCTAGCCACCAAGATAAGCTTTATGAACGAACTTTCCAATCTGGCCGAGCGCCTTGGGTCCGATATCGAGAATGTTCGTCTTGGCATCGGCTCCGACCCCCGAATCGGCTACCACTTCATCTATCCGGGCGGCGGGTACGGTGGATCATGTTTCCCCAAGGACGTGAAGGCGCTCGAGCGTACGGCCCGAGACATCGGATACCGCGCCGAGCTGCTGTCAGCGGTGGAAAACGTCAATAACCGACAGAAAGATCGCCTGTTCGCGAAGCTCGACCATCACTTTTCAGGGAACCTTGAAGGCAAGGTCATTGCTGTCTGGGGGCTGGCGTTCAAACCGAACACGGACGACATGCGGGACGCTTCGAGCAGGACCCTGATGGAAGCACTCTGGAATGCCGGGGCCGCGATTCGGGCCTACGATCCGGTTGCGATGGAAGAGTGCCGACGGATATATGGCGATCGGAAGGACCTTTGCCTGGTCGACGATGCGGATGCGGCCCTGGAGAGTGCCGACGCACTGGCGATCCTGACGGAGTGGAACCAGTTCCGGAGCCCCGATTTCCAGAAAATGAAATCATCACTGACCGAGCCCGTGATCGTTGACGGGCGAAATCTCTACGATCCCTCGCTAATGGAGCATCTGGGCTTTCAGTACTACGCGATCGGGAGGGGATTGAATGAGTTCAACCCTGCTTAGACAATCGCCTTGACCCAATCCGGCGTCTTGCCAGGAGGCGGTGGGCCCGATGGCACCGGACCCACCGCCGTAACAGGTTTCCTCAAAGGTCAGTTGCAGGCTTCCAGCGGAGTCCCCTTCGCCGTCAACGCCTGACTCCACCCTTGCCCCATAAAGTGATATCCCTGCGCCGTGGGGAAGATCCCCTCGGCAATGTCATCCGGGTATGTCAGGCGGGAATAGAGATCCACGAGGCGAACGTCATCGGGATAGGCCGGATGCAGGGGATCCTGTGCTCGCCTGGTGACCAGATCCGCGAGATTCACATTAAACGCTACGGTATCAGGATGGGTAGGGTCCCTGTCGATGATCTGGGCGACGTACACAGAAACCGGGGTGCCCCCGGCACTCGCCTCCCATCGATCGATCTCGTCGAGAATCGACGCGACGCCGGCGACGCTTTCCGTTAATTCGATCGTACCCGCATGCACAAGTACGACATCTGCGGGGTTCTCATCCAGCCAGGAAAAAATTCCTCCGTCTCCAGTGCCATAAGCGATCTGATAGGGCGTAAACCCGTCATGACCTTCGTGATCCGGATCGAATTCCGCTATTGCCCCGCCCGACGCAAGACCGCCGACAAAATTGACAACGTGACCCGACTCGCGAAGTGAATCCTGCAGTACCTTTCTGTAACCCACCCATTGCGAATCCGCGCCCGGCGCAGTCACCCAGGCCGTCCTGCCCAGGGTGATGCCGTCGCCCAGCGACATGAGGTGTTGCCGGATCAGTACGCTGGCGGTACGAACCGCAACGCCGGAATCGGCACTTTCGACTGTATAGGTAAACGAATCCCGGCCACGGGCACCCGTCTCGTTCGGCGTATACGAAAACGCGCCTGAATGCCGGTCCAGCACGATAGTCTGACCCTTTTCTCCGTCAGACTCGATTCCGTACTGCGCGTCCTCGGGATCGACCGGCTGCCTCAGCGAACCCTCGAAAACCTCACCTTGACGCGCCACAACCTGGCACGAATTCGCCAGCGACGCGGAGAAATCGTCGCCACCAAAACCGAAGAACCCCACCTGGAACTGCACCGTGGCAATATTCGAGGATGCGGCACCACTACGATCAACAGCCCGGTAGGTCAGCGTGTCCGGCCCCTGATAACCGAAATCAGCCCGGTAGACCAGTATCTGGCGCCCGTTCGGTACGAATGCGCTGGTGGTTCCGTGCTGCACCGGCGTGACGACCCGAATCGTCGCGATATCACCTGTCCCCTCAGGGTCCGTGTCATTGCCCAGGATGTCGACCTGCTTCGCGAAATTCGTGTTGACCAGAACCGGACCGTCGTTCACCGCGACCGGCGGGTCGTTCACGGCGGTGACCTGGATCGTTACCGTTGCCGGGGAGGAGCGGCGACCACGGGTATCCGCGACGGTATAGGTGAACGAATCCTGGCCGTTGAAGTTGGCCTCGGGCGTGTACGTCACCTTCCCCCCCGTCAGTTTCGCGGTCCCGCGGGCGGGAGGGGACGCGATGGCCGCGGACCCCCGGTTCAGGTTCCCGTCGACGTCGGAATCGTTGGCGACGACGTCGATCGTCACCGAGCCGTCCTCGGCAACGGTCGCCTGGTCGTTCACTGCGGTCGGCGGGCTGTTGACCTCCTTGACCGTCACCGTAACCGTCGCGGTGCCCGATGCCAGACCCTCCACGTCCCTGACGCTGTAACTGAACGTATCGCTGCCGAAGAAATCCTTCTTCGGCGTATAGGTCACTACGCCGTTCGATCTGACGATCGCCGAGCCATTGGCCGGGGGTTTGTCCACTCTCACGGATGCCATATCGATCGCACTGTCCGGGTCCGAATCGTTGTCGAGCACCTTGATATCCACCGGCTTGTCCTCGGACGTGGACGCGCTGTCCGCAGCGGCCACCGGCGGGTCATTCACGGGAAGCACGGTCACGGTGACCACGCCTGGCGCCGATGTCGCGCCCTGCAGATCGGAGATCACATAGGCAAAGGTGTCCTCACCGAAAAAGTTTGTGGAAGGGGAATAGGTGATACCGCCATCGACCAGCGCGGCCGCGCCATGTGCCGGCGGCGTCGAAACAGCAAGGGACTCAGGGGCCAGTTCGCTGTCGCTGTCGGTGTCATTGGCCAGGACATTTATCGAAAGCGGCTGATCCTCGTTCGTCGCCGCACGATCATGGGTAGCAACCGGTGCGTCGTTGACAGGCTCGACCCGGATCACGACCTCCGCAGGCGCGGAGACACTGGTTTCGTTGTCCTGAACGGTATAGGCAAACCGGTCTTCCAGAGTCTCACTACCGTCGTGCTGGTACGAGATGGTACCGTCCGGGTTCGCGACCGCGGTACCGTGTGCAGGTGCTGTCGCCAACTCGACGGTAGATACATCGATCTCTCCGTCACCGTCACTGTCATTATCGAGTACCGCGACATTCGTATCACCCCCTTCCAGGACATCGCCGACGTCGACCACGGAAACCGGCAGGGCATTCACTGCCTGTACCAGCACTGTAACCGTACCCGAACCCGACTCCTTGAAGTTGTCGGTGACCGTGAGCTGAAAGGAAAATTCGAGCGGAGATTCCTGCACCGTCAATTCCGGTGCGTCGAACCGTGCGACTTCCTTGTCGGCATCCCTCAGGACGACCGGAGAGCCACCGAGCTGCTCCCACAGATATGACTGGATCTGCTCGAAATCGTCACTGACCGAACTGCGGAGAAGCACTTCGGTATTCTCGTTTGCCATCTGTCGACCGGTATCGACGACAGGCGGAACGTTGACACCCTCACCCGCATTGTCGACGACACCGCAGCCGGCAATCAACAGTACCCACACGATCGCGGCTGCCGGCATCGTCGCGGCACGTAAAACACGGTACATCAGACCAAAGCCCTCTCGACTACTGTTCGGGAGATTGCATCCGCACCACGGCGGGCCTCGCGGGTATTCTACCGGATCAGTCCGCATGATTACTAATACATTAACTACTTATATAACCCGGAGCATCATCATGACCACAACCTGCACGGTCACTGACGCGGTTGGCGCGAAGCCCTGACATTTGCGGTATTCCAACGGCTTGGCATCGAAAAAAGACCGGAGCCGGGGGGCTGTATCGCTGTTCATGGACACTTCTCAACGATCTCGGGTCGGGCGCCGGTCAGCGCGTCGAACCAGACATCCGACATGGCGTCATACCCGCTCTGGAACGGATGCACCCCATCCGCCCGGGGATGTCCGGCGTCGAGAGCCGAGTGCTGATCCACCAGTACAAGTCGGTCCGGATAGGCGGGGTCGGAGGGATCCGTCACCCGGGCGCGCACCATATCGGCCACGCCCGCGTTGAACCGCTCCACATCCGGATGCGGCGGAGACCGGTCAATGATGGTGGCCACCAGCACCGTGACCGGGTTTCCTTCCGGGCTCCTCTCCCAGCGGTCGATCTCGTCGAGCACCGCCCTCATGCCATCTGCGCCGGGACTCAATCCGTGCGATCCAATGTGCAACAGGACAATATCGGCGGGATTCGCCTGCAGCCAGGCATAGATACCTCGGGCGCCTGTCACCGGACTGCCACTGGCGATTTCGTAGGCCGTGGCATTCGCATGCGCCTCGTGGTCCGGGTCGATTCCGGCGAATCCCTCGCCCGATCTCGCCGAACCGACGAAGTCCACGCGATAACCTGCATCATCGAGTCGCTGGTACAGCGCCCTGCGATATCCAATCCGCCAGAGCGGTTCGGGCAATCCCGTTGCCGCATTCACGACACCATCCGTGATCTCGTCTCCCAAGGGCATCACCCTCGGGTTCACCACGACCGCACCTTCGCGGATCGCGTTTCCTGACACGGCGGACTGCACGGTATAGGAAAAGGTATCCCGTCCCCCGGGTCCCGCCGGGTACGGCACATACTCGAAAGCCCCTGTCTCGGGATCCGTAATCGTCACATTCCCCTTCCGGGCGTCGGCCGACAGCAGATATTGCGAACCCTCACCCATCCCGCTCTCCACCAGCGTGGCATGCAGTACCTGCCCCTTTCGGGTAGTCCAGCATTGCCCTGACGAGACAGAAAGCGACTTGACGTCAAAGGCAAGACCGTCCAGGCCCAGATCATCGTCATCGTCATCGTCATCGTCGTCGTCTGGTTGCGGTTGCGGTTGCGGTTGCGGTTGCGGTTGCGGTTGCGGTTGCGGTTGCGG
>JAYENI010000218.1:0-6430 GCA_034722015.1 Pseudomonadota bacterium
CATTCCCGGCCTGAATGTTGGGTTACGATGCCCCCGAATCGAGTCGCTAGACGGATAGCGTGTCGTTGTGGCGCATCTAACCCAACCTACATTTTTGCCTCGAATGGGGTCACGGGGAAGGATCGTTAACGACGTATCGTTAATATCTTTCGGGATTTGGTTGTCCGGGGGCTTCTGCACATGGTTACGCGTCGCCCCAGTGCAGTGTCAGCACATTGTTCCCGTCGCGTGTCACACCGGTACCGAATTATCGGCCTTCCCTGTCGAGAAGGTCACCGAGCCATTGCGCCTCGCTGCTCGAGGCCCGGTTGATTCGGAAGAGTGTAGGTTGGGTTAGGTGCACATCGCCATACCATCGATCATTTCCACCAACGCCATGCGTGCACCGTAACCCAACATTCCGTAGACATTCCCGGCCTGAATGTTGGGTTACGATGCCCCCGAATCGAGTCGCTAGACGGATAGCGTGTCGTTGTGGCGCATCTAACCCAACCTACATTTTTGCCTCGAATGGGGTCACGGGGAAGGATCGTTTGTGCATGGTTACGCGTTGCCCCAGTGCAGTGTCAGCTCATTATTCCCGTCGCGTGTCACACCGGTACCGAATTGTCGGCCCTCGCGGTTGAGCAGGCCCTCTAACCATTGCGTCTCGCTGTTTGACGCCTGGTTGATCCGGAATCTCTTGAGCCGCGTCGGGGTCATCGCCAGGCGGACCAGTTTTCCGCTCGCGGGGTCCATCGTGACGAAGTACATCAGTCCCAGATCGTCCCGATAGGGTTCGTTGCCTTCTATACCCTCGTAGTCGCTGATAAAGTCTCCGCAGCCATAGAGGATGGGCCTGTCCCGGTAGACCTCGATGGCCTTGACGTGGTGCGAGGAGTGGCCGTGGACGACATCGACACCGGCCTCGTCGATGAGTCGGTGCGCGAAGAACGTTTGCTCCGGAGGTATCTCATATCCCCAGTTGCCGCCCCAGTGCAGCGAGACGACGGCGATGTCCCCGGTGCGTTTTATCAGGGTCACGCGTTTGGCGATCTGTCGCACCGTTTCCGCCGACAGATCCTTTACCAGTGCGACACCGGGCCGGTCGGCGCGCGCGGCCCAGTATCGGGGGATGCCACTCGATTCCGCCCCGTACGAGAATACCAGTACGCGGCTATTGTCTCCCACCTTCAGTATCGCCGGAGTTGTCGCGGAACCGATGTCAGCGCCCGCGCCTGCCGTTTTAATGCCGGCGTCATGCAATGTTGACAGTGTCTCCGTGAGTCCCGACTGTCCCCAGTCCAGAACGTGGTTGTTGGCCATCACGGCGCAGTCGATCCCGGCCGCGGTGAGGACGGCGATGTTCTTCGGGTGCATCCGGTAGTGGATGCCCTTGTGAGCGCGGTCGTCCCTCGAGGTGACGGCGGTCTCGAGGTTGATGATCCGTACGTCCGGTGAGATACGCTCGAACTCGGCGAGGGCATCGCCCCAGATGTACGGGAAATCGACGGGTCGGGAAATGGGACCGTTCACCGCTTCGGCAAGCGCCACGTAGCGCATTGCTGATTGCACCCAGGGTTCGTACAGCCGGGGATCGTTGGGGAAGGGAAGCACCTGGTCGATCCCGCGTCCGGTCATCACGTCACCGCAGAGGAACAGGGTGATGAGGTGGTTTTCGTCTGGCTGTTTTCCCATCGTGCGGGCGCCTTGCGGTGGGTCCGCGGCGAGACGAGACCGGGCGTGGTTCCGGACTGCCAGTACACCGAGCGCAACCGTGCCGCATAACTTCAGGAAGGCGCGTCGTTTGAACATCTCCACATCAATGAGCGTAGCAGTTCGGATGGGACTGCGAGTTGTAGGGTGGACAAGCACAGCGCAGTCCACCGGCAAACGCCCCGGCATCACAATTGGTGGACTGCGCTGCGCTTGTCCACCCTACAGGGCTTCGGCGATGTGGATCCGCGGGTGGCGATGTATTGGAGCGCTGTCTCCTGCGCTCTCGACCTTTCCCTTCCGAAAGAATCCCGATCGTCGCATGATGGTCATGTGATGCGACAAACCTGCGCCAGTCCCCTGTTGGTTCTGCCCGCCGATCCCGGGGCAATCGTCGACGCCGTACTCGGGACCGATCGTCGCGTGCTCCTGATCGGTCAGCCGGGGGTCGGCAAGTCGACCCTGGCCGGCATGCTGGCCGATTCGCTGGGCCGTTCGGGTCGCGCCTGCCGGTGTATCGGCGCCGATCCCGGTTCGCCACGATTCGGTCTCCCCGGCGCCGTGTGTCTGGGTCGGTGGGACGGGGATGGCTGGGCACTCGAGAGGCTGGAGGCTCTCTGTACCCTGAACGGCGGGCGTTTCCGCTTGCCCCTGGTGTCTGCGGTCGCTCGGCTTGCGCAGAGCGATAGGCCGGGGACGCTGCTGGTCGACGGTCCGGGCGTCGTGCGCGGGGTTGCGGGATCGGAACTGTTGTCGGGAATCGTGCAGGCGGCGCGTATCGACGTCGTGCTGGTCCTTGCCCGAGACGATCGGCCCACGCCCCTTGTGCAGGAACTCGTGGTGTTGCCGGTCGAGGCGGTTACCGTTCGGGCAGCGGGCGAAGCGCGACGACCGGGAAAGCGTGTCAGGGCTCGGGAACGCACTGCGTTATGGGATGCGTACCTGACGGATACGGTGGAGCGGCATTTCCAGCTTGATGCCATGCGGATTGTCGGGACGCCTCCGCCACGGGACGTGCCCGGCGCCTGGACGGGACGGCAAATTGCGTTGCTGGATGGGGAACGCACCCTGGCCATGGGGGAGGTCAAGGCGCTGGACAATGGCGCCCTTCACGCCAGGGTCCCGGCAGGTGAGGCTCTGACCGGGACCTTGCTGGTGCGCGATGCGGAACGTACCGCCGACGGCTACCTCGCCACAAGCGTGCCGTTCGCGCCGGAGCGACTCGACTACCTGCCGTCGCCGGATATCGTGCCACGTCCGGCCGCTGACACCGCCGGCGGGCCCATCGTGGCAGGACGCGTCGGCGCGTTCAGTGTCTGTCTGGTCAATGGTGTGTTCGGCGATTCCCTGTTGCACGTGCGAGCGCGTCACGCGCCGCGCAGCCTGCTGTTCGATCTCGGCGAAGGATCCCGGTTGTCGGCGCGCGTTGCCCATCGGGTCACCGATGTGTTTGTCACCCATGCCCATCTCGACCACATCGGCGGGTTTCTCTGGTTGTTGCGCTCGCGCATAGGAGAGTTCCCAGCGTGTCGCATGTATGGCCCGCCGGGGCTGGCGGCGAACATCGACGGGTTCGTCCGCGGCGTCCTTTGGGACCGTGTGGAGGATCGCGGACCGCGCTTCGAGGTGTCCGAATTGCACGGGGAGCGATTGCTGCGATTCGCGGTGCAGGCCGGGCGCCCCGGATGCGAGGCGCTCGACGATCGGGCGACACCGGACGGAACACTGCTCGTTGAACCCGATTTTCGAGTGCGCGCGACGACGCTGGATCACGGGTCGCCGGTGCTCGCCTTCGCTCTCGAACCAGAGCGGCAGATCAATGTGCGCAAGGACCGACTGAGAGCGCGGGGACTGGCGCCCGGGCCGTGGCTGGGTGAGCTGAAGCGACGCCTGCTGGCCGACGAGACCGGCGCGGCCGTCGAACTGCCCGACGGGCGAATCGAATCCGTCGCGGTGCTCGCCGCCGACCTCGTGCTCGTTACACCGGGAAAGAATCTGGTCTATGCCACGGATTTTGGCGATACGGAAGAAAATCGACGACGCCTTGTCGCCTTGGCCCGTCACGCACACACCCTGTTCTGCGAGTCCACCTTTCTCGAGCAGGACGCCGATCACGCCGTGCGCACCGCGCATCTGACGACCCGCGCCTGTGCCGGCATTGCCGCGGAAGCCGGTGTGGCCCGGCTGGTTCCGTTTCACTTCTCGCGGCGTTACGAGAATGACCCGGCGCGGATCTACGACGAAATCGCCGCGTACTGCCCGGCGGTGGCGATGCCGCAATCGATGGCGGTTTTTGAAACCGAAGAAAGGGCCCACCTGAATCGATGATGGGTCTACTATTGCTTGTAGGCGTCGGGCGTGGTGATAGAAAACGCTGTCCTGGTTTCCCCATGGGAACTCCGGGTGGGATTTTGTCTGACGAGATCCAACCCGGCAGGCTCTTTGCGTTTAACCGGAATCGGAAAGGCTTAAGGGGGGCGAAATGAAGACCGAAATTCGATGGCTTGTACTGTGTCTGCCAGCGGTGTTGGGTCTGTCGGTTAGCGGGCCTGGGCGGGCACAGTTCGACTGGATGGAGCAGGGCAAGCAGTGGATCGAGCAATCGGGCCTGGGCGCCGGGGATGCCAGCTCGCTCTCTACGGCAGAAATCGGGGACGGATTGAAGGAGGCGCTGCGGGTGGGTACCGAGACCGTGGTGACCAACGTGGGAAGGCCTGGCGGATTCAGCGCCGACCCGGCCATTCACATTCCGTTACCCGGCAGCCTTGGCAAGGTGCGGTCGGCCCTGGGCATGGTTGGCCAGAGTGCCATGCTCGACGATCTGGAGTTGCGGCTCAACAAGGCCGCGGAGACCGCTACGCCGAAGGCGAAGGAACTGTTCTGGCAGTCCATCAGCGAGATGACCCTGGATGACGTCAAGGGAATCTACAACGGACCGGACGATGCGGCCACGCGATATTTCCAGGGGAAGATGACACCTGAACTCGAGCGGCAGATGACGCCGATCGTGCAGGAGAGCCTGGCGGAGGTCGGTGCGATCCAGGCCTACGACCGCGTCATGGGCAGGTACGATTCGATCCCGTACGTGCCGGACGTCAAGGCGGACCTTACGTCCTATGTTGTGGAGAAGGGTGGCGACGGCATCTTTCACTATCTGGCCATCGAGGAGGCGAAGATACGTGAAGATCCGGCCAGTCAGACCACGGCTTTGCTGAAGAAGGTGTTCGGGTCGAATTGAACAGGGCAGGAGTCATTGTGGCACCCGCTGCCCTTGCCGATGCTATGTATGCGTAGCCTGGATGGAGCCATGCGAAATCCGGGATTCCTTCGCGGTCCCTTTGCCCCCATCCCCGGATTCCGCTGCCGCTGCATCCAGGCTACTCTGACTGACACGATGTGTGCAATTTGCGGCCCAACGTTACGACCACCTCGACTATTGCCCGGACGTCTTCCGTGCCGGTGCGGAAGTTGACGATGCAGGCGCGCAGCAGGTAGCGGCCTTCGATGACCGCATTGGACAGAAATGCCTTGCCCGATTCCTGTAATTCCGTCAGCAGGGACTCGTTGAGTCGGTTGAGGTAGGCCTCGTTCGCCTCGATTGCTATTTGCAGGTCAACGGGCACGTAGCGGAACGTGGTGATACTGAGGTTCAGGGTGTGCGCCTCCAGTTCGTCGTGGGACCGTGCAAGGTCGAACAGAAGGCGCGCCAGTCGCATGTCGTCGGAGATCATTTGTGCGTAACCCTTGCGACCAACCTGGCGCAATGCAAGCCACACCTTCAGGGCGCGAAAGCCTCGCGAGTTCTGCGGACTGTAATCGATGAAGTCGACCGTCGGTTCGCCTGCGACCTCGTCCATCTTGTAGTAGGGCGGCCGGTAACTGAACGTGGCTCGCATTGCCTCGGCATCCCTGACCAGGGCGCAGCCGGCTTCCAGGGGAGCGTACAGCCACTTGTGCGGATCCAGCGCAACCGAGTCGGCCAGCTCGAGGCGCGTCAGCGGCTCCGGACGATCGGGACTGGCGGCGGCCAACGCACCGTAGGCCCCGTCGATGTGCAGCCATGCGCCGAATTCGTCGGACAGGTCTCGAAGCTCCGCGATCGGGTCGACCGCGCCTGTGCTGACCGTGCCAGCGGAGCCGACAATGAGAAATGGCAGATCTCCGGCGCGCCGGTCATGTTCCAGTGCTTTCTTCAGGTCTTTCAGGTCGACGGTCTGATCGCCGTTCACATCGACCCAGCGGATGTTGTCCGTCCCCAACCCGAACAGATCGGCGGCCTTGTGCAGCCAGGTGTGGACCTCGCGGGAGGCGTAGACCCGCAGGTTACGAGCCTGCGTGGCGCACAGGCCGTTCTCGCGGATCGCCCAGTCCGCCTTTGTGTGGCGGGCCACCAGGAAGCCGACGAAGTTTGCCATGTTGCCGCCGCTGACCAGCACCCCCCCAGTATCGGCGGGATAACCGATCAGCTGCGCGATCCACCGAATCGTTTGCAACTCGATTTCGGTGGCCATGGGCGACAGTATCCAGGCGCCGAGGTTGGCGTTGATCGTCGAGGCCAGCAGCTCGGCCAGGGAACCGATCGGGGAGGCCGGGGAGGTTACATAACCGGCGAATCTCGGGTGCCCGTTGAACAGTGAATGCCGGGTCAGCAATTGTGTCGCCTGGTCCAGCAGTTGCGCGGGGTCCGCGCCCTCTTCGGGCAAGCGGTTGCCGGGCAGGGTCGCGCGCACCACGG
>JAYENI010000219.1:0-55903 GCA_034722015.1 Pseudomonadota bacterium
GCGCAGTCGGGCGCAGCCCGGTCTTTTCGACTTTCTCCATGTCGGGATTCAGCTCCCGACACATCCGGACGAACGCACGACCGACATGGAGTGGAATGTCGCCCTCGTTCCGGGGCAGCTCATCGAAGATCAGCCAGCAGGCGGCGGCCAGCTCAACTGGGTCCTGCCGTCCCCACCAGGCAAGCAGCCCGTCGATGTCAGCCACGGCGCAGCCCGTCCAGGTAATCCGCCCATGCCTGCATCATCTCCGCGCGGCCTTCGAGATGCGCCGTTCTGTTGTACGCCCGCCCGTTCGGGTCACGCACGCTGTGCGCCAGCTGGTGCTCGATCCAGTCCGGGCGGAACCCAAGCATCTCATCCAGCAGTGTGCGTGCGGTGGCGCGCCAGCCGTGTCCGGTCATCTCGTCCTTGTCGATGCCCATGCGGCGCATGGCGGCCAGCACGGCGTTGTCCGACATGGGTCGGTTTCCCGCCGGCGTCCGCGCGCTGGGGAACACGTATCGTCCATGTCCGGTCAGCGGGTGGACGTCCTCCAGTATCGCGACAGCCTGTCGTGACAGGGGCACGACGTGCTCGGTGTCCGTCTTCGTGACCCGATAACGCCAGTCGGCCCGCTCCAGGTCGATATGCTCCCACTCGGCCCGGCGCAGCTCGCCCGGGCGGACGAACACCAGCGGGGCGAGCCGCATCGCGCATTCCACGACGAGCGTGCCCCGGTATCCGTGTATCGCGCGCAGCAGATCACCGACCCGCTCCGGATCGGTCACGGCCGCGAAGTGCTTACCCCTGGCGCCGCCGATCTCGGCCTGTAATGCGGCGCTCGGGTCATGCGTCGCCCGGCCGGTCGCGATCGCGAACCGGAACACCCGGCCGCAGTCGCTCAGGGCGCGGCGGGCGGAATAGTTGACACCACGCCGTTCGATGCGGCGGATGACGTCGAGCAGCTGCGGTGCGGTGATGGAGTGGACCGGGTGGGAGCCCAGCCAGGGCAGGATGTCGCGCGCCATCCTGGACCGGACCCGCATCGTGTGTCGCGGCGTCCAGTCGCGGCTGTTCCGTTCGATCCATTCGAGCGTGACCGCCTCGAAGGTGTTTCGCTCGGCCGCCTTGATGGCCTTGCGCTGTTCGCTCGGGTCGATCCCTTTGGCGATCAGACGGCGCGCCTCGTCCCGGCGCTCCCTGGCATCCTTCAACGGGACGTCCGGGTAGACGCCCATGGAGATGCGTTTCTCGCGCCCGTCGAACTGGTACTTGAGGCGCCACCACTTGCCGCCCTTCGGTGAGATTTCCAGGTACAGCCCGCGCCCGTCGAACAGGCGCCGGGTCTTCGCGGCAGGCTTGGCGTTTTTGATTGCTGCGTCCGTCAGCTTCATGGGGCAACTCCGTTGCGCTATGGGAAGGTATCCCATAGTTTGCCCACGGCTGCCCCTGACTGTCAACAACCCTACTGGTATCTGATTAACGCTACAGGGAAATATAAACGGCTGATTTCAGGCAGGAAAAAAGAACTCTACGGACGTCCTTGGCGGTGCTAATGGTACCGGGGGCGGGAATCGAACCCGCACTTTCTTGCGAAAACCAGATTTTGAGTCTGGCGCGTCTACCAGTTCCGCCACCCCGGCCGAAGACGCAACAGTGTATCCAATCCCGCCAAGCGCGCAAGCGCGAGGTTAGTCCAACACGTCGTCCTTCTGACGCCGCACGGCATCGCGACACGATCCGGCGGGGGAGGCCGCCGACGATACCGTCGGTGGCCCGGAACGTGAGCCGACGATCCCGTTCCTGATACCATCGCGCGCCATGCGAAGGAGCGATTTCCAGTTTGATTTGCCAAAGGGCCTGATTGCGCAGCGTCCGCTTGTCCAGCGAAGTGCGAGCCGGTTGCTGAAACTGGACAGGACGAGTGGCGCGATACGGGACGGTGGCTTTACCGATCTCGTCGACGAACTCCGCCCGGGCGACCTGCTCGTATTCAACGACACCCGGGTTATTCCGGCGCGTCTGCTGGGCCACAAGGCCACGGGCGGCAAGGTCGAGGTGCTCGTTGAGCGAATCGAAGGGGAACGCAAGCTACTGGCCCAGGTGCGGGCCAGCAAGTCTCCACGCGAGGGAAACCGTCTGGTATTCGACGGCGGGGTCGAGGCGCATGTAACCGGCAGGGTCGGGGCGTTCTACGAGTTGGAGTTTTCCGGGAACCTCCCGATTACCGAGGTTCTCGAAGCCCAGGGGCATGTTCCGCTTCCTCCGTATATCGAGCGACCTGATGCCGGGGAGGACCGGGAGCGATACCAGACCGTCTACGCCCGTTCTCCCGGTGCCGTAGCGGCCCCGACAGCAGGTTTGCATTTCGACCGCCCCCTGCTGGATCGTCTGTCGACCCGCGGTGTCAGTCTGTCCCACATCACTCTGCACGTCGGCGCCGGCACCTTTGCGCCCCTGCGTGTGGATGACATCCATAAGCACCGGATGCACCCGGAACGGGTCAGCGTCGATGCGGATGTCGTGGCAGCCGTCGATCGCTGCCGGGCGGCGGGTGGCCGCATCGTGGCGGTCGGGACCACCGCCGTCCGTGCGCTGGAATCGGCCGCCGCGCAGGGAACGCTGTCGCCGTACGCAGGGGAGACGCGCCTGTTCATTACACCCGGCTACACTTTCCGGGTAGTGGACGCGCTGATCACCAATTTTCACCTGCCGGAATCCACGCTGCTGATGCTGGTGTGCGCCCTGGGCGGGCACGAGCACGTAATGAACGCCTATCGGCATGCAGTGGAGGCTCGATACCGGTTCTACAGTTACGGAGACTCGATGTATATCCATGGAAGGGCGGATGACAACGGGTGACCACGAGCACATCGTCCCGAACCGCTTGGCATTCGAGTTGCTCGCGACCGATCGCGCCGCCCGGCGCGGGCGCCTCACCTTCGATCGTGGCATCGTCGAGACCCCGGCATTCATGCCCGTGGGGACCTACGGAACCGTGAAGGCGATGAAGCCGGACGACGTTCGGGCGAGCGGGGCGGAGATAGTTTTGGCCAATACCTTTCATCTCATGCTGCGCCCGGGCGAGGACCTCATCCGGGCCCACGACGGTCTGCACGGGTTCATGCACTGGGACGGCCCGATTCTGACCGATTCCGGTGGGTTCCAGGTCTTCAGCCTGGCGAAGTCACGCAGGATCACCGAAGCCGGGGTCAGTTTCCGTTCCCCCGTGGACGGGTCGGAGGTGTTCCTGGACCCCGAGCGATCGATGGCCGTGCAGCGCGCCCTCGGGTCCGACGTGGTCATGGTGTTCGACGAGTGCACGCCGTACCCGGCGACCGGACGTGAGTCCAGGGACTCCATGGAACTGTCGCTGCGCTGGGCGAAGCGCAGCAAGGAGGCGCACGGGGACAATCCGGCGGCGCTGTTCGGCATCGTCCAGGGCGGAATGTATGCCGAACTCCGTGGCGAATCGCTTCAGGGATTGCGGGCCATCGGTTTCGACGGTTATGCCCTTGGCGGCCTCTCGGTGGGTGAGGGGGAAGACGAGCGCCACCACGTTCTGGAAGCGATTGTACCGGCGATGCCGGCGCACAGGCCCCGCTATCTGATGGGTGTCGGCAGGCCGGAAGACATCGTCGAGGCGGTGCGCAGGGGGATTGACATGTTCGACTGCGTGATGCCGACCCGCAACGCACGCACCGGGTTCCTCTATACCCGGCGCGGCCTGCTCCGCATCCGCAACAGCCGGTATCGTGACGATATGCGGCCCGTGGACCCAGACTGCGGTTGCTACACCTGCCGTCACTTCACCCGCGCCTATCTCCGGCACCTGGACAGGTGCGGCGAGATCCTGGGCCCGGTACTCAATACCCTGCACAACCTGACCTACTACCAGGACCTCATGGCGGATATCCGTACCGCCATTGAACACACGAGGTTTCCACAGTTCGTGGAAAGGTTTTACGAGATGCGCGCCCGGACGCCGGAGTCTGTGCCATAATATGCCGCCAATTTTCCGGAACGACAACAGTGAATCAACGGGGTCTTGACCAATGAATTTTCTGATTGAGGACGCCCTGGCGCAGGGCGCACAGGCGCAGGGCGGCGGAATCGAGTTCTTCATCATGATCGGCATCTTTTTCCTGATCATGTATTTCATGATCATCCGCCCGCAGTCCAAGCGAGCCAAGGAACACAAGGTGATGGTCAATTCCCTCTCCAAGGGAGACGAGGTCGTCTCCAACGGCGGGCTGCTTGGAAAGATCACCTCGGTCGGGGACAGCTTCGTCGATGTGCAGGTGGCTGAGGGTGTTGAGATCAAGCTGCAGAAAAGCGCGGTCGCATCGGTCCTGCCGAAGGGCACCATCAAGGGCAGCTGACCCCGTCGCGAGCGGCCCGTGCCCGAGGCGTCTCTAACGCTCGGGCCATCGGCCATTTCCGTCGTCGCCAAGCGCGTCGCACCGTATTTCCAGGCGTCTATGAACAAGTACCCATTGTGGAAAAACCTGCTCATCGTGGCGGTGCTGCTGGTCAGCATCGTCTACGCCGTCCCCAATCTGTTCCCGGAGGACCTGGCGGTCCAGGTATCCCACTCCAGCGACCTCCTCGATGAGAGTTTGAAGACGAAGGTAGCGGATGTCCTCGAGGAGGCGGGCATCCCGGACAAGGGCATCGAGATTTCGCCGGAACAACTCCTGGTCAGGTTCAGCAATACCGAGGAGCAACTGGAGGCGGCCGATCTGATCAAGTCTGCTCTGAGCGGCGACTACATCGTGGCACTGAATCTGGCCGCCGCGACGCCGGGCTGGTTGCGGGCGCTCAACGCCACCCCGATGAACCTGGGTCTCGACCTGCGCGGGGGGGTGTATTTCCTGCTCGAGGTCGACATGGATGCGGCAGTCAAGCAGGCGCTGAATCGCTACGAGGGCGATTTTCGCGGGGAACTGCGCAAGGAGAAGATCCGGTATCTGGGTGTCACCTCCGTTGGCGATACCATCACGGTCAAGTTTCGCGATGCCGACTCGATCGAACCGGCGTTCGAATTGTTGCGCCGCGAGTACGGTAACGATCTGCGCTTCGATCAGGACCTGGAGACGAACCCGCCCACCGTCACGGCGACCTTCAAGGAGACCGCGCTGCGTGAACTGAAGAAGTTCGCGCTGCAACAGAACATCACGACCCTGCGCAAGCGGGTCAATGAACTGGGTGTCGCTGAGCCGGTCATCCAGCAACAGGGGGAGAACCGGGTCGCGGTGCAGCTTCCCGGGGTCCAGGATACGGCGAGGGCCAAGGAGATCCTCGGGGCGACGGCGACCCTGGAATTCCGCCTGGTGGACGAGCAGAACGATGCCTGGGCCGCCCGGGACAGCGGCCGCGTCCCGGTCGGAGACCGCCTGTATTTCGAGCGCAACGGCAACCCGGTGCTACTCAAGCGCCGCGTCATGCTGACAGGCGACTACATCACCGACGCGGCCTCGGGTATCGACCAGGATTCCGCCGGCCCGGCCGTGTTCATCACCCTGGACGGCAAGGGTGCGCGCCTGTTCAGCAAGGTCTCGGGCGACAATGTGGGCCGTCTGATGGCGGTGGTCTTCATCGAGAACAAGACCGAGACCGTCGAGCGTGACGGGGAGCGGGTGCGCAAGACCCGCAAGGTTGAGGAAGTCATCAATATCGCCCGGATCCGCGAGCAGCTGGGCAAGCGTTTCCAGATCACGGGGCTCGACTCCACGCGTGAGGCGCGCAAGCTGGCGCTGCTGTTGCGCGCCGGCGCGCTGGCGGCCCCGATGGAGATCGTCGAGGAACGCACGGTCGGACCCAGCCTGGGGCAGCAGAACATTGACCAGGGATTCAAGTCCGTGGTCGTCGGCCTGATCCTGGTCATGGTCTTCATGGCGATCTACTATCGCGTCTTCGGATTGGTGGCCGACCTCGCCCTGGCGGCCAATCTGCTCCTGATCGTGGCAGTCATGTCCATGATCCCGGGCGCGACCCTGACCCTGCCCGGAATCGCCGGCATCGTGCTCACCGTCGGCATGGCGGTGGATGCCAACGTCCTGATCTTCGAGCGCATCCGGGAGGAATTGCGACTGGGCAATTCTCCGCAGGCCAGTATCGAGGCCGGTTACGGCAAGGCGCTCTCGACCATCGCGGACGCGAACATCACCACCCTGATCGCCGCGATCGTCCTGTTCGGTTTCGGCACCGGGCCGATCAAGGGATTCGCGGTGACGCTCTCCATCGGCATCCTGGCATCGATGTTCACGGCCATCATGGGCACGCGGGCGGTCATCAACCTGATTTACGGCACCAAGCGCGCCCCGAAACTGGCCATATAGGACCCACAGCGATGAAACCCATCCTGCATCAGACACACATCGATTTCATGAAGTGGCGGAAGGTCGCGATGACCGTTTCGCTCACCGTGCTTGTCCTGGCTATCGCGTCCATCGCCATCCGGGGGCTCAATTTCGGTATCGATTTCACGGGCGGCACGCTGATCGAACTGGGATACGGGCAGCCGGTCAAGCTGGGCGGGATACGTGAAACGCTTTCCGATAGCGGTTTCGAGCGCACCACCGTACAGCACTTCGGGACTTCGCACGATGTCCTGGTCCGTCTGGCACCTGAGGCGGGACGCAACAACGCGGAACTCAGTGACAGTGTGGTCGAGGTGCTACGCGTGAATTCGCCGGAAGTCGAGGTGCGGAGGATCGAATTCGTGGGTCCCCAGGTCGGTGAGGAACTGCGCGAGGACGGCGGACTCGCAATGGTCTACGCCCTCATCGGGATCCTGGTCTACGTCACAATGCGATTCGAGTACCGATTTTCCTTTGGTTCAGTGATCGCCCTGGTGCACGACGTGATCATCACCGTCGGTTTTTTCGCGCTCACCGGGATCGAATTCGACCTGCCGGTGCTGGCCGCGGTGCTGGCGGTCATCGGTTACTCGTTGAACGACACCATTGTGGTGTACGATCGAATCCGCGAAAACTTCCGCAAGATGCGAAAGGCCGACACGGTTGGAATCGTCAACACCTCGATCAACCAGACCCTGTCCCGGACGGTGGTCACCTCACTGACGACACTTCTGGTGTTGTTGGCGCTGTTTTTTCTCGGCGGTTCGGTCATCCACAGCTTCGCGCTCGCGCTGATCGTGGGTGTCGTCGTCGGAACCTACTCCTCGATCTATGTCGCGAGTTCCTCGATCCTGACGCTGGGTGTGAGCAAGAAAGATCTGCTGCCGATACAGAGGGAGAGCCCGGAGGCGGAGGACCGTCCCTGAGGCGCCCGTTCCCGGCAAATCGCTGCAGGCAGAGGCAGGATCAGACCTTTGCTGAAGCTCCCATGATCTCGGACAGGTGCGGATGCAGCCGCTTCACCATCTCGACGAATACGTGTCGGTTCGCGGTCATGATGTTCCCCGTGCGCATGTAGTCACTGCCGCCGGCGAGGTCGCCGACCAGACCGCCTGCCTCACGAATCAATGCCACCCCGGCCGCCATGTCCCATGGCTTGAGACCGAATTCCCAGAAGGCGTCGAGACGGCCCGCGGCAATGTAGGCAAGATCGAGAGCGGCCGCACCCGCTCGCCGTATTCCCGCGGTGTCCCGGCTGAGCGCACGCAGCGAAATCAGATAGTTGTCCAGGCTTTGATTGCCGCGGAACGGAATGCCGGTCCCGAGCAGTGCCCCCGACAGCCCGGATATCTGCGTGACCCTGATCCTCCTGTTGTTCAGTGTCGCGCCCCTGCCGCGCTCGGCGCAGAACAGCTCCTCCTTGAAGGGGTCGTAGATGACGCCGGTCTGGTAGGCCCCATTGTGGTGGAATGCGATCGAAACCGCATAGTGCGGGATGCCGTGCAGATAGTTGGTGGTCCCGTCCAGCGGATCGATGATCCATTCGTATTCACTTTCGCCGCTGCCCCCGCTTTCCTCGGCCAGGATGGCGTGGTCCGGGTGGGCGCGCCGGATGATGCCGATGATCTCGGCCTCCGCCATCTGGTCGACCTCGCTCACGTAGTCGTTGCGCTGCTTGGCGTGTACGGTGAGCGTATCGACGCGATTGCTGTACTGCAGGATGATCTTGCCGGCGGCACGTGCGGCGCTCAGCGCGATATTGGTGATCGGGTTCATGGGTACGGCCGCTGGCGGTTCCGGGGCGGCGCAAAGGATAGCAGACGGGCGGGCGCTTGTAAGTCGCCTGGCGGAAATCGCCGGGGCGAGAACGTGATTTGACAGTGCGTAATGATGGATTATGCTTCGGCCAGACGTAGTCCAGCGGAGACCGGGATGCCCATCTACGAATTCTATTGCGAGGATTGCCACACGATCTTCAATTTTTTTTCGCGCAGGATCGACACCGAGACGACGCCGTCGTGTCCGCGTTGCGGGCGCGATTCCCTGGCGCGCCGTCCCTCGGTCTTCGCCGTTTCCAGCGGTCGCGGCGACGACGACGGCGACGACCCGCTGAGCGGCATGGACGAGGACCGGATGGAGCGCGTCATGGCGTCGATGGCGGGCGATATGGACGGTATCGACGGGGACGACCCCCGTCAGGCGGCGCGCATGATGCGCAGGATGTACGAGGCGATGGGCGTGAAGCCGGGTTCCGGCATGGAGGAGGCGATCCACCGCATGGAGTCGGGCGAGGACCCGGACCGGATCGAGGAGGAAATGGGTGACCTGCTCGAAGGTGAGGATCCCTTCGCGGCGGTCAAGTCCCCCGGGGCCGGCCTCAGGGACCTTCGTAACCGGCTGTTGCCCCCGCGGGTCGACGACACGCTCTACGACCTGGAGTGAACCGGGGATCCCGCTCTGGTGCGTGGCGGCTCGCCATTGTCATCGGGGGTAACGGCAATAACGATCGCCCTGGTATCGGGCCCGGAATCAGGGCCACGGCTCGACGATCTGCAATCCCGGCACCTTCCTGTAATCGGCAACGTTGCTGGTCAGAACGGCAAATCCATGCGCGATACACGTTGCCGCGATCTGCAGATCGTGGACGTTGGTGGCAAGTTTGGCCCGTGGCTTCAAGAAATGCGCATACAGCTCCGCGTAGGATCGGGCCACCGACTCGTCAAAATCCAGCACTGGAATCCTGGCGATAATCCCTTCCGCGAAGGCCGATCGTCGAATCCGGATATCCGTAGCCTTGGCCAGGTGAACGCCAATCAGCAATTCCGAGACGGTGATTGCCGCGAGATAGGCATCGCCGTACTCCGAAAACGCATCGAGGCCGCGTAGATCCAGATGGTCTTTTTCGGCATCGATGAGAACATTGGTATCGACCACTATCCCCATGGATCTTCCGGTAGCCTTGCATTACGTCGTATAGACTCCAGATCCCTTGCCATGGCCCCCGCATCGTCTCCAACTTCGGGTAACGATTCCAGTAACTCGGCGAGCTTGCCGATCGGAAGTCCCGGTTTCGGTGGAGGGCGCAATTCCGCAACGGTCCGAGATCCTTTCGTGATCCGCAGTCCATGGCCGCCGATCCGTACCCGATCGATCGCAGCGGACAGATTCCTCACCAATTCCGTGGCCGTGATGGTTTCGTACGCTTTTGTGTTCATGCAGAATATTATCCGTATTTTACATATTATATGCAATTCCTTTCCGGGAGCCTAAGATGCATCGAAGGAAACAGGGACGTCGACGCCCCATCAGTTACGATGCGAAGTGAGACAGAGAACGGAGCCCGAGTGTGGGTATATGCGACATGGGCAAATATGTAGCCGGCGAGTGAAACATCCGCAACAAACGCACCCGGTACATACTATGGAACAGGACGGCTTCTTACAGAAAATCTCCATATCATCTAAGCATTTAACCGCCATGCTCCGCACGACGGTTAAATGCTTAGATGTTAGGCGCACCCGAGAACCGCGCCGCTACACCGACCAAATGAGGTAGACATTGGCCAGGCGAAAGAAGGAAGCCCGCAAGGCGAACAGCACCGGAGCCAATGTAGGCTACGAGGCTCAGCTTTGGGAGATGGCCGACGCCCTGCGCGGCAGCATGGACGCCGCTGAGTACAAGCACGTCGTGCTCGGCTTGATCTTCCTCAAGTACATCTCGGACGCCTTCGAGGAGCAGCACGCGAAGCTCGTGGCCGAGCAGGCGAGCGGCGCCGACCCCGAGGACCCGGATGAGTACCGCGCACTGAGCATCTTCTGGGTGCCGCCCGAGGCGCGCTGGGCGCACCTGAAGGCGCAGGCCAAGCAGCCCACCGTCGGCAAGCTGGTGGACGACGCCATGGCCGGCATCGAGCGGGACAACCCCGTGCTCAAGGGGGTGCTGCCCAAAGACTACGCCCGCCCGGCGCTCGACAAGACCCGGCTTGGCCAACTCATCGACCTCATCAGCAACATCCGGATCGGCGATGAGGCGAGCCGGGCCAAGGACGTGCTCGGGCGCGTCTACGAGTACTTCCTCTCCCAGTTCGCCAGCGCCGAGGGCAAGAAGGGCGGCGAGTTCTACACCCCGCGCTGCGTGGTCAAGCTGCTGGTGGAGATGATCGAGCCCTACCGCGGCCGGGTCTACGACCCCTGCTGCGGCTCCTCGGGCATGTTCGTGCAATCGGTGGAGTTCATCCGCGCGCACGCCAATGGTAACGGCAACGGGGGTGCGGCCAGGGCCGACATCTCGATCTACGGCCAGGAGTCGAACTACACCACCTGGCGGCTGGCCAAGATGAACCTCGCGATCCGCGGCATCGAGGGTCAGATCGCCCACGGCGACACCTTCCACAACGACCGCCACCCCGACCTCAAGGCCGACTTCATCCTCGCCAATCCGCCCTTCAACATCTCCGACTGGGGCGGCGGTCGGCTCAAGGACGACAGGCGCTGGAAGTACGGCACGCCGCCGGGGCGCAACGCCAACTTCGCCTGGGTCCAGCACATGGTGCACCACCTCGCGCCCGCGGGCGTGGCCGGGTTCGTGCTCGCCAACGGCTCCATGTCGTCGAACCAGTCCGGCGAGGGCGAGATCCGCAAGAACCTGGTCGAGGCGAACCTCATCGACTGCATGGTGGCCCTGCCGGGGCAGCTCTTCTACTCGACCCAGATTCCCGCCTGCCTGTGGTTTCTCGCCCGCGACCGCAAGAACGGCAAGTTCCGCGACCGTCGCGGCGAGGTGCTCTTCATCGACGCCCGCAAGCTCGGGCCGCTCGTGGATCGCACCCACCGCGAGCTGACCGGCGAGGACATCGCCCGCATCGCCCGCACCTACCACGCCTGGCGCGGAGAGGAGGACGCGGGGGCGTACGAGGACATTCCCGGCTTCTGCAAGAGCGCGACCCTGGAAGCGATTCGCAAGCACGGCCATGTCCTCACGCCGGGCCGCTACGTTGGGGCGGAGCGCCAAGAGGACGACGGCGAGCCGTTCGAGGAGAAGATGAAGCGGCTCACGGCGACGCTGCGTGAGCAGCAGGCCGATGCCGCGAAGCTGGATGCCGCCATCGACGCCAACTTCAAGGAGCTTGGGTATGGGGGGTGAGTGGCAGGAGCGGAGTCTCGGTGAACTGACCGAGAACTTCGATAGCGTCCGCATACCTGTCAAGCGGGCGGACCGGCGCGCCGGACCATATCCATACTATGGGGCGTCTGGGATTGTCGACTTCGTAGACAAGTTCCTATTTGACGGGCAGTACCTGCTCATCGCCGAAGACGGCGAGAATCTGAGGACACGCAACACGCCAGTGGCCTTCCTTGCTCACGGCAAGTTCTGGGTGAACAATCACGCACATATCGTTAGAGGGAATTCCGACGCCGACACGCGCTTCCTGATGTACGCGCTGTCCCAGCAGGACATCAGCGGATACCTGACGGGCTCGACGATGCCGAAGTTAACCCAGGGCAACCTGGACCGCATTCTCATCCTCGCGCCTCCCCTCCCTGAACAACGCGCCATCGCCCACATCCTCGGCACGCTGGACGACAAGATCGAGCTGAACCGGCGGATGGGCGAGACGCTGAAGGCGATGGCCCGCGCGTTCTTCAAGTCGTGGTTCGTGGACTTCGACCCCGTTCGCGCCAAGGCCGAAGGCCGCAACCCCGGTCTCCCCAAACCCCTCGCCGACCTCTTCCCGGACCGCCTCGTGGAGTCCGAGCTGGGGGAGATTCCGGAGGGGTGGGAGGTGAAGCCGCTCGATTCCATAGCCGGATTTCAGAATGGGCTTGCACTAAAAAAGTATCGGCCGACAGAAACAGGGGGGCGTCTTCCGGTCGTCAAGATCGCAAGCTTCGTAGCGGCGCGGGCGGTCTGCGCGATGCTGAACCATCGGGGCGGCCGCGTGCTCTTCGGCGTGGCGCCCGATGGCCGCGTCGTGGGCCAGGAGGTTGGCGACCGCACGATCGAGGAGGTGGCCCAGGAGCTGCGCGAGATCGATCCGCCGGCGTTTCCGGACATCGATCGGGTGGAGTTGGGCGGCGGGCGTGAAGTGCTGGTGATCACGGTTCCGATCGGGCGGAACCGGCCGTACAGCGTTCGCGGACAGGCCTACCGGCGGGTCGGCAACACCAACCAGCCGCTCTCGCGCGAGGAGTACAATCGCATGTTGCTGGAGCGAGTCCACGCGGAGATGCGGTGGGAGAACGAGCCGGCGGCGGGCTGGTCCGTGGCGGACCTGGACCAGGGGGAGGTCCTGCGCACCCTGGAGGAAGGGATTCGCGTCGGGCGCGTCGAAGACCCCGGTACCCGTGAGCCGGGGACGATCCTGCGCGGCCTCGGGCTCCTGAAGGACGGGGCGCTGCTGCGCGCCGCGGTCGTGCTCTTCGGCCGCGGCGACCGGATCCTGCCCGACTTTACCCAGTGCCTCCTGCGCGTGGCGCGCTTCAAGGGGACGGAGAAGGGAGAGTTCCTCGACAACCGCCAGTTCCGCGGTCACGCCTTCGAACTCTTCCAGCAAGCGCAGCGTTTCATCCTCGACCACATGCCGATCGCGGGGCGCTTCGAGGCGGGCCGCATGGAGCGCATCGACGAGCCGCTCTATCCGCCGTTGGCGCTCCGGGAGGCGATCGCCAATGCGATCTGTCACCGCGACTACGCGAGTGGTGGAAGCTCCATCGGCGTCGCGATGTATGACGACCGGCTCGAGATCAGCTCCTCCGGAACGCTGCACTTCGGCCTGACCCCGCAGGCGCTCTTCGAGCCCCACGAGTCCCGGCCGTGGAACCCCCTCATCGCCAGCGTCTTCTACCGTCGCGGCATCATCGAGACGTGGGGACAGGGCACGCTCAAGATGGCGGCCTGGGCCGAGGAAGCGGGGCTGCCAAGGCCGGAGATCGAGGAGATCCCGGGCGCGGTCGTCGTCCGGTTCCGGCCCTCACGGTATGTTCCACCCCTGCGCGTGGGGCACGACCTGACCGAGCGGCAGCAGGCCGTGCTCGGGATGGTGGCCGCCCGGCCGGAGGGTCTGCCGCTGCGGGAGATCAGCGCCGCCCTCCAGGATCCACCCGCGGAATGGGAGCTGAAGAACGACCTTGCTCTGCTCAAGAAGTTGGGGTTGGTCGAGCCCCGAGGGCATGGGCGGGGGGCGGTCTGGGTCCTCGTGAACAAGGGATCTGGAGGCTCGAACCCATGAACTCCTATTCCACTCCTATTCGACTCCAATTGCGGCGCTCTGCGACGGGGCTCGTCGTGCAAGGCGAGTCAAGCAAAAGGGTTGTGGCGTTCTCGTGCGCTTGCTCCCATTCCACTCCAATTGGCATCCGATTGGGGGGCTGGGCCCTGGGTGACGACGCCGAGGCCGGTGACGCATGAGCCGCTTCTCGGAAGATGTCGTCGAGCAAGCCGTCCTTGCCTGGCTGGAGAGCGTGGGCTGGCAGGTCGCCCATGGGCCGGAGATCGCCCCGGACATGCCCGCGGCCGAGCGAGCGGACTATGGCGAGGTCGTGCTGGCGCGCCGGCTGCACGATGCGCTGGCGGGGCTCAACCCCACGCTGCCGAGCGAGGCGATCGAGGAGGCCTTTCGCAAGCTCACTCGGCCCGAGGATGCCGATCTCGTCCAGCGCAACCGTGCGCTGCACCGGCGGCTCGTAGACGGGGTGACGGTCGAGTACCGCGACCACGACGGCGAAGTCCGCGGCGCGCAGGCGCAGGTGATCGACTTCGATGACGGGGAGGCCAACGACTGGCTGGCGATCAACCAGTTCAGCGTGGCGGAGAACAAGCACACCCGCCGACCGGACGTAGTCCTGTTTGTCAACGGCCTGCCCCTGGTGGTGCTCGAGATCAAGAACGCCGCCAACGAGGACGCCACCATCTGGACGGCCTTCCAGCAGCTCCAGACCTACAAGGCCGAGATTCCAGCGCTGTTCTCGACCAACGACCTGTTGGTGGTGTCCGACGGTGTGGAGGCGCGCGCCGGGACGCTCACTGCCGGTCGCGAGTGGTTCAAGCCCTGGCGAACGATTTCCGGAGAGGCCCTGGCCGATGCCCACGTCCCCCAACTCCAGGTCGTGACCGAGGGGCTTCTCGCGCCGCGGCGTCTGCTCGACCTGGTGCGCGACTTCATCGTGTTCGAGGACGACGGCGGCGGGCAGATCGCCAAGAAGATGGCCGGCTACCACCAGTTCCACGCCGTGCAGGTGGCGGTGCGGGAGACCCTGCGGGCCGCCGAGCTGGCGCGCACCGACCAGGTGGCGGAGGCGGGTGGCCGTTACGAAGCAGGACGCAAGCCGGGCGGCAGCCCCGGCGACCGTCGGGTGGGCGTGATCTGGCACACGCAGGGTTCCGGCAAGAGCCTGACCATGGCCTTCTACGCCGGGCGGATCATTCGCGAACCGGCGATGCAGAACCCGACCCTCGTTGTGCTCACGGATCGCAACGACCTGGACGACCAGCTCTTCGGTACATTCTCGCGCTGCAGCGAGCTGTTGCGCCAGCCGCCGGTGCAGGCCGAGAGCCGCGCGCACCTGCGCGAGCTGCTCAGCGTGGCGGCGGGCGGGGTGGTGTTCACGACCATCCACAAGTTCTTCCCCGAAGAGAAGGGCGACCGGCACCCGATGCTGTCCGATCGGCGCAACATCGTGGTGATTGCCGACGAGGCGCATCGCAGCCAGTACGACTTCATCGACGGCTTCGCGCGGCATATGCGGGATGCTCTGCCGGGCGCCTCCTTCATCGGTTTTACGGGAACGCCGATCGAGCTGCAGGACGCCAACACACGCGCCGTCTTCGGCGACTACATCAGCATCTACGACATCCAACGCGCCGTCGAGGACGGCGCCACCGTGCCGATCTACTGCGAAAGCCGGCTGGCGAAGCTGGCGCTCGACGAGACCGAGCGGCCGACGATCGATCCAGACTTCGACGAAGCCACCGAGGGCGAGGAAGTCGAGCGCAAGGAGACGCTGAAGACCAAGTGGGCGCAACTCGAGGCGGTCGTCGGGTCGGAGAAGCGACTCGCGATTCTCGCGCGGGACATCGTCGAGCATTTCGAGAAGCGCAGCGAGGCGATGGACGGCAAGGCGATGATCGTCTGCATGAGCCGCCGCATTTGCGTCGAGCTGTTCGGCGAGATCGTCAAGCTGCGGCCGTCCTGGGAGAGTGACGAAGACATCGAGGGCGCGATCAAGGTGGTCATGACCGGCTCGGCGTCGGACCCTCCCGACTGGCAGCCGCACATCCGCAACAAGCCGCGCCGCGAGGCGCTGGCCAATCGCTTTCGGGATCCTGTCGATCCATTGCGGGTTGTACTCGTACGCGATATGTGGCTCACCGGTTTCGACGCTCCGAACCTGCACACCATGTACCTCGACAAGCCGATGCGAGGGCATGGTCTGATGCAGGCCATCGCCCGTGTGAACCGCGTGTTCAGGGACAAGCCCGGTGGGCTCGTGGTCGACTACCTGGGATTGGCCCACGAACTGAAGCAGGCGCTGGCCACCTACACCGAGAGCGGTGGCACGGGAAGGACCGCGCTTGATCGGGAGGAAGCCGTCGCGGTGATGCTGGAGAAGTACGAGGTATGCTGCGGGCTCTTCCACGGCTTCGACTGGTCGAAGTGGACGTCGGGAACGCCGCAAGAGCGACTGGGACTGCTGCCGCCCGCGCAGGAGCATGTCCTCGCGCAAGAAAACGGCAAGGACCGTTGCGTGCGTGCGGTTCGCGAGCTGTCGCAAGCCTTCGCGCTGGCCGTTCCACACGAGGAAGCGCTGCGTATCCGCGACGACGTGGCTTTCTTTCAGGCGGTGCAGTCGGTGCTCGCCAAGCGTGCGCCCGCGGACGCGCGGCCGGAAGAGGATCTCGACCACGCGGTGCGCCAGATCATCTCGCGCGCGGTGGCCCCCGAAGGCGTGGTGGACATCTTCGCGGCGGCGGGGCTGGAAAAACCCGACCTCTCGATCCTGTCGGACGAGTTCCTGGCCGAGGTCCGTGGTATGCCCCAGCGAAACCTTGCGGTCGAGCTACTACGAAAGCTCCTCAAGGGGGAGCTGGCGACGCGGCGGCGTAAGAACGTGGTCCAGGCTCGCTCCTTCGCCGAAATGCTGGAGCAGACGATCCGCCGCTACCAAAACCGGGCCATCGAGGCGGCGCAGGTGATCGAAGAGCTGATCCAGCTTGCAAAGCAGATGCGTGAGGCGAATGCGCGGGGCGAGGAGCTCGGCCTCTCGGAGGACGAGCTGGCCTTCTACGATGCCCTGGAGACGAACGACAGCGCGGTCCAGGTGCTCGGCGACGACACACTTCGCGGCATTGCACGCGAGCTGGTTGAGACCGTTCGCAACAACGTGACCATCGACTGGACGCTGCGAGAGAACGTTCGCGCCCAGCTCCGCGTTCTGGTCAAGCGCATCCTGCGCAAGCACGGCTATCCTCCCGACAAGCAGGAAAAGGCCACGCAGACCGTACTCGAACAAGCGGCGCTACTCTCGGGAGAGTGGGCGACGACATGAGGAGGGCGTCTAACGGACAAGGAAAGGTCGTGCAACGGACAAGGAAAGGTCGTGCGAGTAACACGAGCCGCGACCTTAGAGCGTGGACGGTGGTCTCAGGGGCGCCGGCAAACAGGCGCTCGGCGCCATGAACCCGCTCTGCACCCTGCGCTATTCCGCCACCCACGTCGACAAGCACCACATGGTGTTCCGGCTGGACGCGGTGGATGCCTACGAATGCAGGCTGGTCAAGCAGATCGAGGTGGCGTCCGCGACGGTGAAGGACGCTCACAACAAACCCTACGTGCGGCTGTTGTCGGTCGGCAATACGCGCGGGGTCATCGGCGCGAAGGTGGCGCTGGACGTGAAGTCCGCCACCGTCGTTCAGCGTCGTGAAGTAAGCGTTCAGGACGGCGACGATCTCGAACAGACGGCGAAGCGAGCCGTTTACAGGGACTGCCGTGTCGGCGAGATACGCGTAGAGAAGGGCAACGAGTTCATGGAACTCCGGGTGCCCGGCGGAGAACGCTTCCTGCAAATTGGAGAAACCTGGGGAGACGTGGACCCCTTGGCCGTTCAGCGCGAGATGTTCAAGGATACCCGTGGCAACACGCGGGCCGATGACGCGACCTACAACCTGATCATGCGTGACAAGGAGAAGCTCCTGAGCCTCGATACACCGCTCAAGTTCATTTTCTCGCATTCGGCGCTGCGGGAGGGCTGGGACAACCCCAACGTCTTTCAGATCTGCACCTTGCGTGACATCCAGACGGAACGCGAGCGGCGCCAGTCCATCGGGCGCGGGCTGCGTCTGTGCGTCAATCAGGACGGCGAGCGCGTGCGCGGTTTCGAGACCAACACCCTCACCGTGGTGGCCAACGAGGGCTTCGAGGCGTTCGCCGAAAACCTCCAGAAGGAGATCGAGAAGGATACCGGTATCCGCTTCGGTATCGTCGAGCGGCACCAGTTCGCGGCGATTCCGGTCACCGGCGAGGACGGGCGGCGGGCCCCGCTGGGCGTCGAGCAGTCCGAGGTGCTGTGGAAACACCTCAAGGCCCAGGGCTACATCGACGCCAGGGGGAGGGTGCAGGATGCGCTCAAGCAGGCGCTCAAGGGGGGCACGGTTTCCGTCCCCGAGCCGTTCGCCCCTCAGCTCGACCGGATCACCGAAGTGCTGCGCAAGCTCGCGGGTCGTCTGGAGATCAGGAACGCCGACGAACGCCGCCCGGTTCGCGTCCGCAAGGAGGTGTTCCTCAGTCCCGAGTTCAAAGCCCTTTGGGACCGCATCAAGCACAAGACCACATATCGCCTGCGGTTCGACAACGAGAAGCTCATCGAGGACTGTATCGTCGCGGTTCGGGACGCGCCCGCCATACCGAAGGCCCGTCTCCAGTGGCGCAAGGCCGACATCGCCATCGGCAGAGCCGGGGTGGAGACCACGGAACGCGAGGGGGCGGCGACGGTGGTACTGACCGAGGCCGATATCGAGCTTCCCGACGTTCTCACCGATCTACAGGACCGTACTCAGCTCACGCGACGCAGCATCCAGCGCATCCTCTCCGCAAGCGGTCGGTTAGATGACTTCAGGCGCAATCCGCAACAGTTCATCGACCTGGCCGCCGAGGCCATCAATCGCTGCAAGCGCCTTGTCCTGGTGGACGGCATCAGGTACCAGCGTCTCGGCGACGAGCACTACTACGCGCAGGAGCTGTTCGAGCAGGAGGAACTGATCGGGTATCTCAGAAATATGCTCGAGGACACCACGAAGTCAGTCTACGAACATGTCGTCTTCGACTCCGGCGCCGAATCGGCCTTCGCCGACCGGCTGGAAAAGAACACGGACGTCCGGGTATACGCCAAACTACCCGGGTGGTTTACCGTTCGGACCCCGCCTGGCGGTTACAATCCGGACTGGGCCGTGCTGATAGGGCATGATGGAGCCGAAAGGTTGTATCTGGTGGTCGAGACCAAGGGCAGCTTGTTTGCTACCGACTTGCGACGCGCGGAGGGTGCGAAGATTGCTTGTGGCAAGGCGCATTTCAAGGCGCTGGAGGTTGGAGAATCGCCGGCAAGGTACATGGTGGTCAGCACGGTCGATGACATGTTTGGCCTGGCCTGATTGGAGACTGGATAAATGGCGTTATGGATGGTCCGTGCGGGCAGGCACGGTGAATACGAGAACAAGTTTCTCGACGACAACCGCGTCTATCTGACCTGGTACAAATTGGACCGGGACCTGTCGTCTCTAGAAACCAAGGTAAGACTCCGAACTTATCTGGAAAGCAGGTTTCCCGATGCGCCTAAGGGCAAAATCAGAAACCATCTAGGCCAGGTGTGGACCTTCGTGAAGGTCATGAGTCCCGGCGATTGGGTCGTGCTTCCCAGCAAGATGAAGCCGGCCATCCATGTGGCGGAAATTAAGGGTCCCTATCACTACGACCCGGTTGCGGACCCCCCCCTACAACCACTACCGCGATGTGAAATGGATCGCCCTGGATGTTCCCCGGTCAAATTTCGACCAGGACGTTCTCTATTCCTTTGGGGCGGCAATGACCGTTTGCCGAATCAAGAGAAACGAGGCGGAAAAGCGGGTCAGGGAAATGGGAAAGAGGGGCTGGATCGTACCACCGGTTCCGCCTCCCACAAAGCCGACCGGCCAGGGTGATGAGGGCGAAGACGGCCCGACTGATCTCGTTCAAGCCGCGCAGGACCAGATCGCCAAGCACGTCATCGCTCGTTTCAAGGGACACGGTCTGGCCAGACTGGTAGATGCCGTGTTACGTGCGCAAGGATACACGACGTTCCTCAGTCCGGAAGGGCCGGATAAGGGGATCGATATTCTTGCCGCCCCCGGCCCAATGGGGTTTTCGGAGCCCAGGGTATGCGTCCAGGTGAAATCCGGCGACAGCCCCCTGGACAGACCTGCCTGGACCAACTCATTGGCGTGATGCAGAACGTTCAGGCAAGCCACGGTCTGCTTGTTTCATGGGGTGGATTCAAATCAAGTGTCGACAAGGAAAAAGCGACGCAATTCTTTCGGGTGCGGTTGTGGGATCAAGCCGACCTTATCGGCCAGGTGCTGAAGCACTATGACCAACTCGACGAGGCGATTCGTGTAGAACTTCCATTGTCCCGGATCTGGGTGCTAACGCAGGAGGAGGAATAATTCTCCTTTGGATAGTTCCGCCGGCGTCGTTTCAGTAACGCAACATGCGGGTGAAGACCCCCCGTTCCAGGAGACGGCCTGCAACCTTGCGCCGGTAGTCCGCGCGAATGCCGCGCGCCAGGATCAGCAGCGCGATGGCGACACCGGGCACTAAAAAGAAGATCGCCGGAAAGATGCCCGGGCCGTCGGCCAGGGTCGGGACCGCCAGTCCCGTCAGCCAGATCGGCCAGAGGAACAGCAGGCCCCGGATCGTGTGCCAGGCGCCGAGTGTCAGCGCGGCCAGCAGACGCCGCGCGCGTTGCCGCCGGGAGCGGTAACTGGCCTCGAAGACGGCCCGCTCCAGGGGATTGTCGATCTCGTCGAGCGTCTTTCCGTGAACCTTCGCCAAATGGGTTGCCGGCAAGACCTCAGACGTCGAGCATCAGCTTGAGCGGTTTGCGCATCCCGGCGATCTTGCAGGCCTGGGGCGCGTAGCCCCATGGAAAGAGGCCGTAGAGGTAGCGACGGCTAGCCCTGTCAGCCCCGAGTCGCTCTTTCATTGCCTTCAGTAAATGGCGCGCCTCGGGCACCGCCTGACGTTCCTCGAAGTATTCGCGCACATAGCGCACCACCATCCAGTGCTCGTCGCTCATGTCGAGCCTGTAGGTCTCGGCCAGGGTCAATGCCACTTCCTCGTCCCATAGGGAAGGGTCGAGCAGGTAGCCCTCATCGTCCGTCTCGATGATGCGTCCGTCGATATCCAGCGCCATGGCGATGATGCTCTCTCGTGTTTCGCGGTCCCGCCGTACCGCGTCAGTGTGTATCCGCGACCAGGCCGGTCTGCGGCATGTCGGCCAGCCCGGTGGTCCGTGCGTGTTCCTGGAAGCCCGGGTTTTTCCAGAAGAAGGCCCCCGGCATCGTCGTCGGTATGACGAGGACGTAGAACAGCGCCCGCCCGGTCACCGCGGCGGCGACGATCAGCAGCGCGGCGAAGGCCCACAGGGCGAGCCCGGACGGTCCATCGGGAGAGACGATCGCCAGGACCGCCACGAACGCGATGGCGAGCGCCAGCGTGACGTTGCGTGCGCGATAGATCCAGCCGAAGGTCGTGACCTGTTGGTGATGCGCGGCCGCCCCCTCGCCGCCGCGCCGCCGCATGTCCCGGGCGTGGGCGAGCAGTCCGATGGCCTCTAGTCCCAGTCCCGCGATCACGGGCAGGGCCAAGGTCGACAGGAAAGTGGCCCACGATTGCCCCTGGAGATGGAGCGCGACGGCCAGCGGCAGGCCGGCGAGCAAGGGGCCCAATGCCAGCATGTTGCCGTAGAACGCCGTCAGGACCTGCCAGTGGTCCCAGAAGGGCCGCGCGGCGATGCGATAGATCCGCGACATGAAGTACAGGGCGGCGGGTCCGGTGATCGCCGCCCCCCAGCCCGTCGCCAGCGCCGCGCCCCGGACCCAGTCGTCCGGCAGCCAGGCGAACAGTCCCGGAAATGCGCCGATCAGGGTATACGCACTGAGAAAGTTGTAGAACACCGCGAGACTCGCGACCTCCCGGCTGACAGGGGAATAGCGCAAGTTGTTGAAGGCCCGGTAGAAACGGTGCGGTTTTCCCAGATGCAGTGTGGACAGGACCAGGGCGAAGGTCTCGAGCCCCAGCAGCGCGAACAGCAGGGCCGGGTACGCGACCGGGTGTTTCGCCGGGGAAAGGACGTCCAGCCCGAACAGTGGTCCCAGGAACAGCGTGAGAAACGCGCCGACGACGGCCTGCGTAATCAGGGTAAAGACAACCAGTGGATCCTCGCGCGACCTGAGTCCGTTCAGTCCGGCCCGTCGTGTTGTTCCGGTGTCGCGGACCCTGGTATGGAAAGGGCCCGCCCCCTGGGCGTCGCGCTCGTAGCGGACCGGTGTGCTGTCCGGCCGCGTCATCTCCCGTGGCAGCGTTCGGGTCTGTTGAAACCGGATGTTGGGGTGTGTGATCTCCGGGTCCGGGAAGCCCGGGATGCGGGTCTCCAGCTGGTCGCGGTTCCGCGGTGTCGTCTCAATGACACCGAAATCCAGTGCGCCACCCAGGCAGGCGGCAGCGCAGGCCGGTTTGAGCCCCTGTTCCAGGCGATCGACACACATATTGCATTTCTGGACGTGTCCGGCGACCGGGTCTAGCTGCGGGGCGTTATAGGGGCACACCCAGGTGCAGTACCCGCAGCCGAAGCAGATGTCCGGGTCCTGCAGCACCGCGCCGTACTCGGCGAATTTGGTATAGGCACGGGTCGGACACCCCTTCAGGCACACGGGATCGTCGCAGTGGTTGCAGGCCATCGAGATATTGAGACGCGCATAGGCAGGCCAGGTGCCGCCTTCGACGTAACCCACCGACCGAAAGGCGAGATGCGGCGGCAGGTCGTTCTTCTCGCTGCAGGCCGACTCGCAGGCGTGACAGGCGATACAGTTGTCGGCGTTGAAATAGAATCCGTGCTGCCTGTAGCGATCGGGGCCCTCGTAGACCCGGTCGTCGCCGTTGATATTGAGGCTCTTGCCCGCGAGGGCATCGTCCTCGCCGAGGAGGTTCAGCGCCTTGCCGTATTGATTGCGGTCAGGCGCCTGCACCCGGGGGATGCGGGCGTAGTCGGGTTCGTCGTCTCGTTTTCTGAACATGAATACAGGTCTCCGGGTCTTCGACACGCCGTCAATAGGCCCTTGCGGCATGGTTGCGAAGCGCGGCGTCGTCCTCGGCGGCGACCGGTTCGATCTTCACCGCGCATTGCTTGAAGGCGGGTTGCCTCGAATGCGGGTCGAGCAGTCCCAGCGTCAGCCGGTTGACGCATTCGTGAAAGTGAAACGGGATGAAGACCATGTCGGGCGGTACGCGTTGCGTCAGTTGCACCAGGACCACGGCATCACCTCGCCGCGAGACGAGCCGCGCATAGCGCCCGTGCTCGATGCCGAGAGACCTGGACGAATCGGGGTTCATCTCCATGTAGGGCGTGGGGCTGAACTTGTTGAGATTGCCGATCTTGCCGGTGCGGGTCCGGGTATGAAAATGTTCCACCACGCGTCCGCTGTTGAGCCAGAACGGGAAATCGTCGTCGGGACGCTCGTTGTTGTCGACGAACGGCAGGGGAATCAGCTGCGCCTTCCCGTCGGGGTGTTGAAAACGGCCGTCGGAGTACAGGCGGGGTGAGCCCGTCTCGGAGTCTTCCGGACAGGGCCACTGTATGCCGCGCTGCGACTCGATCTTTTCGTAGGTCATGCCGGAGTAGTCCAGCATGCGCCCGCGGGAGAGGTCCCGCATCTCCCCGAACACCCCCTCGGCCGTCTCCGGGAAGGTGATGGCGCGGCCCTGTTCGAAGCGTCTGGCCACCTCGTTGAAGATCCAGAGATCCGGTTTGGCCTCGCCTTTCGGCTCGACGACGTTGCGGACCAGGTTGACGCGTCGCTCGGTGTTGGTGAACGTACCCTCCTTCTCCGCCCAGACGGCCGCCGGCAGGTAGACATGGCTGTACTCGTTGGTTTCAACGTCGCGGTAGGCGTCCTGAACCACGAGGAAATCCAGCTTTTCCAGGGTCTTGCGAATTCTGGGTGTGTTGGGCATCGAGGTCATCGGGTTGGTGGCGATGATCCACAGCCCCCTGATCTGTCCCGTCTCGATCGCCGGGAAGATATCGGTCTGGAACAGACCACGACGTTCGGGAAAAAAATCGGGATCGATGCCCCAGAAGCTGGCGATCTCTTCCCGGTCCGCGGTCTTTTCCAGTGAGCGATAACCGGGAAGGCCCGAGCACGAGGACCACTCTCTCGTTCCCATGGCGTTGCTCTGGCCGGTGATGGACAGGCTGGTGCCGCCCGGCTTGCCGATGTTCCCCGTGATCAGGTTCAGATTGTTGATGCCGACCACCCCGTCGGAACCGTGGGTGCTCTGGTTGATGCCCATGGTCCAGATCGTCATGGCCGCACCGGCCCCGGCATAGACGCGGGCCACGTGGCGGATGGTGTCCTCGTCGATCCCGCAGATGCGCGAGGCGCAGACGGGGTCGTACTGCCCCACCAGTTCGGCGAACGCCTCGAAGTCGGCCGTGTGCGCCTCGATATACGCACGGTCCTCCAGGCCTTCATCGAGGATCACATGGGCCAGGGCATTGAGCAGGACCACGTCGGTACCGGGGTTGACCGGCAGATGGATGTCGGCCATCTGGGCCAGCATCGTGACGCGCGGGTCCACCACGATGAGCGGGAACCCGCGGCGCTCGCGCGCCTCTCGCATGCGCCAGAAGATGATCGGGTGCTGTTCGGGGAGGTTCGATCCAATGGCCAGCAGGCAGTCCGCGTGCTCGAAGTCGTCGTAGCAACCCGGTGGACCGTCGGAACCGAAGGAGCGCTTGTAGCCGGACACCGCCGAGGCCATGCACAGGGTGGTGTTGCCGTCGTAGTTGTTGGTGCCGATCACCCCGCGGGCCAGCTTGCCCAGGGTGTAGAACTCCTCGGTCATGATCTGGCCGGTGGAGACGATGGCAAAGGCGTCACGACCGTGCTCGGACTGGATGCCCTTGATGCCCTCGGCGACCCTGTCGAGCGCGCCGTCCCAGGTCGTTTCCCGGAACGGTTCGTAGTAGCGGTCCCGCAACAGCGGGGTGTCGCCGCGCCCCGGTGAGTCGAACAACTCGTGTTCGAAGATCCCCTTGAGACAGAGCTTGCCTCGGTTGACATCGGCGCCGCCGACGCCCCGCGAAGACACGGCCTTGCCCTTGCGGTCGAGGCCCACCTCGATCGAACAGCCCGTGGAACAGTATCCGCAGGTCGTGTATTTCCAGTCGACCACGCCCTTGTCGGCGATGCGAACGGGGTTCTTTTTCTTTCTGCCGAACAGCATGGTTGCCTGATACCCGGGTCAGGACTCGAGCGGAGTCAGCGAGAGGTAGATGGTTCCGTTCTCCACCCGCACGCTGTAACGGTTGGTGATTCCTTCGTCCGGGGCCCGCGCCTCGCCGCTGTCCAGATGGATACACCAATTGTGCATCGGGCAGGTGACCGCGCGGTCGTGGACGATGCCCTGGGAGAGGGGACCACCCTTGTGGGGGCATCTGTCCCTCAGTGCAAACACCTCGTCGCCCGCGGTGCGGAATACCGCGATATCTCCATCCGGTGTGCGGACCACCCTCGCGCCCAGTCTGGGGATGTCCTCCAGTCGCCCGACCTCCAGCCATTCGGATTCGATTTTCATTGCTGCCCGGGTATTCATGCCCCTACCTGCCTCATCACCGTGAACTCGTGTTCGTCGACACCGCGGGCGCGTTGCTCCCACGGGTCGAATTGATAGATCTCCTGGGAGTCCAGAAAGCGCCGGTAGAGCGCCTTTCGTCCGACCTCGTCCTCCACGACACGCTGCTTCACATAACTCAGTCCGATGCGCTCGACCCAGGGTGCGGTGCGTTCCAGGTAGCGGGCCTCTTCGCGATAGACCTGCAGGAAAGCGCCGCAGTATTCGAGGACCTCCTCTTCGGTGGTGACACGGCAGAGCAGGTCCGTGGCGCGCACCTTGACGCCACCGTTTCCGCCGACGTGAAGTTCCCATCCCGAGTCGATGGCGACCACGCCAAAGTCCTTGATCGTCGCCTCGGCGCAATTCCTCGGACAGCCCGAAACGGCCAGCTTGAACTTGTGGGGGGTCCACGAGCCCCACGTCAGCTTCTCCAGTTCGATGCCCATGCGGGTGGAATCCTGGACGCCGAAGCGGCACCACTCGGAGCCGACACAGGTCTTGACCGTGCGCATCGCCTTGCCGTAGGCGTGTCCGGACACGAACCCGGCCTCCGCGAGGTCTCCCCAGATACCCGGGAGTTGCTCCTTTCTGAGCCCCAGCATGTCGATCCGCTGTCCGCCGGTGATCTTTACCGTCGGGACATCATATTTCTCGGCCACCTCCGCCAGGGCGCGCAGCTGCGCCGGACTCGTCTCCCCGCCGAAGATGCGCGGTATTACCGAGTACGTCCCGTCCTTCTGGATGTTCGCGTGGGCGCGTTCGTTGATGAATCGGGACTGGTAGTCGTCGGCGGCTTGCTCCGGCCAGGTCGATATGAGGTAGTAGTTGAGCGCGGGTCGGCACGCGGCGCAGCCGTCCGGTGTCTTCCAGTCCATAAAATGCATGGCCGAGTGCACCGAAGTCAGGCGATGGTCCCGAACTGCGGCGCGCACCTGGTCGTGTGTCAGATCGGTACACTTGCAGAGCGGCTTTTGTTCCGGGGACTCGTAGTCACCACCCAGCGTGGACGCCAGGATCTGCTCGACCAGGCCGGTACACGATCCGCAGGAGGCGGATGCCTTGGTGTGGGCCTTCACGTCGTCGAGGGTAAAGAGGCCCTTGCTTGTGATCGCATTGACGATGTCGCCCTTGCAGACACCGTTGCAGTCGCATACCTGGGCATCGTCGGCCATCAGGACCGCCTGGGTCTGCCCGCCGTGCCCGGAGTCGCCGAGGTGGTGTTGTCCGAAGAGGATCCTGTCGCGGAAGTCGGAGATGTCCGTCCCCTCACGCATCAGCTGGAAATACCACGCCCCCTCGATGGTGTCGCCGTACAGGACCGCCCCCTCGATTCGGTTGTCACGCACGACGAGTTTCTTGTAGACGCCGCCGGCCGGGTCCTGCATGACAATCTCCTCGGTCCCCTCGCCACCGGAGAAGTCGCCGGCGGAGAAAAGGTCGATGCCGGTGACCTTCAGCTTGGTGGAGGTCACCGATCCCTCGTAGCGGGCGATCCCGTGCCGTGCCAGGTGGTCGGCGCAGACACGCGCCTGTTCGAACAACGGCGCGACGAGGCCGTATGTGGTGCCGCGATGCTGAATGCATTCACCCACGGCGTACACGCGCGGGTCGTAGGTCTGCATGGTGTCGTCGACCACGATGCCGCGCTCGCAGTGAAGACCGGCCCCGGCGGCAAGTTCGGTGTTGGGCCGTATCCCGACCGCCATGACGACGAGGTCCGCCGGAATCTCGTGACCGTCCTCGAAGCGCACGCCCGTGACCCGGTCGTCACCGAGGATCGAATCGGTCCGGGCCTCCATCAAAAAGTGCAGTCCGCGCGCTTCCAGCGACGCCTTGAGCAGGGCCGCGGCGGGCTTGTCGAGTTGCCTTTCCATCAGGGAATCGAGCAGGTGGACGACGGTGACGTCCATGCCCTGTTTCATCAGGCCGTTGGCCGCCTCCAGGCCGAGCAGGCCGCCGCCGATCACGACCGTGTGTCGCCCTGTCCGTGAGGACTCGAGCATCGACTCTACGTCGCGGATGTCACGAAACGAGATCACGCCCGGCAGGTCTTTCCCGGGTATCGGAATGACGAAGGGACGCGAGCCGGTTGCAAGGATCAGACGGTCGTACGGGACCTCGGTCCCGTCGCCGGCGACCACGATGCGCCGCATCCGGTCGATGGCCTCGACCCTTTTGCCCGCGTGCAGGGTGATGCCGTTCTCCGCATACCACTCCTGCCGGTTGAGCATGATGTCGTCCAGCGACTTCTCCCCGGCCAGCAGCGGCGAGAGCAGGATGCGGTTGTAGTTGCCATGGGGTTCATCGCCGAAGACCGTGATGTCGTAGACCCCCGGGTCCTGTTTGAGCAGTTCCTCCACGGTGCGCATCCCGGCCATGCCGTTGCCGATCAGTACGAGTTTTTGAGTCATCGAGTCACGCTCCGAATACAGTATGGCTGTAATAATGCAATCGCCGTACCAGAAAGCGACAAGTCGGGCGTTGGCGGCAGGAATGTGCGGTGCAAACAGGCTTGCAGGACCGAAACGGTGCAGGAGATACGGCGTTGGGGAGGTGGCGCGCACTATTTTGGTGCGTTGGTGACTGCATCCGGGCCGCGTTATGGAAGACGCGCTCCGGGTCGACGCACCAATCAACAGGGCGTGTTATCGACAGGACGGCCCCTGAGCCGCCCGAACGCGGTGCAGGTCAGTCATCGCGTGCACGGAGCTGGTGCCGGCCTGTCGCTCGAGTGGTGGCGACACCGCTGGAAACATTCGGCGAGCCGGTTCGCGTTGCCGTGCGCCATATCGTTGGTGCGATCGGGATTTGGCGACACCAGTGGACCGGTGAACCGGGCGGGCACGCAGAATCTGGCATGGGACATGCTTGGTACCGGGTACACACTTTTCAATACACGGATAATCCTGATGAGTTCACCCAATTTGAATGTCCTGTCCTTCAAGGGCAACATTCGCATCCTGCACCTGACGTGGTTCGCTTTTTTCCTGAGCTTCTATGTCTGGTTCAACCACGCGCCGCTGATGGCCTCCCTCCGCGAGGCCTTCGATCTCACCGACCAGCAGGTCAAGACGCTGCTCATTCTCAACGTCGCGCTCACCATCCCCGCGCGGATCGTTGTCGGGATGCTCGTTGACGCGTTCGGGCCGAGGCGCATGTACTCGCTGCTGCTGTTCATCTCGAGCTTCCTGTGCTTCGGATTCGCGTTCGCGGATTCGTTCGAGCGTCTTGCCCTGATGCGTTTTCTGCTGGGCTTCGTCGGCGCCGGATTCGTCATCGGCATCCGCATGATCAGCGAATGGTTCCCGGCGAAGCAGGTCGGGCTCGCCGAAGGCATCTATGGCGGCTGGGGCAACTTCGGTTCCGCGGTGGCCGCGCTTTCGCTGCCCACGATTGCCCTGATGTTCGGCGGAGAAGATGGTTGGCGTTATGCCATCGCGCTCACTGGTGGACTGTCACTCGTCTATTCGGCCGTCTTTTTCTTCTCGGTCAGCGACACACCGAAGGGCTCCACCTACTTCAGGCCGAAGAAGAACGGCGCCATGGAGGTCTCCAGCAAGGGCGATTTCTTCCTGTACCTGCTCATGAACATCCCCCTGTATGCCGCGCTCGCCGTACTGGCCTGGAAGCTGGGACCCGCCAACCTGGGCATGCTCGGTGAGACGGTCACCAACGGGATCTACCTGACCCTGCTCGGCCTCTACGTGTTTCAGACGGTCCGCATCTACCAGGTCAACAAGCACGTCTTCGCAGGACCGGTGCCCGAAATCGATCGCTACAGCTTCAAGCAGGTCGCGGTCCTCGATCTGGCCTACCTGGTGACCTTCGGTTCCGAACTGGCCGTCGTGTCCATGCTCCCGCTGTTCTTCAAGGACACCTTCGACCTGTCGCTGGTCCAGGCCGGGATGCTCGCGTCAGGCTATGCCTTCATGAACCTGGTGGCGCGACCCAGCGGCGGGCTGATCAGTGACAGGTTCGGCCGCAAGTTTTCCCTGATCATCCTGCTGATCGGTCTGTCCGCGGGTTACTTCGTGATGGGTCAGATCACCTCTGGCTGGCCCGTGCTGATGGCGGTTGTCGTCACCATGGCGGGGTCGTTCTTCGTACAGTCCGGTGAGGGCGCCGTCTTCGCCATGGTACCGCTGGTCAAGCGACGCCTGACCGGACAGGTGGCGGGTATGGCGGGCGCCTACGGAAGCGTGGGGGCCGTGTCGTTCCTCACCGTGCTGTCGTTCGTCTCTCCCCAGATATTTTTCATCACTATCGGCACGGCGGCACTCGTCGCACTGGCTGCCGTGTTGTTCTTCCTGGAAGAACCAGAGGGCCAGATGGCGGAGGTCATGCCGGACGGCACCGTGCAGATGATCGACGTCACGTAATCGTCATACCATAATGCGGCCGGGAGCGGCGCGGGACGTCATCAGTGTCCCGCGCCGTTTTCGTTGATGATCTCGTCCCGGCGGGAATAAACGTCACTTCCCGATTTCCCTCAATCCTCTCGTGATTCTCATCCCGATGACCAGGACTCTCTCGATTGCCACCGGCTGGCACACGCGCGCCGGCCGGAAGACGGAAAACGAAGACCATGCCGGGGCCGCCGTTCCCGAAGACCCGCTGCTCACCTCGAAGGGCGTCTGTGCCGTCATCGCCGACGGTATGAGCACCAGTGAAGATGGTGGACAGGCGAGCCGTTTGAGCGTCAGCGGTTTCATCGAGGACTACTACAGTACGCCCGAGACCTGGACCGTCAAGAAGTCCGCCGGGCGGGTGATCACCGCGTTGAATCGGTGGCTGTACGGGCAGGGTCAGCACGTCCACGGCACGCACAAGGGGTTTGTCACGACACTGAGCGCCCTGGTCGTCAAGTCGGCTACCGCGTATCTGTTCCATGTCGGTGACACCAGGATCTACCGTCTGAGAGGCAATGAACTCGAGTGCCTGACCACGGACCATCGCGTCACCGTGTCGGCAGATCGCGAGTACCTCAGCCGCGCCATGGGGATCGATCTGAACGTCGAGATCGATTACCGGGCGCTGCCGGTGGAGGAGGGTGACGTCTACGTCATGACCACCGACGGGGTACATGATTACCTTTCATCCGCCGAGATCGTATCCATCCTCTCGGAATGCGACGTCACACACGAAGTGGCGGACCGAATCGTCGATAGCGCCTTCGGAAACGGCAGTCACGACAACCTGACCTGTCAGGTCCTGCGCGTCGATTCCTTGCCCGATGCCGGGGAGGACGCGTACTACAGCAGGTTGACCGCACTGCCTTTCCCCCCTGACCTCGAACCCGGTATGGTCCTGGACGGGTACCGGATCCAGCGAGAACTTCACGCCACCAGTCACATCCAGGTCTATCTCGCCGTCGACACGCAGGACGAGCGCAAGGTCGTGCTGAAGACGCCTTCGGTCAACTTTCAGGACGATCCGAACTACATCGACATGTTCGTGCACGAGGAGTGGATCGGGAAGCGGATCGACAACGCCCACGTAATGAAGGTGTGCGGCGCGACCCGCAAGCGTCAGTGCCTGTACTACGTGGCGGAATACATCGAGGGGCAGACGCTGCGGCAGTGGTTGGACGACCATCCCCGCCCTTCCCTTGGCGAGGTGCGCGATATCGTCGGCCAGATCGCCGAAGGCCTGCGGGCCTTCCACCGGCTCGACATGATCCACCAGGACATGAAACCGGAGAACGTCATGATCGACCATCACGGCGTAGTGAAGATCATCGACTTCGGTTCGACACGCGTATCGGGGCTGGAGGAGATCGCCTCGCCCCTGGACCGCCAGTACATCGTCGGCACCCTGGCGTTCTCCGCCGCCGAGTACTTCCGGGGCCAGCAGGGTACGAAGCGTTCCGACATCTTTTCGCTCGGCGTGATCACCTACCAGATGCTGTCCGGCGAATTGCCCTATGGCAAACCGCTCTCGGAAAGGGCCCTTCGCCACGTCAAATACCACTCGGTCTCCGGGATCAATCCCGAGGTCCCGGAATGGATGGACGCTGCACTGAGGAAGGCCGTTGCGATCGATCCCGCCAGGCGTTACGACACGTTGTCCGAGTTCGTCTACGACCTTTCCCATCCAAACCCTTCGCTGCTCGACAGTGAGAAACCGCCGCTGCTCGAGCGGAACCCCGTGCTGTTCTGGAAGGGCGTTTCGGTGATCCTGCTGATCGTAAATCTACTTGTTCTCTACATCTGCGAAACCTGACCCGCGGTCACTCGGAAACGAGTCCGGAACGCGTCGTGACCTATCTGCTTCGATGCTATGCTTCGCGCCACTCGATCTCGCAAGACGACCGTGGAGAAACCCATGACCCACAGCGTTTCAGCCGCCGCGATCGCCGCTGCGGTTTTCCTGACCGCGTGTTCACCTTCAGGGGAATCGACGGGACCCGACCGCCACGAATCCGGTGTCTTCGACACACAGACCCGGGCGCTCGAGCGTGCCGGAGAAGTCGAGGGCGTCATGGATGAGGCCGCACAGAGACAGCGGGAGGCCATCGATGCCCAGACCCGCTAGCAGCCCTGTTTGGGAATGTCCCGATAATGACCGCCGGTAGCGACATCGAGACCGAGGTCCGGCAGTTGCGGGACGAGATCCGGCATCACAACTACCGGTATTACGTCCTCGACGACCCCGAGGTGCCGGACGCCGAGTACGACCGCCTGATGCACCGGCTGGCGGCGATCGAGGCGGAACATCCCGCACTGGTCAGCCTTGATTCGCCGACGCAGCGCGTGGGCGCCGAACCACTGGCGGCATTCGGGGAGGTGCGCCACAACGTACCCATGCTGTCGCTGGGCAACGCCTTCGGCGACGATGAGGTCGAGGCCTACGACGCACGTGTACGAGACCGCCTGGGTGTGGACAAAGTCGAGTACGCCGCCGAACCGAAGCTCGACGGTGTGGCGATCAGCATCCTCTACCGACGCGGGCTTCTGGAGCGCGCCGCGACCCGGGGCGACGGAGTGACCGGCGAGGATGTCACGCAGAACGTGCGCACCGTCAAGTCCGTCCCGCTGCGTCTTCAGGGCGTGGACTACCCCGACGTGCTGGAGGTGCGCGGCGAGATCGTGATGCCACGGGCCGGATTCGAGGCATTCAACGCACGCGCACGGGCGAGCGGAGAGAAGACGCTGGTCAACCCGAGAAATGCCGCGGCCGGCAGCCTGAGACAGCTCGACCCGCGCCTGACGGCCCGTCGTCCCCTGGAGGTCTTTTTCTACGCCCTCGGCGAGTGCGAGGGCGGCGCCGAAGCGCTCGGGGCGACTCACGCCGGCATACTTGAGCGCCTGCGCGACTGGGGCCTTCGCGTCAGTCACCTGAACGCGGTGGTTTCAGGCGCGGCCGGTTGCCTCGGATACTACGGGGAGATCGGCGACAGGCGCGCCGGCCTGCCTTACGACATCGACGGCGTGGTGTACAAGGTCAATCGCCTCGACCAGCAGAAGGCGTTGGGTTTCGTGTCGCGCGCCCCGCGCTGGGCCATCGCCCACAAGTTTCCGGCCGAGGAGGAAGTCACGACCCTGCTGGACGTCGAGTTTCAGGTCGGTCGCACCGGCGCCCTGACCCCCGTCGCACGCCTGAAACCGGTGTTCGTCGGTGGGGCCACGGTCAGCAATGCCACGCTGCACAACATGGACGAGATTGAGCGCAAGGGCGTGCACATCGGAGACCAGGTCATCGTGCGCCGGGCGGGCGACGTGATTCCCGAGGTGGCGGGTGTCGTTCTCGCGCGGCGTCCCGCGGATGCGAGACCCGTCATCCTGCCTGCGTCATGTCCCGTGTGCGGATCCGACGTCATCCGGCCCGAGGGAGAGGCGGCGGCGCGCTGCACCGGCGGCCTGTACTGCGCCGCGCAACGCAAGGAGGCCATCAAGCACTTCGCCTCGCGACGCGCCATGGATGTCGAAGGCCTGGGTGACAAGCTCGTGGACCAGCTCGTCGAGTGTGGCCTGGTCGAGCACGTCGACGATCTGTATCGCCTCGACGCGGATCAGCTCGAGTCGCTCGAACGCATGGGCAGGAAATCCTCGGAGAACCTGATCGAAGCCCTGGAGAAGAGCAGGCAGACCACCATGGCGCGTTTCATTTTCGCCCTCGGGGTCCGCGAGGTGGGCGAGGCCACCGCACGGAGTCTGGCCGGGTATTTCGGATCACTCGAGAAGTTGATGGCGGCGGAGGTCGATGCACTGCTGGAGGTGCCGGACGTGGGCCCGGTGGTCGCCGGGCACGTCCACGCGTTCTTCCGCCAGCCGCACAACCGCGAGGTGATCGAGCGCCTGCTCGCCGCGAGGATCCACTGGGACGAGCCCGAGATCGAAGCGCCTGACGAGTCCCCGCTGGCGGGACGCAGCTACGTGCTCACCGGCACCCTGTCGGCGATGACCCGCCAGGACGCCAAGGCCGCGCTTCAGGCCCTCGGCGCAAAGGTCACGGGCAGCGTGTCCACGAAAACGACGGCCGTGATCGCGGGCGACAACCCCGGCTCAAAAGTGGACAAGGCCGCGTCCCTCGATGTCCCGGTGCTGAGTGAGCAGAACTTCATGCAACTACTGGAGCAGGGATGAGTGCGTCGAGATTAGGCGATTGCCGGAAAATGACATACCAGATTGCGCCGGATTTTCGTTCGTCTTCAAGGCGCGGTAACGGGCGCATAGTCGAACTATTCAACCGTTTCCGCAACGCGGAAGACGGGCGAAAAGACAAGCAGGATGGTATGTGATTTGACAGAAATCGCCTTAGATCCGCCTCTATCGGATTATCATCAGACGGACGATCTCGTAGGGTGGACACGCGCAGCACAGTCCACCAAATCCGTGCCCGGAGGCTGCGCCATCTGGATGCTTTGGGCCATAAAACCGTAATTCGTCCCCTAGGAGCCTGTCCGAGAATGGAAGTTCTACTGCGGAAAATCCTCGCTGACCGGATTTCACGTACGTTCTCGTCACACGAGGCGACTATTCTCCCCAAACGAACATAAAATCCACTTCAGCGACGCTTCCCCTCGCGACGAACCACACTCTCGGACAGACTCCTAATGTGTTGCACCAAATTCATCAAGAAACTGAACCTGACTATGCGTAAAAGAATACTTTCCCTGATGTTTGGTGTTGTTTTGATCTGCAGTCACGGTTCGCCCCTGGCTGGACGCGACTACGTTATCGTGGTGGGATCGTCCACCGTCCATCCGTTTGCCTCGGTGGTGGCCGAACGGATCGGCAAGACCACGCGGTTCCGAGCCCCGCACATCGAGGCGCTGGGCTCGGGCGGCGGACTTCAGCTGTTCTGCAAGGGAGAAGGCGCGGATGAGGTCGACGTCGCCCTGGCATCCAGACGGATCAAGCCTTCGGAGACGGAACGCTGTCGACAGAACGGCGTACGTGACATCATTGAACTCAAAATCGGTTATGACGGCATCGTCCTGGCGTCCTCCCGTCAGGGGCCCACGCTCAAGCTGACTTTGAAACAGCTGTATCTGGCGCTTGCGCGCGAGGTGCCCGATCCGGAGGGTGGCAGGACCCTGGTTGCCAACCCCTACCAGACCTGGAAGCAGATCGATCCCGCGCTGCCGGAGGTGCCGGTCAAGCTATACGGACCGCCACCCACCTCCGGAACGCGAGACGTCCTCGCCGATCGCGGCATGTTGTCGGGTTGCCGGCAGTTTGACTGGCTCAATGTCCTGGGCGCAACCGACCCGGACCGTCTGGCCACGCTATGCAGGGCGGTCCGCGAGGACGGCGTCTATTCCGAGGCCGGCGAAAACGACAATCTGATCGTGCGCAAGGTGAGTCATTCGGACCAGGCGGTGGGCATCTTCGGTTTCAGCTTCTTCGATCAGAACATGAACCTGCTACAGGCGGCTTCGATCGACGGGATCGAACCGGATCCCGAGACGGTTTTCGATAACACCTATCCTCTGTCGCGCACGCTCTATGTCTATGCAAAGGCGACTCATCTGGATCGTATAGCGGGCCTGAGAGCGTTTCTGAAAGAAATCACCAGCGATCGCGCGATCGGGGAGGATGGCTATCTCACCGACAAGGGGCTGATACCATTGCCTCAGGCAGAGCGCAGGGCTACCGCCGAGAAAGCAGGAAACCTGTAGCTCGGTGAAAATTAAGACTTTGGTGGCACGTATCAGTCGTGCTCCTGATGCGCCGATATCCGTGCAGGATGCGGTGAGGCACGAACCGCATCATTCTCTAGTCCCTGCGGTTAGCAGGCTCACCACATCCTACGCCCTGGTTTTCGAAGACGGCTATTCCTCAATGAATCAGCCCCAAAACGCCGATGACGATCAGGTAGATCGCCACCACGTAGTTCAGCAGTTTGGGAAACACCAGGATCAGGATCCCGGCAATCAGGGAAACGACGGGTTCTACGGCAAAGTTGTTCATCTGACTGTTCGTCCGGTTGAAATAATAGGACGCTAATATACACTGGGACGGCGTGACGGTGACCGAGTTTCCAAACGTCGATGTGTGTCGTAGACTGGCTTGGTCGCCTGTTTGATTGACGGTCGGAATCTTGCCCATCCAAAGCAAAGTTGTGCTGCGCCGCGCGATCGGCGTCTTCCTGATGCTGGTGTCCATCTGGCTGGCGAGTTGTCAGGCACTGTTCCACCAGTTCTCACGTGATGGTCATGACGCCGAACGGGTCCCGGATAAAGCCCTGTCGGCCGCGCCGCAAGGCGGGGCCGACACATGAGCGAAAAATCGGACCCGCAACCCAGTTTTGAGCCGGGCAAACACTCCCGCTCCTATACCCGTGAGCCTCCCAAGGTACGCACGCGCGGCCTGTTGTTGTTTTTCCTGCCACTGCCTGCCCTGTTCGCCACGGCGTTGGCCCTTAAGGGGGGAACCTTCGGCGCGTTCCTGGCAGGCAGTCTGGTGTCCGCGTTGTTCCTGGCGGGCGCCATCGGCATGCGGGTCGGTCTTGCCGCGGAGAAGGACTACGAGAGCCGGAAGATCGCCGTACCCCCCAGGATTCCGCTCAAGTTCATCAGCGCCCTGTTCATCGCGATCGCCACGCTGGTCACCGCGTATTTCGGCGCGGACGAATCCCCGATCATGGCCGTCTCCTACGGGCTGGTTGCGTTGCTTGGGGTCTATCTGACCTATGGATTCGACCCGAGGGTGGAGAAGGTCACGTTTACCGGTTCCGGATACACCACCGCGGAGGTCGTCGAGGCGCTGGAAGAGGCAGAGCAGCGCATCCGCGGCATCGAGTCCGCCGCGCGGGCCATCGACAACGTCGAACTGAAGGGACGTCTGGCCCGAATCGCGACACAGGCCCGGGGAATCCTCGACGTCATCGAGGACGACCCGCGCGATCTCAGACGCGCACGCAAGTTTCTGAATACCTATCTGGAGGGCGCGCGAAAGGTCACGGAGGGGTACGCGAAGACCCACCGTCATCCCGGCGCGGGGGACCTGGAGCAGAATTTCCGCAACGTGCTGGACACGATCGATCAGGTATTCGACGAGCAACACGAGAAACTGCTGAAGAACGATGTCTTCGATCTGGATGTGCAGATCGAAGTGCTGGCGACGCAGCTCAAGCGGGAGGGGGTGATTTAGCGTCCATCCTTGAATTGATGTCACTATTCAGCATGGTTGTCGGGTCGTAACGGCTATGGGGTATTTGCCGTGGGAGACACCGTGTAAATGTCTCGCGAGCATAGGCAGGATCAATTTGGTGGACTGCGCTGAACTGCGCTTGTCCACCCTACCAATCCCTGTCGCGCGGCAAACCGGAGGTTTCTTGGTAGGTCGGGTTAGCGACAGCGTAACCCGACGCAAGGGGTCGCCAACTTGTCGGGTTACGCTGTCGCAAACCCGACCCACGTGATTCGTTACCAGTGGCATTTTTGAAAGAATATTGACATTCAGTGGGTTGCCGAAAGATTGAAGAGAGGTGGGTCCGCTTCGCTTGATCCGCCCTGTGGATATTGTCCCGCCTGGAGTGTGACGCTGCGCAACAGCCGAGGCATTTACTCTGAATACAAGAACCATCGCGCCGTCGATACGACGGAGACCAAAGGATTCAAGACCCGGAGAACACCATGAGCGAGAAACCTGCAACGATCGAACAGGAAGTCGATGCCAGCCTGTTCGAGACAGCGCACCTGAGGGAGGTTGGGGACGTTGCCGTCCCGCTCGAGCAACTGCCCGCCGAGGACACCAGCCGAGTCGCGGAACTGGCCGGCGGGATCGACATCAAGGACAGCAACTCGATCATCTTCTTCGGATCGAACGCCCAGCAGCACCTCACCGAGCTTTCGGACAACATGCTGGAGGGGGTACGCAACAAGGACCTCGGGTCCGCGGGGAACGCCCTGAACGACATGGTGACGACCCTGCGGGGATTCGATACCGACGCCCTGGAAAAGCCCGGGTTCTTCGCAAGCCTGTTCGGTCGCGCCAAGCCGGTGGCGAAGTTTCTCGCGGGATACGAGGACGTCCGCAAGCAGATCGACGGAATCACCGACGACCTCGAGGAGCACAAGACAAAGCTTCTCACCGACGTCATCTCGCTGGACCGCCTGTACGAGGCGAACCTGCAGTATTTTCACGAACTGGAACTCTACATCGCCGCCGGGGTGCAGAAGCTCGGGGAACTCGACGACGAGGTCATCCCCGCGCTCGCCGCCGAGGCGGAGACCGGCGGCGAGATGCTGCAGGCCCAGGCGCTGCGGGACATGCGCGCCTCACGCGATGATCTGGAACGCCGGGTCCACGATCTGCGCCTGACACGGCAGGTCACCATGCAGAGCCTGCCGGGCATCCGTCTGGTACAGGAAAACGACAAGGGCCTGATCACCAGGATCAATTCGACCCTGGTCAACACCGTGCCGCTGTGGCGCCAGCAGCTCGCCACGGCGGTGACGATCTTCCGTTCCGGTGACGCCGCCAGGACCGTCAAGGCCGCCACCGACCTGACCAACGAGCTGCTCGAGCAGAATGCGGAAAACCTCAAGATGGCCACGGTCGAGGCGCGCAAGCAGATCGAGCGCGGTGCATTCGACATCGACTCGGTGAAACGCGCCAACGACACCCTGATCGCGACCATCGAGGAAAGCCTGCAGATCGCCGACGAGGGCAAGCGCCTGCGCGAGAAGGCGGTGGTCGAGTTGCAGACCTACGAGGAGCAGTTGAAGCAGGCCCTGACGGCCGCGAGCGCCAGAACGACGCCGGCCTCCGGGGACGAGGCGGCGCCGGAAGCGAAGGGGGCGTAGGGGCGTGGGTCTCTTCGACAAGCTCTTCGGTGAGTTCGTCGATGTCATCGAATGGACGGATTCCTCCAACGACACCCTGGTCTACCGGTTCGAGCGTTACGGCAACGAGATCAAGTACGGGGCGAAGCTCACGGTGCGCGCCTCGCAGGCGGCGGTGTTCGTCAATGAGGGAAAGGTCGCCGACGTCTTCGATCCGGGGATGTACGAACTCAAGACCAACAACCTGCCGATCCTCTCCACCCTGCAGGCCTGGTCCCACGGTTTCGAGAGCCCCTTCAAGGCAGAGGTCTATTTCTTCAATACCCGGCAGTTCACCGACCAGAAATGGGGCACCAAGAACCCCGTCATGCTGCGTGACCCGGAGTTTGGCCCCGTCAGGCTGCGTGCTTTCGGGACCTATTCGATCCGCATCAACGAGCCGATGACGTTTCTGACCGAGATCGTCGGCACCGACGGTCATTTCAGGACCGAAGACATCACCAACCAGTTGCGCAATCTGATCGTGTCGCGTTTTGCCACCGTCATCGGACAGTCCGGCATCCCGGTGCTGGACCTCGCGGCAAACTACGAGGCGCTCGGCACCTATATCACCAACAAGATCCGGCCGGAGTTTCTCGCCTACGGGCTCGACGTGAACAATCTCCTGGTCGAGAACATCTCGTTGCCGCCAGTGGTCGAGCAGGCCCTGGACAAGCGGACGAGCATGGGGGTGATCGGCAACCTGCGTGACTACGCCACCTACCAGGCGGCCGAGGCCATGACGGCCGCCGCCGCCAACCCCTCGGGCGGCGCCGGCGAGGGCCTGGGCCTCGGCATCGGTTTCGCGATGGCGAACCGGATGGTGGAGTCGATGGGGCAGGGGGGGCAGGTCTCGTCCTCGCCGCCGCCCTTGCCGGAAACGGCGGCCCCCCGCTCGGCCCAGTATTTCACGTCCAGAGACGGTCACCCTCAGGGGCCCATCGAATTCGACCGGCTCGTGGGGCATGTGAAGTCGCGGGAAGTGGGCCGCGATGCCCTGGTATGGAGCAGGGAACTCGTGGAGTGGACGCCTGCGGGCCAGGTTCCGGAACTCGCCGGGGCCTTTGCGACCCTGCCGCCGCCGCTACCCGGCGCCTGAAGGTCGGACATCTTCGAACCGCCCGCCCGCGCCGCGTGCCCCTCAAGAAAAAGCGCACCGATTCGATCCGTCACCAGTTCCCGTGTGACAACTGCGGGGCGCTGCAGTCCTACGTGCCGGGCACGGATCACCTGCAGTGTCCCTATTGCCAGCACGAAACCGCGATCCCGCCGTCTCCCGAGCCGATCAGGGAATACGCCCTGGGTGACGCGCTCGACGAGTTGTCGAGGGCCAGCCCAAAGACCCGCGGTCCCGCCGAAGTCCTGACCGTCCAGTGCGACAGTTGCGGATCACGTTTCGAATTCGATCAGGACATCCATTCGGGAGCGTGTCCGTATTGCGGTACGCCCGTGGTGCTCAAGACGGACGCGCGTCCCCACCAGCCGGAATCCCTGTTGCCCTTTTCGCTGTCCGAGGGGCAGGCCCGGCAGAGTTTCAGACGCTGGATCGGCAAGCTATGGTTCGCGCCAAATGATCTCAAGCGATTCGCCCGCGGTGCCGAGCGCATGCAGGGGCTGTACGTTCCGTACTGGACCTACGATTCCGACACGGTGACGCGCTACTCGGGCGAGCGCGGCGACGCCTACCAGGTGCCTCGACAGGTCACCGTGGTCGTCAACGGACGCAGGACGGTACAGACGCGCATGGAAACGCGCATCCGGTGGACTTCCGTGAGCGGGCGCGTCTCGCGATTCTTCGACGACGTCCTTGTCGGGGCAAGCCAGACCCTGCCGCGAAAGATCACCGATCGCCTTGCGCCCTGGGACCTTCAGAACCTGGAGCCCTACCGGGAAGCGTACCTGAGCGGGTTTTCCAGCCAGCTCTACCAGGTGGACCTGGACGAGGGTTTCGTGCAGGCGCGACAGGTCATGGACGGGATCATCCGTTCCGACGTGGCGCGCGACATCGGCGGCGATGCACAGCGAATCCACCGTCTTGATACACGGCACCGGGATACGACCTTCAAGCACCTGTTGTTGCCCGCGTGGGCGGCCGGTTTCCGGTTCAAGGGCAGGAAGTATCAGTTTGCGGTCAACGGACGCACCGGCAAGGTGCTCGGTGATCGCCCCTACAGCCCGTGGAAGGTCGGCTTCGCGGCGTTGCTGGCGCTCCTCGTCGCGGGCGGGGCGTTCTGGGCCTGGACGGAGTACGAGAAGGCGAATCTCGAAACCGGGTCGGAGATCTACTACGAACCGTCCTACGACTTGCGACGGGAATGGCGTTGAGCCGAAACTTGCATCCGGGTGGATTCGTGCAACTCAGGAAGTCTTTGGTTTCGCGTGCCTGGCGAGAAAACGGTCCAGTTCGTTGGCGAAGTTCTGCCGGTCGCGCTGGCCAAGGGCGGGCGGCCCCCCGGATTGCACGCCGCTGCCCCTCAGGGTATCCATGAAGTCCCGCATGTTCAGGCGCGCACGGATGGTGTCCTTCGAGTAAAACTCGCCGCGTGGATTGAGCGCATGCGCGCCCTTGTCGATCACCTCCGCCGCCAGCGGGATGTCGGCGGTGATCACGAGATCGCCGCCGGCGGCCCGTTTCACGATCTCGTTGTCGGCGACGTCGAATCCCGGCGCGACCTGAATCGAGCGAATCCGCGGCGACGGCGGGGTGTTGATGTACTGGTTCGCGACCAGGGTCACGATCACACCGGTTCGCGTCGAGGCCTTGTACAGGATGTCGCGGATAACCTTTGGACAGGCATCCGCATCGACCCAGATTTCCATCAGCGATGTCTCCGTTTCTGCGAATCGACCGGAATCCTGTTCAACCCTTGTACCGGGGCGGCAGTTTACCTGAAGTCGAATCCCTGCGAGCGGTACACGATCCCGCTATCCGGAAAGTAGTGAGTTGCTACGAATTGCATAGTGGGCTGCTACGTGATCGAAAGTATCGTGGAATCCCGGCGCTTCCTATCATCGTTTCATCGCCAGTTCACAAATGATCCGGCGACTTTCCGGTGACAAGAGAACAGGAGAGGTATCATGAACACTTTTCGGATTCACAATACGCAAACAGCAAGCCATCAATCCGCCGACATGCTTTCCGCCATCGAAGGGATGCTGGGTTTCGTACCCAATGTGTTTGCCGTGATCGCGGAGTCCGCGCCCGCACTCGGCGCATTCGTGGAGCTCAACAACCGGCTTTCCGCGTCATCTTTCGACGCGACCGAACGCGAGATCATCCAGTTGGCGACAAGTGCCGAGAACCGTTGCACCTACTGCAAGGTAGATGGATGATAATCCGGTCTCGAATCCGTTGCCGGTCCTATCGACTTGATAGGGCGATAGGACTGGTAAGCCGGGCTGACTGGTAGTGGACAGGCCACGTTGGCACAGTGGGTTCAGAACCGGACGAAGGTCTCACCGCCATGTTCGATCCAGCCGTGAATCATTTTTCTGGTCGTGTAGGCGCTTGCGCAGTTACCCTCCCTATCGATGACGATGAAACCACCACGCCCTTTGACCTTGCGAGACAGGTAATCGACCCCCGCGCGGGTCGCTTCCGCGGCGTCCATCTCCTTCATATAGATGAAATCGGAGATCGTTTTGGAAATGACCGAGCGCATGAAGTCCTCACCGTATCCGGTCGCTGAAACCGCGCATGTCTCGTTGTCCGCAAAGACGCCGGCCCCCACGATCGGTGAGTCGCCCACACGACCCAGACGCTTGTTGACGATGCCGCCGGTCGAGGTTGCCGCGGCGAGATTGCCCATCGGGTCACGCGCGATGGCGCCGATGGTTCCGTATTTCTGGTCCTCGCTGTCCTCCTCCAGGTCATCGTGGTCCAGCATGATCTTGTGTTGCAGACGGGCCTTTTTCAGTTGTTCGAGTCGGTCCGGGGTATAGAAATAGTGCTCCGGCGTTCGCGCCATGCCGCAATGTTCGGCGAAGCGCATGGCCCCCTCGGAGATCAACATGACGTGCTCACTCTCTGTCATGACCAGGCGGGCCAGTTGTATCGGGTTGGCGATGTTGTCGACGGCCGCAACGGCGCCGGCGGACAGGTCGCGCCCGTCCATGATGGCAGCGTCCATTTCCACCTTGCCGTCTTCGTTCAGTACCGAACCGCAACCGGCGTTGAATACCGGATCGTCCTCGAGCAGGGCGCCGCAGGCCTCGACTGCCTGCAATGCCGAGCCGCCCAGTTCCAGGATTTCGCGTCCATGTTCCAGGGTTCGACGAATGCTTTCCAGGTAGCGAACCGCGGTCCTGTCGTCTCCGATGTTGTCGAGGGCCCCGGCTCCGCCGTGAACCATGAGCGAGTAGGTGCTGTTGTGGCCCATAGAAGCCTTGTGGGAGGTGAATGTCACGGGGGCCTTCAATGGCCCCCGGGGAATGGGGCAACGGTATCAGAGGCGTGCGGCGAGTTCTACTTCCAGCGCTTTCTGGAAGGTCTGCGAACCCGCCAGCAGAACACTCAGTTTGCCCGCCAGGACGGTCCCCCAGTTGACGAGAATCACGCCCTCACCGGAGCGCATGTTGAACTCCAGACCGCTGAGGTCGATAGCGGACAGGCGCCTGTGACGCGTCGACAGACTGATCGCGCTCCATTCGGGAATGTCGAGCTTCTGGGCGATCATGGTGGGATAGGAAGCCCCGTTGAATCGCGGATTGCACTCGATGGCCGGGAAACGCAATCCCCTGTCGGTCTGGACCACGGCCACGTCGAAGGCGAAGATTCCCTGCATGCCGTGATCCCGTAGCCAGTACGCCATCGCATCGACGGCCTCCCAGGGCTCATGGCTGGCCGGCACCCGGTTACCCTGATGTTCGAAACCTTTGAGGATCTGTTCGCTGGCCGCGAGGCGGATGACGTCCTTTCCGATGACCCGGTACTGCATGTTCAGAAACGTGTCTGTCCTGATCTCCTCCTGCACCTGAACGGGTACGTCCCTGGCAAACCTGCCCCGTGCAGCGAAAAACTCGGCCTTGTCCGCGCAGCGGTAGATTCCCACTCCCGCCACCGAGACCGCGGCCTTCAGATAACACGGGTAGACAAACGCGTCCATGAGTTCCTGGCCGATCCCGGTGACGCTGTCGAAACACCAGGTTTGAGGGACATCGATACCAAGTTCCCTGGCCAGGGCCATGAAATTGTTCTTTGAATTGATGTAGTCAACGGTCTCCAGCCATTGGTGATCCCCCCAAACCATGCTTTCGTGCGGGCCGAAGAAGAAAACCGATGGTTTGTGTCCGATGTGTGAGGCCAGATGCCTCAGATCCAGTTCCCAGATGACGTTCTCGCTATGGCTGAGCCCGATGCGGGAATAGTGATCCTTGATGTCCGTCCACAGGGGTTTCAGTTCCGGGTGTAACTGAATGACATCCCAGGGTTCGGACAATCCCAGGGCGCGCCCGGAGTAAAGGTGATTTCCAACGACCCCATCCGCTGTACAGTTCATGATGTCGTGGTTGATGATGTATTTGCCGGATGGCAGGTAGCCGTGATCGATGGCAGCCGACATGGATGTTGTCCTCTTTGTCGAACGAGAGCCTCAGCAGGGCGGTGGTATAGGTGGTATATGTAATCAGCAAGAATCAGGCCCGTGACTAATGGGGTGAAACCGGAAACTCTGCACCAGACTGAGGCAATCATTGCCATTTGGCAGAAAAATCGCCCGGTATTGGTGCGGGTCCAGGCGCTGCCCATGCCAGTCATGGATCGCCGCCAAGTTCGTCCGCGAGATACTGCGACGACTTTCTTCCAGGCTTGGTGATAGCATTCCCGCCACCGGCGCCCACGGGGTGACTTGACGGCTATCGCTGTGAAGCGTCTGGTGTGTTCAAGAACCGAATATAGCGCACACCGGTCCGAAAGTTGGCATCGACCCGAACAGGGGCACGCGCCGAATCGCAAGGGCAACCCCATGAACGAAGGCCTCGTTAACTGGCACCTCGCGGTCAACGCCTTCGGCATCGGTATCTTCAGCGCCCTGTCACTGATCCTCGGCGCGGTGACTGCGAGGTTCTGGATCCCGGAGGATCGCACCGTCGCGGCATTGATGGCGTTTGGCGGCGGTGCGTTGCTCGCGGCGTTGACCATCGACCTGGTCGCACCGTCGCTGGGCTCCGGTCATTTTCCCCAATTGAGCCTTGGCATGTTCCTCGGTGGCGCAATGTTCATGCTGCTCAACGAAGCCGTCAACGATTACGGCGGGTTTCTGCGCAAGGTCTCCACGACCGTCTATCATCTGCGGGCGGAGAAGCACAGCGAGTACAAGCGAATCCTTGTCGATGTCGGCCGGATCGACCTGTTCCAGGTGCTTTCCGAGCGGGAATACAAGGCGCTGGCCTCCTACATACGCACGCGACGCTGCCCCGCGGGGGCAACCGTCTACCGGCGGGGCGATCCGGGGGAGGCCCTCTATATACTGTCCAGCGGCGCGGTTCAGTTGCTCGATCCGGCCGACGGGATGAAGCCTTTTCAGCAAGTCAGACCCGGAGAGGCATTTGGACGGATGGCCTTTCTGACCGGGGCGCCGACCGCCACGGTCGCCGCAGCCACAAAGGACTGCGAAATCTGGGTGTTGCCCCGGGACCTGTTCCTCAATCTGCTCGCCAATGCGCCGCGTCTTCTGCAGGCGGTGCACAAGGCCTTGCGGGGAGAGGAGGTGACCGAGTACCTGCGTGTGCGTCAGGGATTCGGGCGGGAGGCGGCGGAAGACTGGGTCGATCACGCGGCCAGAACGCTGGTAAGAACCGGGGACATCCCGGAAGCGGTCGAAATCGATCACAACCGCGACGGGTTCCTTGCCTGTCATCAGGAGATCAGGCGCTGCGAGCTGTTTCGTAACCTTCCGGACGACGAACTCGATCTGCTGGCGTCGCAGCTGATCTACAAGACGCATCGCGAAGGCCGGCCCTTTTTCTACAAGGGGGATTTCGCGGATCGCATGTATATCGTCGATCAGGGAGAGGTGAGGCTCATCGATCCGCAGCAGACCCTGGGCGTGCCGACGGTGCTCGGCGACGGGGACGCGTTCGGGACGTTTTCGTTTCTCACCGGATCGAGGCACACGGCATCCGCGCTCCCGTCACGCGACACCAGGGTCTGGGTCCTGCGCAAATCGGACCTGGAGGATTTGCTGGAAAAGTGCCCCATACTGGCCGAAAGGGTGCGTGACACCATCGGGGACAGCGAGGTCGCCGAGTATCTTCAACGTCGCCACGGGTTCGACCCCGACAAGGTCGCGCGCTGGATGCGACGGGCAACCCGGAATATCGAGTCGGGACAGGGCATCCCGGTGGCGAGCGCACTGGCCGGCATCATGGAACGCCACGCCGGCGCGGCGCTGGCGATCTGGCTCGGCATCATGCTCGACGGCATACCGGAATCTCTCGTGATCGGCGCGATCATGGTCCACTCCAACGTCAGCTTTTCGCTGATCGCGGGACTGTTCATCTCCAACTTCCCCGAGGCACTGTCGAGTTCGGTGGGAATGAAGCAGCAGGGATTCAGTCAGGCGCGGATCCTGCTTATGTGGGGGTCGCTCGTACTGATGACAGGGCTGGGCGCCGCGCTCGGCAGCCTGTTTTTCGCTGAGGCCGGTCACGCGGCGTATACGGTGATCGAAGGAATCGCCGCGGGGGCGATGCTGACCATGATCGCCCAGACCATGCTGCCTGAGGCCTACCTCAAGGGAGGTGCGGTCGTGGGATTGTCGACGCTGGCGGGGTTCATTACCGCGCTGTTTTTCAAGACCCTGGAGACGGGGTACTGAGATCCGGGGTGCGCCGGGTCCGTTTGCGGGATACGGGCCGGATTGGCCGGCCATGCAGACCCCGGGCTGGATTGTGCGCTACAAGGTAGAAGCAGGCCGACGGAAATCAACGGAGACGACCCGGATGAGTGACCCGACATCGGAACCGCGCTTTTTCAATCGAGAGGCCAGTCTGCTGGAATTCAACCTGCGTGTACTGGCGCTGGCCGAGCGTGCTGCGATCCCGCTCCTGGAACGCCTGAAGTTCCTGTGCATCTCCGCCAGCAACATGGACGAGTTCTTCGAGGTCCGTCTGGCGGCGGTCCTGGAACTGACGCGCAACCCGGCGGCGCGCACCATCCCCGACGGCATGCGCCCCACCGAGGCGGTGAGGATGCTGCACGAACGCGCCCATGTCCTGGTGGGCAACCAGTATCGGGTGCTCAACGAACAACTGATCCCGGGACTGAAGCAGCGCGGTATCCACTTTCTGCACCGTACCCGATGGACGTCCCGGCAGAAGGTCTGGCTGAAGGACTATTTCGAGAACAATCTGCAGCCCGTACTGACCCCGCTGGGGCTGGATCCCTCGCACCCGTTTCCACGGGTACTCAACAAGACCCTGCACTTCATCGTATCCCTGTCGGGGGCGGATGCCTTCGGACGTGCGAGCGACATGGCGGTCGTGCGGGTGCCGCGTTCGCTGCCGCGCGTCATCGAGTTGCCCTCCGAGCTCGGCGAGGGCAAGAATTTCGTGTTCCTCTCCTCGATTCTTCACGCGCACGTCGACGAGCTGTTCCCGGGAATGCAGGTCACGGAATGTCACCAGTTCCGCCTGACACGCAACACCAACCTGTTCGTCGACGAGGAGGAGGTTGATGACGTGGCGGCGGCGCTCGAGGGGGAACTGTCGCATCGGGACTACGGTGACCCGATCCGGCTCGAGGTCTCCGATACCTGTCCTCCCGGGATGTCCGAGTACCTGCTGGCTCAGTTCGCGATATCCCCTGATGCGCTCTACCAGGTGGCAGGACCGGTCAACCTGCCGCGCCTGAGTGCGGTGCCCGACCTGGCGGGTCGCACCGATCTGGAATACCCCGCGTTCTCACCGGCGCCGCTCCCCGAGGGCTCCACGACCCCGGCACGGCATCCCGCCCACGGCGACGCCCCAGTCGATCTGTTCGCCCGGATACGTCAGGGCGAGATCCTTCTCCATCACCCCTACCAGTCGTTTGCCCCGGTCATCGATTTCCTGCGCCAGGCGGCCGTGGACCCGAATGTGCTGGCCATCCGCATGACGCTTTACCGGACCGGGGAGAACTCCGCGATCATCGACGCACTCGAGCGCGCGGCGCGTAACCACAAGGAAGTCACGGTCGTGGCTGAGGTCAGGGCGCGATACGACGAGGACAACAACATCCGTCAGGCCATCCGGCTGCAGGAAGCCGGCGCGCACGTGGTCTACGGGGTGGTGGGCCTGAAGACCCACGCCAAGATGATTCTCGTGGTGCGGCGTGAACCGAACGGCCTGCGCCGCTACATGCATCTCGGGACCGGCAATTACCATCAGATCACCACGCGGTTCTACACCGATTTCGGTCTGCTCACCGACGACGAGGCCATCGGCCGCGACTGCGCGCGAATCTTTCAGCAGCTCACCAGTCTCGGGACCACCGAGGGCCTCGAGGTGCTGCTGCAGTCCCCCTTCACCCTGCACAAGGGACTGATCGATCGCATCGAGCGCGAGGCCATCCACGCCCGCGAGGGAAGGCCGGCGCGCATCATCGCCAAGATAAACGGCTTGCAGGAAAAGAAGGTGATCGAGGCCCTGTACGAGGCCTCCCGGGCGGGGGTAGAGATCGACCTGATCGTGCGCGGCATCTGTTGCCTGTGTGCCGGTGTGCCGGGACTGTCCGACAAGATCCGGATACGTTCGATTCTCGGCCGTTACCTGGAACACCATCGCGTGTTCTATTTCGGTAACGACGGAAAACCGGAACTGTTCCTCGCCAGCGCCGACTGGATGAAACGGAACCTCCTGGGTCGGGTGGAGACCTGCTTTCCCGTGCGCGATCCTGAGCTGTTCCGGCGCGTCTACACCGAGGGACTGGAGGTGTACCTGAAGGACAATACCGGGGCCTGGACACTTGAGACGGACGGCAGTTACCGGTCAGTGCATCCGTCCGGGGAGGAGGAACCCTTTTCCGCGCAGGAATGGTTGATGGAAAAATACGGTGCGTAAATGCCCTGACAGGAGTCAGGTGTACAGCACCAGGTGCGGGAATTGTGAATTCAGGAGCTGATGGAATTGTCAGTGAGCTGCTCCCCGTTTCTCGCCGCAGCGATGGCATGAATGTGCGGCTCGGAAAAACGAAAACGCTGTGCCTGCATTGCAAACTACATGACCGACAATCTCCCGATGGGCAGTGTTCCTCGTGATCTGCCCCGGGATGGCAACTGTTGGCCAGGTAAAGCCAGCCGAATCGGTGCCAGCGAACGTCCACTCAATACGGACTGGAGACCATCGCCGTATTTCGGATGACGGGAAAAATCGCCCCTTATCTGCCGTTCGTGGGAACCATCCTTGCCTTGGCGAAGTTCCCTTTTCTTGTTGTCAGTAATCTCTTTTGCTCTTTTTGCGCTCTACCCCTTGACCCTGAAGTACGGTTCAGGGTCAAGAATTCGGATCACCGAAGGAGACTGTCATGACACTGTTAAGTATCGGACAAGTAGCCAAGCGGACGGGGGTAACGGTGGAGGCCGTGCGGTTCTACGAAAAGCAGAGATTAATTGTAGCCCCGCAGCGGTCGGACGCTGGCTATCGGCAATACCCGGAGGAGACGGTGAAGCGGGTGCAATTTATCCAGCACGCGAAGGCAGTAGGTTTCACGCTGAACGATATCGCCGAACTGCTGGCCCTGCGTCAGGAACCGGGTACGACCTGTACTGACATCAAACTGCGCGCCACGCAGAAAATCGACGAAGTAGATCGGAAGATCCAGGAACTCAATCGCATCCGCAATGCCCTTACGCGCATGATATTGAAATGCAGCGGACGCGGTGCTTTGAGCCAATGTCCGATCCTGGAAGAACTGGAACTGAATGAGGCATGAAGCCATGCAGATCGAACTGGTGTACGAAAAAACATGCCCCAACATTGAAGCAGCACGCTCACAATTGTTGCTGGCGTTTGCCAAGGCCGGCATCCAGCCCCGCTGGCAGGAATGGGAAGTGAGTTCGCCTGAGGCGCCGTCCCACGTGCATGGTTACGGATCTCCCACAATCCTCATCAACGGCCGGGATGTTGGCGGTGACATGGCAGATGGCGACGATTACTGCTGTCGCATTTATTCTCATCGGGACGACGCTGAAAAAGGCGTCCCCCCGGTGCCGGACATCGTGCATGCACTCAAGTCCATACAGCATACGCCTCGGAAAAAAACCAAGCTTTCCGCTGGCAACTGAACGGAACTATGCTGCCCGCCGTCGGTGTAACTTTTTTACCGAAACTCGCCTGTCCGGCTTGCTGGCCGGCGTATGCTGGTCTACTAGGTTCCCTTGGTATAGGATTTTTTGACTACACGCCTTACCTACTGCCACTCACAGCAGTTTTCCTCTTCATTGCGGTTGCTGCACTGGCTTACCGCGCGAAACACCGGCGCGGGTATAAACCCTTCTTGGTAGGTTTGCTGGCAGGTGTAATTCTGTTGATAGGCAAATTTCACTACGACAGTGATGTCTCCATGTATGTAGGCCTTGCCCTGCTGGTGCTGGCATCATTGTGGAACACTTGGCCGAAGTCACAACCTGCCGGCGCATCCTGCCCCGCGTGTGTGACCTTGGACCAGGAACCAATGAGGCAATCCTAATGCCATAGGAGGTTAGTATGAGCGAGAAACGTCAAATTGGGATCTTTAGCGCCGGTTGCCCGGTTTGTCACGACACCATCGACCTGGTCAACGTTACACGTTCTGAGCCAACGGCGGCAACGGATTGCCGCCCTACGCCGGTTCCACGCGTTTGCTCTATTGATTCACGCAGAATCTGAGAAGCACATCTCCCGGATTCCACTGCGTTTCATCCGGGATACCCACGGTATCGTGCCTGAGGTCTGCCCTTTGCCGACTGCAGCCCCACAGAACTCAGAGCCGACGGGCAGCAACGAGTCATGAGCCGACTTTCCGGGAATCACACAATCCTTTGTCATCGTTTTCCGGGTGTTGGGTATACGTGTCACTTCGGCTTCAGGGAAACAGGGCGCTGAATAGATATCATTCTCAATAACTCCGTCTTTCGGGCGCTGAAGTCATGGTTTTTGTTTCAAAGCCCATGCATACTGTCTTGGATAGTTTTGCCTTTAGACACAAAAAGCAGGGCTCACGCGAATGCACTGGTCGGATTCACCAAATCCTGCAGCACAGTGAATGAGCGACGCACCCTGCGCCATCCCGGGAGCATGACATATAGTGCATATCAAAACATTGGCAGCCAGCGTCCTGGTTGCAGCGATCGGTGTCGTTGGACCTCAGGCGGCGTCCGCATTCGACATGGGGAACATGATGAATCCCTCGAAGTGGATGAATCCCAGCAACATGTTTGGCGGCAACAAGGGCGACAGATATCGTGAGGGCGACTACGACTATGGATACCCCCCCGGAGGGTACGGTTACGGGCCCGGATACGGAGGCCAGCCGGGCTATGGACCCGGATACGGAGGCCAGCCGGGCTATGGACCCGGATACGGGGGCCAGCAGGGCTATGGGCCCGGATACGGAGGCCAGCCGGGCTATGCACCCGGATACGGAGGCCAGCCGGGCTATGCACCCGGTTACGGGGGCCAGCAGGGTTACGGTGCGCAACCAGGTTATGGCGCCCCTATGGGCGGCGACTATGGTCCGCGCTGACCATTCCTGACCTTGAATCTTTGCAGCCCAAGGTAAGGACAGTCGACGAGAGCCCCGCTAGACGGGGCTTTTTTTGTCCCATTGTGGTCGCCAAAGCAACATCGAAAACGATATGCAAGATTTCGCGTGACGCGCGATGATGGATGAGCGCTAATTTTTCCACGGCCAGGATATTGGCGTTCGATCTGCCTGGGCTTCAACCCGGCAGGTTCCGGGTTTCGGGCTACTCCACCGGGAAATCGAAGTACGTGTCCGGGTAGGGTTCGTCCCTCAGCGTGTAGTGCCACCACTCCTGTTCCAGATTCACGAAACCCGCTTTCTCCATCAGCTGCTTGAGCAGCATTCGGTTGGTCCTCCGGGAGGGGGTCACGTGCGGGTTTTCCGTGTGTGACAGGGGGTCGAAGTAGTCGAACGGGGTGCCCATGTCGATGCTGTTGTCCCTGAACGGCTTTCCGAGGGTAAAGGGTTTCTGGTCCGGGACGGGCAGGGGGACGATCGTCAGGTCCGCCGTGCTTCCCCGGCTGTGGCTGGACTTTCTCGCGATGTATCCCTTGTGAAACAGGTCGCGCTTAGCGACGTGCGGATAGAAGATGTGCTTCATCCTCGTGTCACGCAGGTCCTTTGCCCACCGGACGAAGTGGTCGACCGCCGACTGCGGCCGGTAGCAGTCGTAGACCTTGAGCGTGTAGCCCCTGTCCAGAAGCGCAAGTTGCACCGGTCTCAACGCCTCGACCGCCTCGATTGTCAGCAGGCACCGCGGGCTCCGGTAGCCATCGATGGGTTCGCCGATGAGTTTGTAAGCCCCGGTGTAGCGCAGATCGACCTGCAGGCCGGGCACGAACTTCGCTACGTCGACGAACCGGGTTTTTATCGATACGTCCGTTGGAACCTCCCCGCTATTCGCCGGACCGACGGCAAGAAACGAGAACAGTAAAGCGAATTCCATCAAGAATCTGGTAGTTCATTTTCTGGCGATTGCACAGGGAGATCGAACGCGTGTTCGCGTCGCGGGGGCATGGTAGCCGCAATTCCCACCCCTGGACAGTAGCCGATGAGACGGCATATCGGAAGACGTGCTTGATCCGGGTATCCGGCTCAGGATTTTGCGCTTGGCTTCGGTTTTTGCACTAAATTTGTGCGCGACTGGATCGCCAGGAGGCATGGGGCTCGTTACCGTACTCGCCAGATTCGGCGCCGGTCCAGCCAGTGCGCGATCCGGAATCCAAAGCGTCCTGCAACCCTTCAGTCGAGCCCCATCATCTGCCGGAGTTCCCCGATCGAGAGGACGTGGCAGTAGATCATGTTGATGATCTCCAGCTCCCGCAGGTGGAGTTCGTCCGTACCCGCGGCACAGCAGTCCTCCACCACGACGACGTTGAAGCTTTCGTCGGCAAGGCTGCGCACGGTCGAGGAGACGCACTGATCGGTATAAATACCGGTCACCACCAGATTGCGGATACCCATGTTGGCGAGTATCAGGCGCAGGTTGGTGCCGGTCAGCGCGCTGTCGGTGGTCTTGGTGACCACGATCTCTCCGTGTCCGGGCGCGACATCGGGAACTAGCTGCGACGCTTGCGTATCCCGCGGCATCAGTAAATTGTTCCAGCCGGGCATCTTCTGACTGAGAGAACGGTCCCTGCCGTCCTCGAGCAGACAGGCGATGCGGGCATGGATGACGTCCAGTCCTTTCGAGCGAAAGGCGTCCTGAAGCGTGCGTATGTTGGGGATGACGATCTCGCGCATCCGGCTCATGAAGGGCTCCCAGCGGGCGCGCTCTTCGGGGTCCATCTTTGGCGCCAGACCATAGTTCTGCACATCGATGCACAGCATCGCGGTCTCGGCATGGGGCAGCACCGGGTCCTCCGGTTCTGGTGCCCCGTGATAGTAGAAAGATCGGTGCGCGGTCTTCCAGCTCATTGGGGTTGCTCCGTGTCTCTGGCTCAGTCCTCGTGGGTGTAACCCTTGATGATGTAACCCCCGGATTTCTCGTCGAACGTCAGTTCGAGCAGGCCACGCTCCTGGGCCGCCTCGAGCAGTTTCCCGAAGGTGCGGAACCCGTGATACGTTTCATTGAAGCCGGGCTTGCGTCGCTTGATCGCCTGCTTGACCATCGAACCCCAGACCTTCTCCTCTTCACCCCGTTCGGCGAACAGATCCTCCACGGTTGCAAGCAGCAGATCGAGGGCGCTCTGCTGCTTGCGGTCGTCGCCCTTGCCGGCGTTTTTCTCCGCGGGTTTCTGCGTTGCCTTGCCGGTCTTTGCACGTCGCTGTTGCTCCGATGCCCGGACCAGATCATCGTAGAAGATGAATTCGTCGCAGTTGGCGGTGAGCAGGTCCGAGGTCGACTGCTTGACCCCGACGCCGATCACCAGCTTGTTGTTCTCGCGCAGCTTGCTCACCAGGGGCGAGAAGTCCGAGTCGCCGCTGATGATCACGAAGGTATCGACATGCGACTTGGTGTAGCAGAGGTCCAGCGCGTCCACGACCATACGGATGTCCGCCGAGTTCTTGCCGGACTGGCGGACGTGAGGGATCTCGATCAGTTCGAAGGTCGCCTCGTGCATGGCGGCCTTGAAATCTTTGTAGCGTTGCCAGTCGCAGTAGGCCTTCTTGACGACGATATTGCCCTTGAGCAACAGGCGCTCGAGCACCTTCTGGATGTCGAAGGCGGCATACTTCGCGTCGCGTACGCCCAGGGCGACGTTTTCGAAGTCACAAAACAGGGCCATGTTGCGGGTGCTTGGGCTTTTGTTCATTTGCGATGTCAATCTATTGTTCGGATCAAGACCAGCAGCAGTTCACTGTGCAAAGGCTCCCCGTGTCTTCGGTTTACGAAATGACCGGTCAGCGCAGCGTCTGAATTTTTACCGTGTGCCTGCGTATCCACGGGAGCAACTCCTCGAAGGTGCAGCGATTCTTTACCTGTCGTCCTGTCATGAATCGATGCGCCTTGTTCGCGTCCACTTTCAGCTTGTAGCCGTTCAGGCGAAGGAATACGTCTGTGGCAAAGAAAGCGACACGTTTGTTACCGTCGACGAAAGGGTGGTTGATGATCAGTGATTCGAACAGTGCGGCTGCCATTTCGGCAAGATCTGCGTAGTAGCCGGTCTGTGGGCGATACAATGCGCTTTCCAGCAGGCCGAAATCACGGACTCCGGCAGGGCCTGCGAAACGTACCAGAAGGGCATGGTGAATTTCCAGCGCTTCGTCGCGGGTCAGAAAGGCGACGCCTTTACTTTGCAAGCAGCTTTCCCAACGCGTCGTTTTCGTTCATCGAATTTTCGAGGTGCTCCAGCACTTCCGGGCGCACACGCTTTCGACGGACATAGTCGCGTATCGCTTCCGTAAGCAGGCCGGACACATTCTGGTGAGTCTCCCGGGCGAGTGCCTTGAGTTCGTTCCAGGTGTCTTCGTCGACCTTCGAGCTGATCTTGATACTTTGCATGGGTAGAGACTGATTGACAAAACCAGATATGTCAAGTCTGTGTTTCCGCGTCGGCGGTGCGGGCAGCTGCAGATTTCCCCTTGCGGGAGACATTGGCACGGAAAAGAGGGCGTGTTGAACGATGGGTGTCATCCACGGGTACCAGTCATCCGTTCAATGGGTTACGGGATCGAGACATCGGCTCGGCCAAGCTGATGGTATCAGCCGCATAGCGACGGGAAACATTCGCCTGTCAGGACTATCCTGACAGAGTTGTCGCGCAATCACGGAGAATGACATGGACAGAAAGGCCCGTTTGGCCGCGATCCCCTGGCTGATGCTATTGAGTATCGCAAGCACGGCCATCGCGGATACCGGTCGCGGCACGTCCGCTGCGTGTGCCTGGTCGGGCTCCTGGACTTCGAGCGACGGGAGCGTGACCCAAACCCTTCAGTTGAGGGGCGAGACTCTCAAGGGGTCCTATACACTGCGCGATGAAGAGTGCCCGCAGGAAATTACCGGCAGTACCCGACTGACACTCAGCACTGACCGGATGACGGCGAGCGGCACATACCATGAGAACGATAATCGCTGCTGGGGTGCATCGTCGGGCGAGATTGCACTGGCCCTGGATGCCGGCGCCAATCGCATCGACTTTCTTGTCGTCGACGATGAGGGAGAGGAATTTTCTGACTACATGACCAGAAAGCCCGCGGCTGCCTCGCCCGACTGCCGCCCTGGAAACAAGATTTCCAGGTCGGCCGGGGCGACGGCCGTCAAGAAGGAGCCAGCGGCAAAGTCCAGATTGCCCGGCGGGACAGGAAACGTTCGCGCGGCCACGCGATTTGTTCCCTACAGGATATTTGACCGGGATCGGAACATGGTGGCCGCCGTCATCAGGATTCCTGCCGACTGGCAGGCGCAAGGCAATGTCATCTGGAGCTATCAGAACGCGAGTTTCCCGGTCCGCGTGGAGGCGCGCGCCGAGTCGCAGACCGGAGAAGTCTGGGTAGAGGGGTTTCCAAGCGAGATGTTTTTCTGGCTCGAACCCGATTACCAGCCGATGAGCAACGGTGTCCGGAAGCTCGGCATGATCAGGCAGACACCCCTCAGCGCGGAAGACGCCCTGCTGCACTATGTCGTGATTCCGGCGCGTGGCAATCGACGGGATTTCCGGGTGGTCAACAGCCGCCGGATCTCCGATCTGTCCAGGACCTTCAGTGACAAACCCGTGTCAGGTCAG
>JAYENI010000220.1:0-6391 GCA_034722015.1 Pseudomonadota bacterium
GACAGTGCGGTCCTCGGCGCTGGCAGGACCGCACTGTCCGAGGGTGACAGGATCCTTTTCTGCGGCAGTATCGACGCGCGCCGCGCCATGGAATGGACGCTTCAGAACGAGAACATCCTGAGGTACGCAATGACCGGAAGTTCCCGGCCGCCACAGCGCGTCTGGCAGGTATTGCGCAAGGCGTTCGCGGTGCGCCGTTGACGTCGTCTTCCGGCACCGCGGGACCGTGCATGGCGCACCGTTCCGACGGTTGGAAATGGGGCCAACGGCGGGTCTATACTGTGACTACGGAACCGTTTGAAAATTGATCGGAAGCCCGGCAAGAGACAATCAACCAGGGGAGTTTTCAACATGGCAGAGTCAATGAACGATATCATGCATCCCGGCAGCGGCAGCGTGGATGACCTGTTCGCCAATGCACCGCAGGGCTGGTCGCGCGGGAACGCCGAATCGGTGGCCTCGGGCGAGGGCCTCGACCTGACGGACGATCACTGGGACGTCGTCAGGGCGCTGCAGTCGTATTTCTCCAGTCACGATTCGGCAAAGCCGCGAGAATTGCACGACGCGCTGGATGAAAAGTTTCACGAGCGCGGTGGCATCAAGTTTCTCTACGTACTGTTTCCGGGCGGGCCCATTGCCCAGGGGTGTCGCGTCGCGGGTCTTGAACCGCCCGCAGGCAGCGCCGACGCCTCGTTTGGCAGCGTGCAGTAACACCGGCCACCACACCCGGAATCCGGAGACCCCGCCGCGTTTCCGGAGATGTGTCGGCGCGGGGAAAGATGGATGTACGGTAACTTCTCCATAACCGCGTGCAGCTTGGGGTGGACAAGCGACGCGCAGTCCACCATTGTGGCGCCGGGGCTCTCCACTGGTGGACTGCGTTGCACTTGTCCACCCTACCCCATCCACATTATGAGATAAGGCTCGGTAGGGTGGACAAGCGCAGTTCAACGCAGTCCACCAACAAACCCCGGCGACTTTTTTCAATCCGCACGGGGTTATTGACAAGTTACGATATACGGACGCACGGCACAGCGTCACGCGATCAACGCGGGTCAGCTTTTGCTTGAGTTCGCCCGGGTAAGGCGATTGCCGGCGCGGGAAACCGGGATACAGACTGCCGACGTATTCCCAATCGAATTCACTGCCAACGTCGGTCACGGGACGCACGAACGTTCGTGCCGGCTTTCGTGTGTCGAGCGGTTACGGCTGTCCATGGTGCGGGAGCTTCAAATTTACAAGGAGAGGTTATGACGGACACAAAGATCCTTCTGGACGAGCACGAGATCCCGACACACTGGTACAACGTGGTCCCGGACATGCCCAATCCGCCCGTCCCGCCGCTGGGGCCGGACGGTAAACCACTGGGGCCGGAAGCGCTGGGGGCGATTTTCCCCCCCGGAATCATCGAGCAGGAAGTCAGCGCGCAGCGCTGGATCCCGATCCCGCAAGCTGTTCGCGAGATCTACCGGCTCTGGCGACCTTCGCCTCTCTATCGCGCAAGGAGGCTGGAGGAAGACCTCGGGACGCCGGCGAAGATCTATTACAAGAACGAGGGCGTCAGCCCGGCGGGATCACACAAACCCAATACCGCCGTGGCGCAGGCCTATTACAACAAGCAGGCGGGTATCAAACGACTTTCCACCGAGACCGGGGCAGGGCAGTGGGGATCTTCGCTGGCGCTCGCCGGCCGTATGTTCGGTCTCGAGGTATCGGTGTACATGGTCAAGGTCAGCTACCAGCAGAAGCCGTACCGCAGATCGATGATGCACACCTGGGGCGCCGAGGTGTATTCGAGCCCCAGCGACCGAACGAATGCCGGACGGCAGATTCTCGAACAGGATCCCGACACCACGGGTTCGCTTGGAATTGCCATCTCCGAGGCGGTCGAAGTGGCGGCCACAAACGAGGACACCAACTACAGCCTGGGATCGGTGCTGAACCACGTCCTGCTGCATCAGACGGTGATCGGCCAGGAGGCAAGGAAACAGTTCGAAAAGATCGGGGAGTATCCCGACATGGTGTTCGCGCCCTGTGGAGGCGGCTCGAACTTCGGCGGCATCGCCTTCCCCTTTTTCGCGGACAAGGCAGCGGGCAGGGAGGTGACCCTCGTTGCCGTCGAACCCCAGTCCTGTCCCACGCTGACGCGCGGCCTCTATGCCTATGACTACGGCGATGCAGTGGGACTGACGCCGCTGATGAAGATGTTTACCCTGGGTCACGACTTCGTTCCACCGGGTATCCACGCGGGTGGATTGCGCTACCACGGGGATTCCCCGCTGGTGTGCCAGCTCTTCAAGGAAGGGCTGCTGGAGGCAATGGCCGTGCCGCAACTGGCGACCTTCGAGGCCGGTGTCCGCTTCGCGCGCACCGAAGGCATCATCCCAGCCCCGGAATCGAATCACGCCATCCGCGCGGTCATCGACGAGGCGCTGCGCTGCAGGGAATCCGGGGAGCCGAAGACCCTCCTGTTCAACCTCTCCGGGCACGGACACTTCGACATGACGTCCTACGACAAATACTACAAGGGCGAACTGGAGGACACGGCGTTCCCCGAGGAGGCCCTCAAGGTGGCTCTCTCACATCTGCCCAGGGTGGATGTCGCCTGAACAACTCTATTTGCAAGTAAAACACCCCACCAAAGCCCCGCTGGCGCGGGGTTTTTACTTAGTGATGGTAGGCCATGGCGCTTGAAGAGCGAATCCAGAAGCTGCGCGACGATGCCCTGGCCGGGGGAAAGAAGCCCGTGGCCGACGTCTACCAGGGTGTCGGAAAGGAGCGGATCATCGAGGTCCTCAAGGCCATCGATCGCCACGCAGACGATCTGGTCGATGCTGTGTTCGCGTTGCTGGATAACGCGCACGCAAGCTGGTTCACCAAGGCGCCGGCCGGTATCCGATTTTGCGATGGTGCCAGCACCGCGCACATCGCCTGCCACGTCGGCATCTTGCAGCGCGGCCAGCGCAAGCTGGACCGAGAGGGCCGCGACTATTGGCTCAAGCCCTTCTGGGAGCTGGGCGGGATGGAGAAGGTGTACTTCGATTCCAGGACTCGGGCCTTTATCCCGGGCCATCCCGTCGCCAAATCCCCGAACAGCGCCTATCGCCTGGCCGGTGACTTCAAGGCCATCCTCACCGCCCCCGAGAAAAAATGGCGTGCCATGCTGCGTGAGTGGATCAACGAAGACAAAGTCCGCCAACGCCTGGATCTGCAAGCCAGGTTGGCCGAGCTCTCGCGTGCGCAGGTCGACACCAAACACAGTGACCTGATCCAAGCCAGTTGCGAGTACTACGCGCCGCACTTCCTGACCGGCTATGAAGTGCTTTATATCGACGAGGCCGACGGCGACCGGGTGAGCGAGCCGGACCGCGACAATTTTTACCGGGCGGGGATCGACATCGGTCTGGAAGACTCGATGCCGGATGTATTGCTGTGGAATCCGCAAACCGATCACCTGTGGGTCATTGAGGCGGTCACCAGCGACGGCGAAGTCGATCACCACAAGGTCAATAACCTGACTGCCCTGGCAAGGCGTTGCGGCAAGTCCGGCGTCGGCTTTACCACGACCTACCAGACTTGGAGTGTGGCTGCGAGACGCCAAGGCAAGTACAAGAATATCGCGCCGGGCACCTATATCTGGATCCAGGAAGATCCTTCCAAACACTACTTGGCGGAAACCTTCGAGATCGAATAGCTAGCTGAACAGCACCTCTTCGATGACGGCATCGATGTGTCCCTGCTCAGGCATTTTGTTCTTTACCCGGTTACCCATCATTTTTAGTTGCTCTCGGGTCGGGTAGCGCAAGCTGCGCAGATCGGTGGCATTGACTTGGGTGTGTCCGCTGAACTGCCGGAAATACTGATCGACCAGTGATGAGTTGAGAAACATCGACAGGCCTTTGGCCACATTCCTGCCCATGCCCTCGCCGTTGATGTGGTAGTAGTTGAGGTGGTTCTCGAAGCCAACACGCTTGGCCTCGAAGCGCTGCGGGTCATAGACAGCCGCGACCACCCGTCGACGTTCCTCCTTGGACGTGAAACGCTTGACCAGGACATAGGTGCCGCTCGGCACCAGTAGGTCGGCGGAGTCGCCATTGTCGACCAGGGCGTTGGGCTTGCGGCCATTCAACTTCGGCCAGGTAATGAAGCCATCCTCGAAGTGGCCCGGGTAGATGAGCGGCACGGTCGTCTCGCTGGGCTTCTCGCGGATGAACTTTTCGGCGCGAAAATCCACTACTCGCCCGGTCGAGACCTCAATCCCTAAATCTTTCAGCGAACAGGGAAAGCTGCGCGCCTTCAAGGCAATGTTGCCTTCCTTTTCGGTCGTAGTGATGTGGATTACCAGATCGGGATCATCGGGGTTGACGACTTCGCGGGGATGAACGGTGCGCCGCACGATTTGGGGGTCCTTGGCGCAGATGCTCGATGAAATGATGATCCGCTCTGCCAGTCTCCCCTTAACCGCGTGGAAAATGATGTTCTCCTGCAACACGGCATCTTCCATGAAGGCCTTGTTGCGGGCGTGGAAGATGTGGATGTGCTTGAGTGTCATTGTGCTGAGCAGCAGCTTGCGGAAGGGCTTGAAGTACGGGCCATTGCAGAAACTTCTCGGCGTTATGGCGACCAGTTCACCGCCATCTTCCAGCAGCTTGACGGTTAGCGCCACGAAGGCAGTGTAGAGGTTACTGGTCTCGATACCCACATAGCGCAATAACCTACGCTCCTTGGACTCGCTGTGAATCTTGCGATACGGTGGATTGAGGATGGCTCGGTTAATGCGCGGTTGAATGCGATCGGAAAACAGGTTCCCGGAGAGCATGTAAGTGGCCTGCTCGATAAAGTCCTCCTGAAAGACCTTGGCGGAAAAGGCGATGCCTTGCCGGGCGCAGACATCACTGCACAGTGCCATGGTCTGTTCCAACTGCCGGGCAAGTGTAGCCTCCGGCTCGTAGGCATTGACTGTGATCGACGTGGGCTGGTGCGAGTGACGGCAGGCTTCCTCGACAAGGGCAGCGCTCAGCGAGCCAACGCCCGCGCCAGCGTCGAGCAGATGAATCTCGCCGCTCAGGTCTTTGAACATTGCCGCCATGAGTCTGGCGACCGGCGCTGGTGTCATGAACTGACCCATCTCGGCACGGCGTCGTTCATCAAGCGCTTCGCTGGCCGTGCGCCGTAGGGCATCAACCTGGTTCGCCAGTGCAACGTCTGTCTGTTCGATACGGTGTTCTACCCGGGCTTTTACAGTACTCATGGGGCGCGGATCTCGTGTGTGATGTGCTGACCTCCCTTTTGCCCATAGCCCGTAGACCAGCGTCCGCCCTCATGCTCGAGGATTAGACTGTCGAGCAGGGTCTTGACCATCTTACGCTCTTTGCGTATTCCAGCGAAGGTGACCGGCTTCGGGTTTCAGCCCTTGAGCAGGGTGTAGAGCGTGTCCTTCATCTGCACCCGTTCCTTCTTCAGGTCCTCGAGTGTCTCGTCGGCGACCGGAGCGCCAAGACCTTCGAGTTCCCGGATCCTGGTATCGAGTGCGTCGTAATTTTTCATGATTTCGGCGAACGAGTTGTCATTCACCCGAAGCTGGCCGATCTTTTCGGCGTACTCCGGAAATTCGTGCATCAGATCATGGGGTTCCCCAAGCATTTGCACCTCCTTTTCTTGATTGATGGCGAAATGGTAACGCATCCGGCGGGGGGCTTCACCGGGAAGGCACGGCCCTCGCCGGGTTTGGAATCTACAAGGTAATGACCTGGTCCGGCATGTTTCCGGACAGCGCCCCGTAGAGATCGGGGAAACAGCCGATCGTCGCCCCCGCTACGAGTTTTTCGTCGATCTGCCTTTCGTAGCAGCATTTGTCGCAACCCATCAGCAGGATACCCTTGTCGGCCGCGACCTTCGCCAGGCGTTCCCCGATGGGGTCTCCCTCGACGAGAACGTAGTTGTTGTCCTCGAAGAAGAACATGCCCACGACCTCGACGCCGTGCGAGTCGCCTTCCAGTTGGGGGAGGATCATCTGTCCGAGCTTGTAGGAAACCGAGTGACCCTGGGTCGAAAAAATATAGGCGACTTTCATGTTCTTCCTCTGCCTTGTTGTTGCCCCGCACCGTGATCCATTGGCTTGTCCGGGTGGCCGCGACCGCGCAGTTTTCCGCGCGGACTATACTTTAGATTCACTGTCATGTCCCAGCCATATAAATTGTCCCTGTACGGACAAATAGAGGAGAGTGTCGACGTAATCGTTCAGACCCCCCAGTGATTATTAGCACTAGACAACAGCACTTATCCGTGAGAAGGTAGTGGGGAACAGAAGCATGTTCCGCCCCACCAAACTGAGTGTCCAGATCCGAATGTTGCTTGGGAAACACAGCTTACGCCAGATTGACGAGGCGTA
>JAYENI010000221.1:0-24506 GCA_034722015.1 Pseudomonadota bacterium
CGTCTTCAAGGCGCGGCAACGGGCGCATAGTCGAACTATGCAACCGTTGCCGCAACGCCGAAGACGGGCGAAAAGACAAGCAAGATGGTATGTCATTTTCCGGCAATCGCCTAATCCCGCGCCCAAGGTGTTGAATAAGTGATGCTTATAGGCCTATACCCCGATAGGGATAATCCTGATAACATGCCGCCCCCCATCGGGAGGATGTCATTCGGAGGAACGAACCCCTAGACTCTCTTTCCCTTGGCGGCGGAAGGATCCGGCGCGCTGTAGCGCACGACAGAATTTGATAACCAATTGAAAATTGGGAAATAGCACGCCGGATTCCTCATAAATTCAACTCCGGAACAACTGGCAACGCAGACTCGCGAATCAGAGGAGAAGACTCATGTCGAAAAAGCATCATGACACGCCCATGCTCGACGAGCTGGAGAATGGACCCTGGCCCAGCTTCATCTCGGGATTCAAGAGGCTGAGGGACGATCACCCCGACGAGCGCATCAATGGCGTGGCCAATGATCTTCTTGGGCAACTGGAACATTCGTACGAGACACGCAAGGGATACTGGAAGGGTGGCACCGTGTCCGTCTTCGGTTACGGCAGTGGCATCATCCCCCGGTTCTCCGAGGTCGGTGACGCGTTTCCCGCGTCAAGGGAGTTCCACACCCTGCGTGTGCAGCCGCCTCCAGGTAACTACTACACCACCGACATGCTGCGTCAGCTGGGAGACAGCTGGGAAAAGTGGGGCTCCGGGCTCGTCACCTTCCATGGTCAGACCGGAAACATCATGTTTATCGGCGCGACCACCGACAATACCCAACACTTTTTCGACGAGATCAACGATTACGGATGGGACCTGGGTGGCGCGGGTCCGTGCGTCAGGACCGGTATGTCCTGTGTCGGCGCCGCGCGTTGCGAGCAGTCCTGCGTCGATGAAATGAAGGTGCATCGCTCCCTGATGAACAACTTTACCGATGACGTTCATCGTCCGGCACTGCCCTACAAGTTCAAGTTCAAGGTTTCGGGTTGTGGAAACGACTGTCAGAATGCCATCGAGCGTTCCGACTTCGCCGTGATCGGGACCTGGCGCGATGACATGAAAGTCGACCAGGAGCAGGTCAAGGCGTACGTCGCCAAAAAGGGCCGCCAGTACATTCTCGACAACGTGGTGTCGCGTTGTCCGACCAACGCGCTCGCGCTCAACGACGACGATTCGCTGAACGTCAACAATCGTGACTGTGTGCGTTGCATGCACTGTCTCAATGTGATGCCAAAGGCGTTGTCTCCGGGAGACGACAAGGGCGTGACGATTTGTATCGGCGGCAAGCGCACGTTGAAGATCGGGGATCTGATGGGCACGGTTGTCGTGCCGTTCAAGAAGCTCGATACGGAAGAGGACTACGAGAGCCTGGTCGAGATGGGTGAGGAAATCATCGATTTCTGGGCCGAGAACGGTCTCGAACACGAACGCTGCGGCGAGATGATCGAGCGCATCGGCCTCGCCAATTTCCTCGAGGGGATCGATATCGACGTGGACCCGAACATGGTCAGCGAGCCGAGGTCCAGTTCCTACGTCCGGATGGACGACTGGGACGAGCAGGCCGAAAAGTGGTTTCAGCGCAAGGCTGAGGAAAAACAGGCGACATCGGGCTGACGTTTCTCTATCGATGAGTAAGCAGAACAATACATACGCCTGAAATTTTTTGGAGAAGACTTAAATGGCACAGATGCAACATCGTGAACCCATCGAGTCGGGATGCCCCGACGGTTTTCAGTACATGCATCCGATCATGCGCAAGAACTACGGCAACTGGGCCTATCACGAGGACCCGCGCCCCGGAGTATTGCTTCACGTTGCCCACAATGGCGACAAGGTCTGGACGGTTCGCGTGGGAACACAACGCATCCTCGATGTGTTCACCCTGCGCAAGCTTTGCGAAATCGGCGACAAGTACGCCGACGGCTACATCCGGTTTACCCTGCGCAGTAATCTCGAGTACATGGTGGACGATGAGTCCAAGGTCGAGGAGCTGATCAAGGTCGTCGAGGGTGAAGGTTTCATCGTCGGTGGCACGAAAAACTCCGTCACGATGATTTCGCACACCCAGGGCTGGTTGCACTGCGATATTCCCGGTACGGATGCATCCGGCGTAGTGAAGGCCCTGATGGACGAACTCATCGATGAGTTCAAGGCATGGAACATGCCGAACCGTGTGCACATCACGACTTCCTGCTGCCAGATCAACTGCGGCGGGCAGGGTGATATCGCGATCAACGTACAGCACACCAAGCCGCCGAAAATCAACCATGACCTGGTCGCCAACGTGTGTGAACGGCCTTCCGTTGTGGCGCGCTGCCCGGTCGCTGCCATCAGGCCGGCACTGGTGAATGGCAAGCCGTCGCTTGAGGTGGATGAAAAGAAATGCATCTGCTGCGGTGCCTGCTATCCCCCTTGCCCCCCGATGCAGATCAACGATGCCGAGCACACCAAGCTGGCGATCTGGGTCGGCGGCAATCATTCCAACGCAAGGGGCAAGCCGACCTTCCAGAAACTGGTGGCTGCCGGCATTCCCAACAACCCGCCGCGTTGGCCGGAAGCGGCTTCCATAGTCAAACGCATCCTGACGACCTACAAGGAAGACGCGAAGGACTGGGAGCGTATCAACGACTGGATCGAACGAATCGGCTGGCCGCGTTTTTTCGAGAAGGTCGGGTTGCCGTTCACGAAATATCACATTGATAACTGGCGTGGTGCGCGCAAGACCCTCAACGCATCCGCCCATATTCGTTTCTAGTCGATCGGTGAGAGCGAGAGGATAACGTGAAATTCGGAATTCAAGTCAACGAAGGCCCCTATAACCATCAGTCTTCGGACTCGGCGTATCAGTTCACAAAGGCTGCGCTGGAAAAGGGGCACGAGATATTCAGGGTATTTTTCTATCACGACGGTGTGTACAACGGGTCGCGTCTCGGTGTGCCTCCGCAGGACGACAGAAACATCACTGAACTCTGGGAAGCCCTGGCCGAGGAGCACGATCTCGACCTCGTCGTCTGTGTCGCCGCCGCCCAGAGGCGTGGGGTACTGGACGCCAGCGAGTCGAAGCGCAACGGCAAGGACGCGGACAATATTGCGCCGAAGTTCAGGATCTCCGGTCTGGGTCAGTTGATCGAGGCGGGAGTTCAGTCGGAACGTTTGCTCGTATTCGGCGATTGAGTGGGGGAGACCGATGTCAGAAATCATCAAGAAGTTTATGTACGTCAATCGCAGGGCCCCTTACGGAACCATCTATGCGCTTGAATCCCTGGAGGTTGTCCTGATCGGTGCGGCGTTCGATCAGGACGTGAGCCTGGCGTTTATCGACGACGGTGTTTTCCAGCTGACCAGCGGTCAGGACACCAAGGACGCGGGGATGAAGAATTTCTCTCCGACCTACAGCGCGCTGGGGGACTATGAAGTCACGAAAATCTACGTGGAAAAGGAGTCGCTGGAAGAGCGCGGACTGACCCTGGATGACCTCCAGGACCTCAAGTACGAGGACGAGGACGAGGACTGGGCGGAAAAAGACTCCATCCGGCTCGTCAACCGGGCCGAGTTAGCCAAGGTAATGGACGAACAAGATGTCCTGTTGAGTTTCTAGGGAGGATTGACATGGCGATGTTGCACACGGTTAACAAATCACCTTTTGAAAAGAACACGCTGGATTCCTGTATCGACCACGCGCTCAAGGGCAGCAGTATCCTGTTGTTCGAGGATGGCGTCTACGGGGCCCTGAAGGGGACCACGATTGCCGGCAAGGTGTTGCAGGCCATGGGTGACGTGTCCGTCTATGTCCTCGGTTCCGATCTGCGGGCACGCGGACTGAGCGAGGAAAGTATCATCGAGGGGATAAAGATTACGGACTATCCCGGCTTCGTTGATCTAGCCGGATCGCACGCAAACGTACAGTCCTGGCTTTAACAAATTTCACAATGCTGATCAGCAATCATATTAGGAGAAAACGACATGTCTCTTGAAGTAAACGGCACGACATACGAAACCGACGAGGAAGGCTATCTGGCCAATCTCAACGACTGGATTCCTGAACTCGGTGATGCCATGGCAGCCGCCGACGGCGCCGAGTTGACGCAGAACCACTGGGAAGTCATCAACTTTCTCCGTGAGTACTACGAGGAATATCAAATCGCGCCTGCGGTTCGCGTGCTGACCAAGGCCATCGGCAAGAAGCTCGGCAAGGACAAGGGAAACAGCAAGTACCTCTACGAGCTGTTCCCGTACGGTCCCGCCAAGCAGGCGTGTAAGTATGCCGGATTGCCGAAACCCACGGGTTGCGTCTGACGGCTAACCGGAACGCATCCGGCGCCGGGTTGCGCGCTTCAGGTTCGCCCCGGCCCGGCTGTATCAGTATGGTTCAGGAGAAAACAGAAACATGACGTTTCTGACCGTTGTTTACGCGTTGCTTTCTTACTTTGCCTTCGCTGTCCTGGTGGGAGGCGTGGGCTATCGCATCTGGTTGTATGCGCGGACGCCTTCGCCGCTCAAGATCCCTACGACCCCTGCACCCGTCACCCGGGGTGGGGTGGTCATCCGGATGGTGAAGGAAGTGACCGTGTTCGAGAGCCTGTTCAAGTCCAACAAGTGGATCTGGCTCTTTGGCTGGATGTTTCACGCCGCGTTGCTCGTCGTACTGCTCCGTCATTTCAGATATTTTCAGGATCCCGTCTGGTCATGGGTCAATCTGGTTCAGCCCTTTGGCAAATACGCGGCGTTCGCAATGCTTGCGGGGCTGGGCGGGCTCTGGGCAAGAAGGTTCCTGGTTGACAGGGTCAGATATATCTCTTCTCCCTCGGACCACCTGATGTTACTGCTGCTGATATCGATCGGGACGACGGGTGCATTGATGACATTCGTGTCCCATACCGATATCGTCGGGGTCAAGGCGTTCTTTCTGGGGCTTATACGGTTTGACTGGCAGGTAATCCCGACACAGCCGCTGTTGCTTCTGCACCTTACGCTCGTTGCCGTGTTGATGATTATTTTCCCGTTCAGCAAGTTGCTGCACGCCCCGGGTGTGTTCTTCAGCCCGACACGGAACCAGGTGGACAATCCGCGCGAAAAGCGGCATGTCGCCGACTGGGCCCTGAAGCTCGAAGCCAACAGAAGCAAGCCCGGCAGTTGATAGACGGGCCGCGAGAAGAGCAATCAAATCGGGAAACAGACCATGGCCGACTTTGACATACCAGAGCTAAAGGAATACCCCGTCATCCCGCACCTGAAAGAAGGGGTGATGGCGCACAGCAAGCCCTTCGTCGCAAAGGAGCACTTCCAGGGGCCGCTGGGTTTTCCCGGCGAACTGGTGGAGAACTGGGAGCAAGTCGCGGTCGAGAAGATGGGGGAGCTGACCGGGAAATACCGGTCTCTCCAGGTTTTTCTGGATTCCTGCGTCAAGTGCGGAGCCTGTACGGACAAGTGCCACTACTATCTGGGTACGACTGACCCGAAAAACATGCCGGTGGCCAGGCAGGATCTGTTCCGGCAGGTCTACCGACGCTATTACACCCTGGCCGGGAAATATTTTCCCAAGCTGGTCGGGGCCAAGGATATGACACGGGAAGTGCTGGACGACTGGTACAGCTATTTCCACCAGTGTTCACAGTGCCGTCGCTGTTCGGTGTATTGCCCCTACGGGATCGATACGGCGGAGATCTCCATGGCGGCCCGCGAGGTTATGGATGCCGTCGGTGTCGGTCAGAAATACTGTAACGAGATCATCGGCAAGGTCTTCACGATTGGCAATAATCTGGGCCTGCCCGAGCCGGCTCTCGCGGATACGCTGGAGGGGCTCGAGGAAGAGGTCTTAGAAGACACCGACGTGAAGGTGCTCTTCCCGCTGGACGTCAAGGGGGCCGATATTCTTCTGGTGACCCCTTCGGCGGATTTTTTCGCGGAACCCCACGTAGACGGTCTGATCGGTTACGCCAAGGTGTTTCATGAAGCCGGTGCGTCCTGGACCATCAGCTCTCACGCGTCCGAAGCCGCCAACTTTGGCATGTTCATCGGCAGTTACGAGAACATGAGAAACGTCGCCCTCAGGATCCGGGAGGCGGCACTGGAGCTCGGTGTCAAGCGCATCGTGTTCGGGGAATGCGGACATGCCTGGCGCGTCGCGTACAGTTTCCTGAATACACTGGCCGGGCCATTCGATTTTCTGGATCCGAACTACCCGGTTCCCCAGCATATCTGCGAGTACACCCACGACCTCATTCAGAAAGGCAAGCTGAAGTTCGACAAGTCCGAGAACGACCACATGGTGTTGACCTACCACGACTCCTGTAATGTGGCTCGTGCATCACGAATGGGTGACAAACCCGGCGGGCAGTTCGAGATTCCACGGGAAATCATCAAGGCAACTTGTAACAATTTTTATGACATGCCCGAGTGGGGGATCAAGGAAGGGACGTATTGCTGCGGCGGCGGCGGAGGTCTGTTGACCGACGACCTGATGGAGATACGCGTCAAGGGCGCACTTCCCCGTATGGAAGGGCTCAAGCAGGTCGTCGAGGAAAACGGCGTGACGCACATGGCGGCAATCTGCGCAATCTGCAAGAGCCAGTTTGCCAAGGTCCTTCCCTACTACGGGTTCACCATGGACCAGATCGTGAGCGTCCACCAGCTCGTCAGCGAGGCCATCGTCCTTACACCGGACGAGGCGACCGAGGACGAGAGCGATAGCGACGAGCCGGCGTCTGCCGCTGAAGACACTGCGGACAGCTGATTATTTCAAGTAAGCGAATTTATCTCGAAGGAGAACCGAAATGGCGACTTCACCAGAAGAAATGAGTCAGAACCTGACCTTCAGAAAGTACAAGGAAGGAGACCATCGCTGGGGTTCGTTTGCGGATGACATATTCAATGAGGATACGTCGCACAAGTGTCCGACCTACGTGCACCGCACACCACCCTGCCAGGGAAGTTGTCCCTCCGGCGAGGACATTCGCGGCTGGTTGCAGATCGTCAGGGGCATCGAGAGCCCGCCCGAAGGCGTCAGCATGGAGGAGTACGCGTTTCGCCGGTCGACCGATGCCAACCCTTTCCCGTCGATGATGGGACGTGTTTGTCCCGCGCCCTGCCAGGACGGGTGCAACCGCAACAATGTCGAGGATTTTGTCGGAATCAATGCCGTCGAGCAGTTCATCGGCGACAGTGCGTTCCGTGAAGGTTTCACCTTTGACAACAGCGCGCCACTCACCGGAAAGAAAATCGCGATCATCGGGGGTGGTCCCGCCGGGATGGCCGCAGCCTACCAGCTGCGCAGACGCGGCCACTCCAGTGTGATTTTCGATGATCACGATGAGCTTGGCGGGATGTTTCGATACGGTATCCCGGGCTACAGAACCCCTCGCGAGGTACTGGACCACGAGCTGAAGCGTATCCTGGACATGGGCGGTATCGAGACGCGCATGAATACCCGCGTCGGGCGCGACGTGTCGATCGAGCAACTTGAAAAGGACTATGACGCAATCCTTTGGGCCATCGGTTGCCAGTCCGGACGGGCGTTGCCGGTCCCGGGGGCCGACGCGCCCAACTGCGTTTCCGGTGTGGCGTTTCTGGATGCATTTAACAAGGGTACGTTGCAGGTCACGACCGGCAGGATCGTGTGCGTCGGTGGTGGTGATACGTCCATCGACGTCGTGTCCGTTGCCCGCCGAATTGGCAAGATCGAACTTGCCGAAGCGGAACGGCCGGAGCAGGTGATCGGTGGTTATGTGGCGCACGATGCCGCCTATGCCGCGTCCCGCACCGGCGCGGAGGCCACCCTGACCTCCCTGTTCACGCGCAGCGAGATGACCGCCGCGGACCATGAGGTCGAAGATGCAATGCGCGAGGGTGTCACGATCCTGGATGGCGTGATGCCGACCGAAGTGGTGCTCAACGACGAAGGCCGGGCAATCGCGCTGCGCATGGCCAAGTGCAATATGGAAGACGGCAGACCCGTTGTCGTCGAGGGCACCGAATTTGAACTCGAGTGCGACCTCATCGTGTCCGCCATCGGTCAGTCAGGAGACCTGACGGGGCTTGAAGAGCTGGATAACGGACGCGGTCTCATGGACTCGGACAAGTTCTACGCGATGCCCAACAAGCCGGGACACTTCGTCGCGGGCGACATCGTCCGTCCCCACCTGTTGACCACGGCGATCGGTCAGGCGTCGATTGCGACCGAGAGCATCGATCATTACCTGCGCGCTGAGGCACCCGGAAAGCGCCCCAAGGTCGACGTGCATCACTTCAACCTGCTGCAGAAGTTGAAGGAATCGCATCTCGAGCCCGAGTCGTTCAATGCCACGGAGGTCGAGGAGCAGAGAGGCACCGCAGATGGAAACTGGGCCATACACAACTATGAAGACAGATCCGGGGCGGAGATCATCACGACTGATCACATGTTCCTGGGCCACTTTGAGTTTACGCCCCGATTGCTGCGGGACGAGGCGGTTCCGGACTCGGAGGAGGTGCTGGGGCATTTCCAGGAACGCGTCATTGGCTTGTCTACGGAACAGGCGGTGGAAGAAGCCGGGCGCTGCATGAGCTGCGGCATGTGTTTCGAGTGTGACAATTGTGTCATTTTCTGTCCGCAGGACGCCGTATTTCGCGTCAAAAAGGACAAGAGCACCACCGGGCGGTACGTCGATACCGATTATGATCGCTGCATCGGCTGCCACATCTGTTCGGATGTGTGTCCGACCGGATATATCGACATGGCGTTAGGGCACTGACGGGAAGGTTACTGATGAGAGCGTCGTATGTTCGTATGAGGCTCACCGCCGGGGCGATATTGCTCGCCCTGCTGTGGGTACTGCCGCTCATGGCCACCGGCGAGGGGCGGGTGCCTCTGCCCAATATCCCGCCTGTTCCCGCGGAGAAAGGGACGCAGTGCGTCGAGGATACCGACGTCATGCGCCGGAACCACATGGAGTTCATACTGCATCAGCGCGACGACACCGTACACCGGGGCATCCGCACGGAGAAGCACAGCCTGAAGGGATGCATCGATTGCCACGTCAATCCGATCGAGGGTGGCAGTTATCCGGAGTACGGCAGCGAGGAGCATTTCTGCTCGAGCTGTCATACCTACGCCGCGGTCAACATCGATTGCTTCCAGTGCCACAATGATGAGCCGGAGGCTGAATGACCGGCGGTCATCAGGCTACCTGCCGGCCAGGCAGGATCAACGGAATCGAACCGGGGATTGCTGAGAAATGACAACAGAGAATTTACCGGGTCGCGAAAACGACGATCTGGGGGATGCCGCGAGAAGAAGATTCGTCTCGTCTTTGGCTGCCGTCGCAGCGGTTCCCGGTGTTTTCCTGCAGACAGTCGCGGAAGCGGCCCGTCCGGCCGATCAACCCGTGACGGACAAGGTGCGCTGGGGTTTGCTGATCGACACGGAGAAGTGCAACGATGGTTGCGATGCCTGCATCAAGGCATGCGACGAAGAGCATAATCTGGAGGGATTTGGCAGGCCGACGACGGATGCCCAGTGGATCCGTAAGCTGACCGCCCGGGACAAGCGCACGGGTCGCGTGGTGACCATGCCGATGCTATGCCAGCACTGCGAACATCCGCCCTGCGTGGATGTGTGCCCGACAGGCGCTTCGTTTCGCCGTGTGGACGGCATCGTTCTCGTGGACAAGCACACCTGTATCGGCTGCCGCTATTGCATGATGGCCTGCCCGTACAAGGCGCGCTCGTTCATTCACGAGACACTCCACGACCAGAAGCCGTATGCGCCGCGTGGCAAGGGAACCGTTGAGTCCTGCACCATGTGTGTCCACAAGGTAGACAGGGGAGACGGCACGACGGCCTGTGCGGAGGCCTGCGACGAGGAGGGCCACCAGGCCATTCTGTTCGGCGATCTGTATGACCCAGACAGCGAAATCTCGCAACGGATGAGGGAGCGAGGCGCAACCCAGATTCGCGCTGACCTCAAACTGAATACCGGTGTGAGATATCAGGGTATCTGAGGTTAAGGATTTTCCTGGTTGCGGCCTTTGGACCGGAACCGGCACGCGGAAAAATAGATGAAAATGCCACGTTTTACGACGATTGACGGAAACTCGCTGGGGTACTACGCGCTTCTCGGCTTCCTGGGCTTGCTGATACTGATGGGACTGGGCGCCGCCCACCACATGGAAACCGAGGGTCACTGGGTGACCGGCATGAGCAACCAGATCGTGTGGGGAACCCCGCACGTGTTCGCCGTGTTCCTGATCGTGGCCGCCTCCGGGGCGCTGAACGTGGCATCCATCGCGTCGGTTTTTGGAAATCCTGCCTACAAGCCGCTTTCACGCCTGTCCGCGCTGCTTGCAATCGCCTTGCTCGTCGGCGGGCTCGCCGTCCTGGTACTGGACCTGGGGCGTCCCGATCGTTTGATCGTGGCCATGACCTACTACAATTTCAAGTCGATCTTCGCCTGGAACATCTTCCTGTACACCGGGTTCATCTTCATCGTCGCGGTCTACCTGTGGATGATGATGGAGCGCAAGATGAACCGGTACAGCAAGTCCGCGGGTTTGACCGCCTTTATCTGGCGGTTGATGCTGACGACTGGTACCGGGTCCATCTTCGGGTTTCTCGTGGCGCGCGACACCTTTGATTCGGCCCTGTTTGCCCCGATGTTCGTCATCATGTCGTTCTCGTTCGGACTGGCGATCTTTCTCCTGGTCCTGCTGGCCTCCTACCGCTGGACCGAGAGACCGCTGGGCATGGAGATCGTCATGCGGTTGAAGAATCTCCTCGGGGTGTTCGTCGCCTCCGTCCTCTATTTCGTGATGGTGTATCACCTCACCAACCTGTATTTTACGGAGCGCCATGCCGTCGAGGCATTTTTCCTCCTCGATGGAGGGGTCTATACGCAGCTGTTCTGGGGCGTGCAGATCGTGCTTGGCAGCATCGTGCCGCTAGTCCTTTTCTACCTCCCGCAGTGCCGGGAATCGGTGACCGCAGCCGCCGTGGGCGCCGCTCTGGTGATCGTCGGCGGACTCGCGCAGGTCTATGTGATCATCATCGGGGGCCAGGCGTTTCCCATGCCGCTGTTTCCGGACATGGAAGTGGAGAGTTCCTTCTACGACGGCGCCGTGGGGCAATACGCGCCGAGCGTATGGGAGGTGCTGCTCGGCATCGGTGGCGTCGCGATGGCGCTTGCCATTGTCGTGCTGGCGATCAAGGTGCTCGCATTTCTTCCCGAGTCCCTTGATGACGCACAGACTGCTCCGGCGGAATCGGCCTGAGTTTTCCCGCTTCGGTACAGACGCCGTCTCCCGGTCCCGGAAGACCGGCCACGATGATGCGGTAGTCATTTCTGTCACTCCTCGCATCAGGGTCGGCCAAACGCGCCGAACCTCGGGTCAATGTCTTGCGGTGCGTCAGGGAAGCCTGTCTCGCCTCGTTCCTGGCCTGTCCCGCTTGCCCGCCACCGACGTCCTCCAGGCTCGCCGGAGCCCGGCAGCCAGGTTGATAGATTCACGCGATTGCACGCCATGCCCCATTTGCTCGTGTCCGCTGCCCACAAGTCTTCCGGCAAGACGACCCTCACGATCGGGTTGACCCGGGCGTTTCGCGACCGGGGCATGGTTGTCCAGCCCTTCAAGAAGGGACCGGACTATATCGATCCGATGTGGCTTTCCCTGTCGAGTGGCCGACCCTGCCACAACCTGGACTTCTATACGTCGAGTGATTCGGAAATCGTGGAATCCGTGTCCGGGTACGGGCGGGAATCGGACATCATCATCACGGAAGGCAACAAGGGCCTGTACGACGGTCTCGATGTGAGGGGGACGAACAGCAATGCCGCACTGGCAAAGCTGCTGCGGTCTCCGGTTGTTCTCGTGCTCGACACCCGCGGCACGATTCGCGGACTGGCTCCGCTCGTGCTGGGGTATCAGGCGTTCGATACCGATGTACACATCGCGGGCGTCATTCTCAACCAGGTGGGTGGTGACCGGCACGAATCCAAGATGCGGGCGGTCATGGAGCACTACACCGATGTCCCCGTGCTCGGGGCGGTAAGAAGAAGTACCGGACTCGATCTGACGGAGCGGCACCTGGGTCTCATGCCCAGCAATGAAGACGAGGCCGCGGAGTCAAGAATCGCCGGGATTGCCCGGATCGTGTCGGAGCAGGTCGATCTGGATGGGATACGGCGTGCCGCCGAACAGGCGCCCGCGCTTCCGATGGAAGATTTCGTACCTCCGGTTGAGCTCGGGAAGGTTTCCAGGGACCTGCGGATCGGTATCGCAAGGGACGCGGCGTTCGGGTTTTACTACGCGGATGACCTCGAGGCCCTGGCGCGCGGTGGTGCCGATCTGGTTACCGTCAATACTCTGGAGGACTCAAAACTTCCCGAGATCGACGGGCTGTTCATCGGTGGCGGCTTCCCGGAGTCGCTGATGGAAGAGCTCGAGGCGAACGTGGCCCTGCGGCGATCCGTTCGGGAGGCGATAGAGGCCGGTTTGCCGGTCTATGCAGAGTGCGGCGGATTGATGTACCTCTCGCGCAGCATCACATGGCAAGGGGAAAAGCGCGAGATGGTCGGTGCGATACACGCCGATACCGTCATGCATGCCAGTCCCCGGGGGCGAGGGTACATCCAACTGGAAGAAACGGGGTTCTGCCCGTGGCCATCGGACTCCGACGCGTCCGGCAATAAACCGATCCACGCCCACGAGTTCCATTACTCCTCCCTGGAGAATCTGCCCGCAGAGACACGGTTCGCCTATCGAATGCTCCGCGGAAAAGGGATCGCCGGGGGAATGGATGGCATCGTTTACCGGAATGTACTCGCGTGTTACGCTCATTTGCGAAACACCGGGCGCCACCGCTGGACGCGGCGGTTCCTGTCCTTCGTTCGCGACGTCAGCAAATCCCATGATGTCGGGGCGGGATAAACGGCTTCGCAATCCCGTAGATCGCAGTTGAGACTGAATTCAGCAGAAAGATGATTACCGTAACGCAGAATGCCGCCAGGCAGATCAAGGAATCCGCGGCCCAGTCGAAAATGGAGAATTCGGCCCTGCGGGTGGCCGCGAGTCGCAGCGAAGACGACAGTTTTCGGTACGCGATGGGTTTCGACGACGTCGGTACGAACGATGACTTTCGTTTCCACTCGGAAGGTATCGAGATTACCGTTCCGCAATCATGTCTTTCACTGCTCAATGGCACCGTAATCGATTACGTGGAACTGGAGCCCGGCAGGTTCGAGTTTATATTCATGAATCCCAACGACCCGGGTTTTGTCCCTCCCGGGACCGAGTGAGAACTGCCCTGGTGCACACCGGCGTTCGAACAGTCCCCGTATTGCCCTTCCGGCATCCTCCTGGTCGCTGCCGATAGCTCCTCTCAATGGCTGTGTCCCCACGCGACATTCCGCCTTCCGACCAGCAAGCCGTTGGTGACGAAATCACTACGCGTACCGTCCAGGGTGGCATGCGGCAATGCTCCGCTACCTGCTTCGCGATCCTGACCTGCTTCTTCGGCGGAATCGCGCTCGTTCTTGTGGCGCTTGTGATTTCACCCCTGAGCCACACTGCCGGCATGGCGCCGCTGTTGGCGGGATCCGTTGGATTACTCGCCGTCCTGGCCAGTGCCTGGTTGCTGGGGAGACATTACATCGCACCGTTGCTCGAATTGAAGGAATGGGTTTTCCGTATGCGCGGTGGCGAGCTGGGGTCGCGTCTGTCCGAGGGGGGGGGCCGGGAATTTTCTGAACTGGCCCAGGACCTGAATTCTCTGGGAGAGATGCTGCAGTCGCTCTCCAAGGACACGGAACTGCAACTCCAGACCTACACCGAACACACGAACCAGAAGACGCGCTCGCTGACCATACTTTACGATATTGCGGCCAGCATCAATGTCGCGCGGGATCTTGACGACCTGTTGTCCCGTTGCCTGTCGACCCTGACAGAGGCCGTGGATGCCCGGGCGGGCGCCGTACGACTGCTGACCCGGGACGGACAGATGCGCCTGGTGACGAGTGTGGGCCTGGATGACGAGATCGTCGAGCGCGAGCGGGTATTGCCGGCGCAGAATTGTCTCTGCGGCGAGGCAGTGGTGAAAGACGGTGTCATGGTTCAGAACGACATGGCGCCCTGCGACCGGCGCGTCGGTCGACCATTTTTCAGCGATGGTCGTCACTCCATGTTCGTCGTGCCGCTGCAATATCGGGGACAGACACTCGGCGTGTACAACCTGTACCTCGCGCAGAGTGATGCATTCCTGAAGCCGGACATGAGTGAACTGCTGACCAGCATCGGACGGCACCTCGGTATGGCGATCGACAAGGCCCGTCTCGACGAGGAGGCAAACCGCTTGTCGATCATGGAGGAGCGGACCCGGATCGCGCATGAGCTTCACGACTCCCTGGCACAGACGGTGGCCAGCGTCCGTTTCCAGATTCGCGTGTTCGACGAGACCCTGCACCAGGGAGACGAGGCAATCATCTGGCAGCAGCTTGAGCGGATCGAAACCAGTATCGAGGAGGCCAACACGGAACTCCGCGAGTTGATCGCCCATTTCAGGGCGCCGATCGACAAACGCGGACTGCTACCCTCGATCGAGCAGACGGTGGAACGGTTTCGCAACGAGTGTCCGGAGATTCACGTTTTTCTTCAGGAGGAGTGGCCCGACAAGCCACTGCCGGACGAATACGAGATCCAGGTGCTGCGTGTGGTCCAGGAGGCGCTGGCCAACGTGAGGAAGCACGGCCAGGCGAATACCGTGCGCGTCATGTTGCGTGGAGACAACTCGGGTAAATACACGGTACTCGTCGAGGACGACGGTGTGGGTATGCGGGAGCCGGCTCGAAAGGAGAGCAAGGGAGAACACGTGGGTCTGAGTATCATGGAGGACCGCGCAAGGAAGATCGGGGGCACGCTACAGATCGAAAGCGAGCCGGGTGAGGGAGTCAGGGTAGTACTCAGCTTCAGTCACACAGGTGTGGCTGCGGACCGGATAGAGCTGTTTCCACGGAGAAATGCCGAGAATGGTACTGCGCGTACTGGTTATCGATGACCACACCCTGTTCCGTGAGGGATTGCAGGGTCTGCTGATTCGCCGCGGGATCGATGTTGTCGGTTCCCTGGGTGACGGAAAGGAAGGCCTGAAGCTGGCGCACTCGCTCAAGCCCGACGTCGTGCTCCTGGATATGCGCATGCCGACGATCGACGGTCTCGGAATCCTGCGCAAGCTGAAGGAGGAGGCATTCGAACCGCCCGTTGTCATGTTGACCACGAGCAGCGACGAGCGGGATCTGATCGAGGCGCTGCGCAACGGGGCCCGCGGGTATCTGCTCAAGGACATGGAGCCCGACGATCTGGTCGTGGCGCTGCGGGACATCGTGGCCGGCAAGACCGTCGTGGCGCCCACGCTGACGCACGTGTTGGCCAGGGTGGTCCAGGGCGATGCCCCGCCGCCGGCCCCGGAGTCCAGCCCACTCGACGATTTGACCCCTCGTGAAACGGAAATCCTGGGGCTGCTCGCCGAGGGGCAGAGCAACAAGGTGATCGCACGCAATCTCGGTATCTCGGACGGCACCGTCAAGCTCCACGTCAAGGCGATCCTGAGGAAACTGGGGATCCACTCACGCGTGGAGGCCGCGGTGATCGCGGTGGAACACGGCCTCAGGGCCAACCGGGAGTATGGTGGTGAATCGGGATGAATCCGGGAACACCGGTAGTACGGGAATCAATCTCGATCCATCCCGGTCCATTCGACGGGAAGATACGCCCGGCAAGCGCGCGATACGTACCGGCTGGCGCGATCAGGCTCCCCTACCGTTGCTGATCCGGTTTTCTAAGGCGATTGCCGGAAAATGACCTACCAGATTGCGCCGGATTTTCGTTTGTCATCAAGGCGCGACAACAGGCGCACAGTCGATCGATGGAACGGTTGTCGCAACACAGAGGACGGACGAAAAGACAAGCAGGATGGTAGGTCATTTGACAGAAATCGCCTAAGTCAATGGACGGAAATTCATGAAACGATTTATCGATCTTATCGCGGAGTGTTTTCCCGCCGTCGTCGAGTTGATGCCATGGGACCTCGATGAGCGTCTCAAGGAAGGCCACGAGCCGCTGCTGCTGGACGTGAGGGAACCCGACGAGTTCAATGCGATGCATATCGAGGGTTCACTCAATGTGCCACGCGGGATCCTGGAATCCGCTTGCGAGTACGACTTCGAAGAGACCGAGCCGGAGTTGGTTGCGGCGCGCGACCGGGAGGTGGTGATCGTCTGCCGCTCGGGCAACCGCAGTGTCCTGGCCGCACAGACCCTGACCCTGCTGGGCTACAGTGACACCAAGTCGCTGAGGACCGGGTTGCGCGGGTGGAACGACTACGAGCTTCCTCTCATCGACCGCCGGGGTAACCCCGTGGACATCGACGATGCAGACGAATACTTCACCGCGAAGCTGCGGCCCGAGCAGATTCATCCGGACCGGCGCCCCGCCGCGGACGGCATCTAGAAAATACCGCCACTAGCCTGCTTACAACTCGGCCCACATACGAAGCAGATTGACGTAGGACTTGTCGACCTGCCTCGTCTCCGAGGCATCGGGCGACCTGGCGAGCAGACGGTCGCGGGCCTGTCCCAGTTCGAACAGCAATTCCCGCCTTGCGGCGTCGCGCACCAGGCTCTGTGCCCAGGTGACCGCGACGAGACGTTCGCCGCCGGTGACCTCGGCGACGCGGTGCCGGCTCGAGGACGGGTAGAGCACGGCGTCACCCGCCGGGGACTTTACCTCCTGGTTCCCGAAGGAGGTTTCGATGATCAGCTCGCCCCCGTCGTAGTCCTCCGGTGCGCTGAGAAAGAGGGTGATGGATACGTCCGATCGATACCGGTGCTCCGATCCCATGACCGGGTCGTCGACATGGTCGCCGTAGGAACGTCCGGGCGTGTATCGCGCATAGAATGGTGTCGCGACCCTGTGTGGCAGCGCGGCGTGCTGATACAGGGGGTGGCGAACCAGTGCGCCCATGACCAGGGCGTTGAGCCCCTCCAGTCGGGACTCGTCGGCGGCCATTTCCGTATTGTTCTTGACGCGTTGCGCCGCCATGCCCGCGGACAGCTTGCCGTCCACGAATCGCGCGCCGGACACGATTGACCGGATCTGCTCCAGGTCGCGTTTACCAAGGACACCGGGAATTTTTGTCAGCATCACGCCATTTTAACGAAAACAACGGGCGGACCTGAAGTTAAGGCGATTGCCGCGGAGTCGGTCACCGGTCTCATTGGGGGCGTCGCCGTGTTTCGGCGCAGGGTTATAATCGCGTCGTGTTTTTCTGGTCAGCGGGGATGTCGCGGCATGATGCTCAAGGTAACAGTCAATGAGGACACTTTTCCGATGGATATTCCCGCGGATATGGTGGCGGGTGCGGAAGACCTGTTCCGCAAGATGGATGAGGACATGGACGATGGCTGGCAGATGAGCCGGGATTGGGTGGACCGGCCGGACATCGAACAGCGCTGCCGCATCGTCGCGGACAAGATGCTCACGGCGATGGAAAACGGAAATGACCGGATGGCCGCCATGATGGCGGCGTATATCCTGAACAGGCTGCCCGGGATCGAGGGCCTGGATATCGACACGGAAGGCGATATCACCCAGACCGAACTGATCATGACCGCTTCGTGATCGCCGGTGGCTCCCGCGCCATCCAGACCACACACCGGATGATCCGGCCGATGCCACCAGTGGCCGTCAGATGCACGGCGGCATGGGTTCCGTCAGGAACGTGAGCGACGTCCATTCGGCCGATGTCGAAGGGGCACTGGCCCGCATACGGACCCGGATTCACCACACTCCGGTCGTGACCTGCGCCAGCCTCGACAGGCTGGTCGGGGCCGGGCTCCGGTTCAAGTGCGAAAATCTGCAGAAGACCGGTTCGTTCAAGATCCGCGGCGCGTGCAATGCCGTGTATTCCCTGGATGATCGGGACGCATCACGGGGGGTGGCGGCGCATTCGTCCGGAAACCATGCCGCGGCGCTCGCCCAGGCGGCTGCGTGGCGTGGTATTCCCGCCACTGTGGTGGTCCCCGAATCCGCCTCGCCGGTGAAGCGTGCCGCCGCGGAGCGTTACGGGGCGACGATCGTTCCCTGCGGCGCCGGGCAGGCGGCGCGCGAGCAGGCCCTGGACGACCTGGTCTCGCGGACGGGGGCGGTGGTGGTGCACCCGCACGACAGCCCGGAGGTCATCGCGGGTCAGGGCACAGCGGTGCTTGAGATGTGCATGCAGGTGCCGGACCTCGACGCGGTCCTCGTTCCGGTCGGCGGGGGAGGGCTACTGGCCGGTTCCGCGCTGGCGGCGCGGCGCTGCCCGGGTCCCGTATCCGTCATCGGTGTCGAGCCGGAGCGGGTGGACGACGCGGCGCGCTCGTTGCGGGCCGGGGTGCGTCAGCCTCCAACGGATGCCGGGTCCGTTGCGGATGGACTCCTGACGTCCCTGGGCGAACTGCCGTTCCGGATCATCCAATCCGAGGTGGACGATATCGTCACCGTCCCGGAGGCCGATATCGTGCGCGCGATGCGCCTGATATGGGAACGCGCCAAGTTGATCGTGGAACCGTCCTCGGCGGTGCCATTTGCGGCCCTGCTCGGCGACGACCTGGATCTCGGGGGAAAGACCGTCGGTGTCGTACTGTCCGGAGGAAACGTGAACCTGGACGCTCTGCCCTGGTAAGTCCTTTTCCCTCCGCGACAAACCCAAAAGCCGTCGTAGTGGCGACATCATCTGACAGGTTGGTGTCAGATCAGCTCGAATCATCAACGATGGATCAAGGCGATTTCTGTCAATTGACAAACCATCCTGGTGGTCTTTTCATCCGTCTCCTGTGTTGCGACAACCGTTCCATAGTCCGTACTATGCGCCTGTTGTCGCGCCTTGAAGACGAACGAAAATCCGGCGCAATCTGGAATGTCATTATCCGGCAATCGCCTAAACGACCGGGTTCGCCCAAACAAGGTCGTGGGCTGAGCAAAAAAAACCCGGCGCGAGGCCGGGTTTCGTATCGCTCATCGGGAATCGGTTCTACGCCTGCTTGCGTCTCCGCCGACCCCGAAAGCAAGGTCGCTACCAGCGACCGCCGCCACCGCCACCGCGGTTGTCCCGTGGGGCCTTCGGCTTGGCTTCATTTACCTTGATATCGCGGCCGTCGAGGTTGGTGCCATTGAGTTCCTGGATCGCCCTCTGTGCCTCGCTATCGCTCGACATCTCGACGAAGCCAAAGCCCTTGCTCTGCCCCGTATCACGATCCGTGATCACATTGGCCGAGTCGACCGTTCCGCATTGTCCAAATGCTTCCTCCAGCGTCTGCTGGGTGGCTGAGTACGGTAAATTGCCGACGTAAAGTTTTCTGCCCATGATACCTCCCAAAGGTTCGATTACCGCTCAAGAGGATGTAGGCACGATGCCAGCAGACTCGAAAGAAGCGATATTGAAGAGCACGGGGATTATAGAGGTTTTTTGGGGCCTGAACACCCTGTCGGCCAGAATTATCCCGGTCGTCGCCGGGGTACTCTACCAAGCCTTGATCTCGCTCCTGTGTATGCTTTGGGGCGGACCTCTGGGCCGCCCCAAAGCGCGATGCCCTGGCATCAGCTCACGAGAATCACTGAAATGCCCCTTTGGAAGGGTCTGCCTCACCTGCTCGTGCTCAATGTGTTCGAGCAAGGCAGCATAGGGAATGGTAGAAACTGTCGCCTTCGACCAAGGCCCGGCTTGGGTAGTATCAGGACATTCCCGGGCGAACGACTGGTGGAAGCGATCGATTCCGGGACCGATGCGGCGAGGCGACACTTTGAGCGCCTTGCGTCACCCGGGAATGGCAGCGCTGCCATCGAAGCGGTCGATGAACCGACGGGTCACGTACCGGCTAGCAATATACTTTCGCCATCGACCGCGGACGTGGAGTTGAACGAGATCCCCGGTTTTCTTTGCACCGGCCCGGATCCGCCCACGGAGCACTGAGGCGGGTACAAGGATTCATCGGTGAAGGCTGCCGTATCGCTGTCGACCTGGACTTGGCGAAGTTTTTCGACCATGTTCCACACGACACCCTGATGGCCAGAGTAGGTTGGAAGGTGCGCGACAAGCGATTGCTGAAACTGATGGGAAAGTACCTGCGGGCGGGCGTGCTGGTGCGTGCTCTTTGGATAAAAGGCGCATGGAGATGCTTGAAATCGTCGTGTGCTTCCTTCTTGTGAACCGCCTGGTGCGGACCCGCTTGCCAGGTGGTATGGGGACTAGGGGTTAATCACCCCCGGTTATCCGATTTATGCCGCAGACTCCTGGCGGACATCCCAACCTGGAAAGACGAAAACAGCGGGATGACATTTAAGCGCCCTGGCAAGAATCTTTGCCCTCTCCACTCCCAGGTTGACCCGATCATTTTCAATGGCAGAGATAGTGGATTGGGGAATGCCCGTTAGCTCAGAAAGCTCGTTCTGGCTCATCTCCTGCAATTCACGAAGAATCCGAACCGACTCCCCGACAGAGACATCCACCAACTTCTTTGCTTTTCGATAATTTTTCATATTACTTCCTCCGATAATCGTGCGGAGTCACGTTAACCACCTGAACAAAAACAAGGTCCTTCTCGATTTTATAGATGACGCGATACTGAATGTTTAGACGGGATGAACGATGCCCTTTCCACTCACCACGTAGTGCTTCATCCCTAAAGCCTCTAATTTTCTTCAACCCATCAGGGCCACTTATCAATATGATATCTTTCCATTTTTCATATCGTTTGAGCACATCAATCGGCAGCGCCGCAAGCTGCTTTACGGCCTTCCTATGCTCGAATATCTCCCACATTCCCTAATTAGTATATATACGCTATATGGTATGTCAATCCTGCGGCATGGCCCGATTATAGGGGCTAGAAGCGGAGAATAGGGGGCAGCAGCGGCTTGGCAATGCCGCATATTTTAGTGGGTGTGAATCTCACCTGGGTAGACGCTAGCCACGAGCCCAGTATCGAGCCTTGCAGTCAGCAAGAAAAGGGCTCTGACCCCTTCGAATGATCAGGGGGAGTCCCCATGAGTCGTGGGAGCGGCGGGGCGAGTCAACGTGAGTTCCAGCTTGTACACATGAGACGACAGACTTCCACCGTTACGCAAAGACCACCCAGGTTGTCGCGATGTACTTGATGCCTTCTTTCAACTGCACGCCCCGGTGCTCATGGGTCCAGAAGGGCGGAAACAGAATGAGTTTTCCCTTTCGCGGTGTGATCCTGACATCCTGAAACAGGAATTCCGTCTCCCCACCGGGTCCGTCGACATCGTTCAGGTACCAGACGGCGACCAGTTGCCGCTGGCTGAACTGGTGGCTACCGCCGTCGATGTGCCAGTGGTAGTACTCGCCCGGGTCGGTGCGCTGGATGGCGTAACCCATGTCCTTGAAGGGCCCCTTGAAATAGGGGAAGCCCTCGCGAAACTCGAGCATTGCCCGGCCCAGGGAGCGAAACAGCACCCTGTCGATGTCCTTCCAGTGCGGCTTGCCGCTGACCACCAGGTCGGTGGACTTCTTGATGCCGTCGTCTTCGTGCATCGTCTGTCCGATCCTTCCCGGATACTGCTCTTCCCGCGCGGCCTCGAAACGCGCGACCATTTCGTCGCAGAGCGCGTCCGGCAACGCCTGGTCCTGCTCGAAGATGAAACTGTGGGGCTTGACCTCCCGCAGTGTGGAGAGGTGTGCGCGGGTTGAGCTGTCGTGGTACATGGGCTTACATCGTCAAACGTCGTGACTCGACATAGCGCTCCAGGGGGCGTTGAGGGTCCCCGCCGTGCGCCTCATGGATGTCGAGCATGCCGAGGGCCGTTTCCAGCCAGTGCGCGCGGCCCGCCTCGACGACTTCGCGCATTGCGTCCAGACCTCCGCCTGAGGCCCATTCATCGTAGGCGATGCCGAAACCCGGGAAAAGGTCCTTCCGCATGGCGGTGAGGTTGGCCATGTAGAAGTGCAGCGAGGCCTCGGCGCCGGAGTCGAGCAGCGCGGGCAGGGTGGTCAGGGTGTCGGCGAGGTGATCGCGTACCGCGCGCGCCATGATCTCCGCGCGTGAGCGCGACGCCGCCATCACCATGACTTTCCACTGATCGCCAAGCAGCGCGCCCGCCTGCACTTCACCGACCTCATGCTGGACGACCGGCTCGATCTCGGTCTCCATCATCGCGCCCAGTGCGCCCGGGATGTCGTTGTCGAAGTCGTAGTACGACAGCGCGCGCTGCATGGCGTTTTCATACTGGTGCCATCGCCATTCCTGGAACCTTTCCCAGATCATGCGGGTCAGGGACTCCTGGCGGACGTAGATGGTTTTCCCCAGGGTCATTGCCGGCGGGGAGGTCAGGTCCCTGGCCAGTTCCTTTCCCGCGACCAGGATCCGGTAGTCGTCGTGGTCGATCTGGCGCTCCAGACGGGCAAGAAAGAAATGCGGAGCGCCCCGGCGTCCGATGCCGCCACTGTAGACAAATCCCTCTCCCAGCAGACGGTCGTTGACGGCATTGGTATCAAAGGGGTCCAGTTGCGAGCCGCTGATGGCAATCCGACGGAATTCCTCGTTCTCCAGGTTTTCCCAGCGCTGTTCGCGCTCCGTCAGCCAGCTGCCGATCTCCTCCTTCGGAAAATGGTTCTCGAAGCCCAGACCCTTTTCCCAGCGAAACAACTCGCGCATCTTCAGCAGATAGATGCACAGCGTGTAGTCGGAGGCGTGTCTCGCGTCGGAAATATCGCAATTGTGCTGTACGGTATCGCGCAGCGTTTGTGTATCCAGTGCCATCCTGAGCTCATCCCTCGAATACCCCCGAATTCCGCATCCGGGTCCGATTACATGGGTCGATCGGCCGACGGATGCGTAGCGGGAATAAAAACCACCAAGAATCAATGGGTAAGACCGATGTCTATTGCATTATACTACCTTCGAAAGTTGGCGAGACGACCCGCGGTCAGGCGGTGGAGGATGGATCATGGCGCGGCTAAAGTCCCGATGGAACCAGAAAGACAGGCAACGCAGTATCGACGACATCGCCGGGGCGATGAGCGCGAACATCTGGGGAATCGCCGGTGAGGGACTCCTGAATCTGGAAAACGAGGGTTTCGAGACCACGACGCATTCCCAGCGACTCGACGTCATTTCCGAATTCGTCGTCTACCTCATTCACATGACCGACAGACTGCTCTACGGGGAATACGAGGAAGACGTGCGCCGCGAGTTCATCCTCGCCCTGGCAAGGCAGCTTGTCGGTCTGATAGACGATAATCGCCGGGATGCCGACGGGTCGGGTGACTATCGCGAGGAAACGATCGCGTTCATCAACGAGCGAATGACGGAGTACTCGGAGTTTGCTTTCGACCGGGAAGAGGGGCCGGGGTTCGGTCTGCGGCGCACTCTTGGTCAGCACGTGCGGGACCGCATGGGCGCGAAGGACAACAAATGGATTCCGGACTACGTGATCGATCTCGAGGCGCCGAAGGCGATGGCCGCGCTGCAACGTTCCTTGCGGAGCATGACGGGTTCCGCGCCGACGATGCGTGATTCGATCGTACCGGATGGCGGGGTCTGGGGCGAGGGATAGCCGAGCCGCGGAAGCGCCGATGATCTCCGTCCCGCCGGATGTCGCAAACAGTTCCGGAGAACGCCGGCCGGGCTGGAATCCCTGACCGGCGTCCGGAAGTTCAGGGAATCAGGACTTGACCCACTTGTCGAAGTTGCCCGTCTCTTTCCCCTCACCGTCGGAATAGCCGGCGTTATAGGCGTCCGAGACGCGCTGCTCCTCGCGTTTCGGATGGCCAAGGTAACCGCCCTGCCATCCGAGGACGTACTCCGGGTCCACGCCCATCTCGTCCATTTTTGCGGTAGCGTCTCTGTAGTCTTCACCTGGGTGTGCCATGGTTGTCTCCTCTAGCAATCAGATCGGGAAATGATTCTTTACGGTGGTCCGCTCCAGCGGTCCGGTTTCTTTTTCCGCGGAATGCAGTGTTCCGGTCTCATGGCGTGTCCGTCGCCAGTGACCCGTCCGCGTTATCACAATCGGCCACGACATGCCCGCCAGCCGATTTCAGGATTCAGCTATCTGCTGGCGACCGTCCCTGCGTCTTCGGTGCGAGGGGCGGAATTCGCATTGCCCCCGGGACAAGCGGGCGATTATTCCACAAGCGACGTTCCGAAAAAACGCTAGGAGCCTGTCCAAGCATGGGGTTCGTCGCGAGGGGAAGCGTCGCTGAGGTGGATTTTATGTTCGTTTGAGGAGAATAGTCGCCTCTATTCGACGAGAACGAACATAAAATTCGGCCTGCGAGGCTTTTCCGCAGTAGAACTTCCATTCTCGGACAGGTTCTTAGGCGATTTCTGGAAAATGACATACCATCCTGCTTGTCTTTTCGTCCGTCTTCGGCGTTGCGGCAACGGTTGCATAGAACGACTATGCGCCCGTTACCGCGCCTTGAAGACGAACGATAATCC